>CAZIME010000011.1:2294-34194 GCA_964540395.1 uncultured Bifidobacterium sp.
TCACCGGCATCGACAACACCGCGACCGACTCCGACACCAACACCGGCAGCACCGATACAGCCCACCCCGAGTGTGCGCAAGATCGACGGTCCGGCGGCAGAGCCGATCAATCTCTTGGAGACGGCAGGATCGACGATGGTGAAGCGTCTCGTGCCCGCCATCATCGTCATCGCCGGCGTCGTCATCGCGGCGGTGCTGCTGCTCTGACCGCATCACAGGCAGATCGGGAGCGCGTCGCGGAATTGCTCGGTCGTCGTCCGCGCGGCGACTTCGACGTCGTCGTACGCGACGCCGCGGGAGATCCGCGCGTCGTGCGCAACGCGCCGCTGCTCGACGACGCGACCCCGATGCCCACCCGTTACTGGCTCGTCGGTACACGTGACATCAAGCGCGTCTCGCAACTCGAGGCGGACGGCGGGGTCGACGCGGCCGAACGCGAGATCGACCCCGTGACGCTCGCCGCGGCCCACGCCGCATACGCCGACGAACGGGACACCGCGATGCCCGCAGATCACACCGGTCCGCGTCCGAGCGGCGGGGTCGGCGGCACCCGCCGCGGCGTGAAGTGCCTGCACGCCCACTTCGCCGCATGGCTGGCGGGCAACGACGATCCCGTCGGTGCCTGGGTCGCGACGCAACTCGGTGAGGTGCGCTGATGCGCATCGCTGCAATCGATCTCGGTTCGAATTCGTCGAATCTGCTCATCACCGACGTCCGCGACGGTCGGCTCGTCGACGTACACCGCGAGGTGCGCGTCACGCGACTCGGCGAGGATGTCACCACGACCGGCCTGCTCAGCGGTGCCGCAATCGACCGGGTGTGCACCACGGTCGACTCGTATGCCGAGCTCATTCGCAGGTACGACGCGACCGCCGTGACGATCGGCGCCACGGCAGCGTGCCGCATCGCGACGAACACGGCGGATCTGTTCGCACGCATCGACGCCATCGTCGGTGCGTCGCCCCGCCTTCTCTCGGCGCGCGAAGAAGCGAAACTCGCCTGGCGCGGCGCGCTTCGTGACCGATGGACCAACTCAGACGACACGTCCGACATGTATCCCCCGACGATGGTCGTCGACATCGGTGGCGCATCGACCGAACTGACGGTCGGAACGACCGACGTCGAGGGCACGGTGAGCCTGCCCTTCGGCGTCGTCTCACTCACTGAGTCGGATCTGCGCCACGACCCGCCGCGGCCCGAGGAACTGTCGAATGCCGTGTCGATCGTCGGGGACGCCGTCGACAACGCCGTGCTCGAACATCCACTCATCGGAACGGCGACGCGCGTCGTCGGCGTCGCCGGAACGATCGTCACCATTGCCGCCGTCGAACTCGGGCTCGCCACGTTCGACGAATCGCGGCTCCACGGAATGGTGCTCACGAGAGACGCCGCCGAGGACGTCTTTCGCACCCTGGCGACGGAAAGGCTCACCGACCGCATCCACAATCCCGGTCTGCCGCGCGAACGCGCCGACGTCATCGTCGCCGGGTGCTGTTTACTCGTTGCGATCATGCGTCGCCTCCGACTGTCGGACATCACCGTGAGCACGCACAACCTGCTCGACGGTCTCGCCCTCGCGGCGATGCGTGGCGACGGAACTCACGACCAAGAGCGGGGGGTGCCGTGAGCACGCGGCACGGCGGGCGCATCGTTCATCCGGCCGGCAACCCCCACGCGCCGTCACGTCTGTACGGACGGCGGATCATGCTGCGCCCGCTCACGGAGTCCGACTTCGACGCTTACGGTGAGGTGCGCCGTCGCAACGGAGAGTGGCTGACGGCATGGGAGCCGACACGACCCGCAGGCACGTCGGACCCCGCACTCGACCGCACCGCTTTCCGGCAGCGCTGCGTCGCCCGCGAGCGCGAACGCGCGAGCGGACACGCGTACTCCTTCGGCGTCTTCGTCGATTCGGCGTTCGTCGGCGAGGTGAACCTGAACAACGTCATGCGTGGGGCGATGCAGTCCGGCACGATCGGGTACTGGATCGACCGCGACCGGGCCGGCAACGGCTACATCGCCGAGGGTGTCGTCGTCATCAGCAAGTTCGCCTTCGAGGACCTGCGCCTGCACCGTGTCGAGGTGTGCATCATCCCCCGCAACGGCAACAGCCTGCGCGTCATGGAGAAGGTGGGCTTCCGCCACGAAGGTCGGGCAAAGGGTTTTCTCGAGATCAACGGGGTGTGGGAGGACCACGACCGCTTCGGGTGCACGAGCGAGGAGTGGACGCAACGTCGCGACGAGCTCGGGCGCATCTGGCTGTAGCCGCGACCCGGCAACTCCGCGCCCGACGACCCCTTCGGTGACGTGAATTACGGAGCGAGTTTGGCGCGGTGACCTACGGCACGGTACGGTCAATACACGGTTACACAACCGCAACAAGGGGGACCCCAACATATGAAACGCAAGACACTTGGCGCCGCCCTCGCGGCACTCGGGCTCGTGGTTGTCACGGCCTGTGGTGGCTCGAGCGACGACACTGCCACGGAAGAGACCGTGGCGACCGAAGAGACCACTGCGGAAGCGACGGGCGAAAGCCCCGCCGACATCGCGCTCGCGCGCGTCGAGGCACTGTCGCAGCCGGTTACCGAGCTCGACTTAGGCCCGGCACCGACGTCGATCCCGGAGAACAAGACCGTGTTCTACATCACCTGCTCCGTGCCGGTGTGCGCTGAAATCGGCTCCGGAGTCGAAGAGGCAGTCGCGGCACTGGCCTCGAAGGGCTGGACGATCAAGACCACCTCGCACCAGGACACGCCCGATACCGTCGCGGCAGCCTTCGATGCGGCCATCGCGGCCAAGCCCGACGTCGTCATGACGAGCGGCAACCCGCGCGAGTGGTTCCAGACGCAGCTCGACACGCTCGAGTCGATGAACATCCCGGTCGTCTCGTGGTCGATCCCCGAGCCGTTCGAGCCGGGTAACGGCATCGCCGTGAACATCCTCTCCGGTGACGACTACTTCTATTACGGAGTGGTCATGGCCGACTACGCATACGCCAACAGCCCGAACAAGAACATCTTGTTCGTCGGCCTGCCGGTGTTCCCCGTGTTGTCGCTCGTCCAGGACGGCTTCAAGGCCGAGATCGAACTCATTTGCCCCGAGTGCACCGTGAAGTTCCAGGAGATCGGCCTCGCCGACCTCGGAACGAACCTGCCCGGTCAGATGGTGTCGGCTCTCCAGGCCGACCCGAACCTCGACTTCATCGCCTACGCATTCGGCGGCATGATGTTCGGCGTTCCGGAAGCACTCGAAGCTGCGGGTCTCGTCGACCAGGCGAAGGCCGTGTCGCAGGCCGGTTCGCCGATGAACTTCCAGTTCATCGCCGACGGCAAGCACCAGACCGGTGAGTTCGCACTCGCCTCGGGTCTGCTCGGCTGGCGCGCAGTCGACATCGCGATCACGCTGTTCACCGACGGCACGATCTCGAAGTCGCCGGCCATCGAGGGCATCTTCGACAAGACCGACATCGGTCTCAACGGTCTGCCCCGCCAGATCCTCACGCAACCGACGGTGAAGGATCCGACCGCACTGTGGCCCGGAGTCGAAGGATTCCAGGATCTGTTCAAGAAACGCTGGGGTTTGAGCTGATCCCACGCGGCTGACGACACCAACAGGTGTCGTTCCACGATCACTGCCAAGGGCCGCCGGGATTTTCCCGGCGGCCCTTGCGCACAACCCGGCGTGCACGGAGCTGCGGGTTCAGAATTATTTGGATACGAATTTGTGAGTATGAGTTCGTAAAGACAGAGTCAAGCGAACACGGTGTGCGAAGGAGGTACGGAGATGTCTGAACAACCCGCAACGACTCCAGTCCTCGACGTCGAAACGCTGTCGAAGACGTACCCCGGACAGCGAGCACTCATCGATGCATCGCTCCAGGTGATGCCGGGAGAGGTCCATGCACTCATCGGGCAGAACGGCTCGGGCAAATCCACCCTCATCAAGACGATTGCCGGGTACATCAAGGCCGATCACGGGGCGAGCGTGCGCTTCAACGGCGAACCGATCGATCTGTGGCATCCGCGCCACGACCAGCGCGACCGAATTCGCATCGTCCACCAGGATCTCGGTCTCGTTCCCACTCTCTCGACGATCGAGAACCTCGCACTCGGGCGCGGCTTCGACACCGGTGCACTGAAAAACATCCGCTGGCGCCGCGAAGCCAAGCGCTGCCAGGAACTGCTCCTCGGCTTCGGACTCGCACCCGATGTGCGCAGCCCCGTTGCCACTCTCACCGCGGCGGAGCGCACCGCCGTTGCAATCGTGCGCGCCCTGCAGGACTGGGACGATTCAGTTCCCGGCCTGCTCATTCTCGACGAACCCACCGCATCCCTCAACCGCGGCGAGGTCGACGCGTTGTTCCGCGAAGTCCGCCGTCTCACCGCACGCGGCGCGGGCGTCATCTTCGTCAGCCACGTGCTCCCCGAAGTGCTCGATCTCGCCGATCGCATCACGGTGCTGCGCGACGGACGCGTCGTTGCCGCGGGTGAACGCGCGGCCGACCACGACACCGCGAGCCTCGTGCGACTCATGGTCGGTCGAGACATCGGCGCGCACGTGCAGCACGAAGACAAGGACTTCGGCCTCAACACACTCGAGGTGGAGAACGTCTTCGGCATGACGTTGAAGGGAGTCAACTTCAAGGTGCGTTCCGGCGAAGTGCTCGGGTTTGCCGGACTCGTCGGTTCGGGTCGCGACGAGATCGGCACCGCGGTGTTCGGCGCGACGCCCCGCTTCGCCGGCAAGGTGCTCGTGAACAAGAAGAAAGTGTTCGCCCACCCCCACGAGTCGGTGAAGGCGGGCATGGCACTCGTCCCCGCCGACCGCAAGCGACTCGGTCTCATCGCCTCGGACCGTCTCGAGGAGCACGTGCCACTTCCCCGCTTGTCGACCCATCGCCGCGGTCCGAAGATCGCCACGAAACCGCTGCGCGAAGACGTGCAGCAGTGGGTCGAGCGGCTCCAGGTCGACCCGCCGATCCTGCGCCGACGACTCGAGAAGTTCTCCGGCGGCAACCAGCAGAAGTCGGTGCTCGCGAGATGGTTGCGCACGAACCCGAAAGTGCTCATCCTCGACGAGCCGACACAAGGTGTCGACGTCGGCGCCAAGACGGCGATCTACGAGAAGATCGACGAGTTCGCCCGCACCGGCGGCGCGGTCGTCGTCACGTCACCCGATCCCGAAGAGCTGGTCCGCCTGTGCGACCGAGTGCTCGTGTTGCGAGGCGGAATGATCGCCTGCGAGCTGTCGGGCTCGAACCTCACGACGAGCCGCATCGTCACCGAGACCCTCGGAGCCACGAGTCTGCGCGCCGGAACGCGGGTTGTCGAACGCAAGCTCGGCTTCGCCGTCATTCGTGACGACGCGACGCCCTCTCCCACACACGCTTCCCGCAACGTCCGCACGAAGGAGACGACATGAGCAATGCCGAAGGTCCGCTGAAGGTCGATCCGGCCACCGGCGAAGTCGAGGCGCGACTCGTCCTCAAACAGAACAAGCTCACGCGCCGCTGGCGTCTGAAGTACGACCGTGTCGAGCGACGCGAGAAGATCGACAGTCGCTTCGACACGCGTCGATCGCCGTTCAAGTGGCGCAAACTGCACCCGCGCAACATCGGCGTGCTCTACCTGTACGCCGTGACGTGGCTCATCTACTCGCTGTGGGTCCCCGACACGTGGCTGACGTGGCTCACCCACCGTTCGGTGATCAACCAGCAGGCGATCCTCATCGTCGTCGCGATCGGACTCATCATTCCGCTCGCCACCGGCGTCTTCGACCTGTCGATTGCGGCGACGATGTCGGCGTCTTCCGTCGTCGTGGCGTGGCTGCTCGTCGACCGGGCGTGGCCGGTGTGGCCGGCGATCGGTGCGGCGCTGCTGCTCGGTCTCACGATCGGTTCGATCAACGCCTTCCTCATCGTGAAGATACGCATCGACTCGTTCATCGCCACCCTCGGCATGAGCTCGATTCTCACCGCATTCGCCGTGTGGCGCTCGGGCAACCGCTCGATCCTCGGCCTGCCCGACTCGTTCCTCTCGCTGACGACGGAGTTCGCCTTCGGACTGCGCACCTCGGTGATCATCGCCGTCGTACTCGCCGTCATCGCCTGGTTCGTCATCGAGCACACGCCCGTCGGGCGCTACTTCTTCGCCACCGGCGGCGGTCGCGACGCGGCGCGCCTCGCGGGCATCCACACCGATCGCTACATCTTCGCAGCGATGGTCGTGTCGGCATTCGTCGCGTCCATCGGCGGCATCCTGCTCGTGTCGCAGTACGGATCTACCCAGGCGCAGTCGGGAGCCCCGTACCTGCTTCCCGCCTTTGCCGCGGTGTTCCTCGGTTCCACGCAGTTCAAGCGCCGCTTCAACGTTCCGGGAACCTTTCTCAGCGTGCTCGTGCTACAAAGTGGGGTGAAGGGACTGCAACTGGCAGGAGTCGCCGTTCTATGGGTGGAAAACCTCTTCTTCGGTCTGGCACTCATCATCTCCGTCGGCTTGTCGACGTACCAACGCCGCGTGCACGGCGGTCAGCGCCGCTGGTGGCGTCGCGAGGAAAGCGGCCCCGAGTACCTGCTCGGGCGCATCTTGCGATGGGGCACGAACTCAACACCGGAAACCCGCGAGTGGTGGCACGATCCCGCCGACTCCCAGGCACACCATCACCGTCCGAGTCGTCAGCGTCGCAAGAAGATCAGTCGGTACTTCCCACGTAGACGAAAGAAGGAGAACTCATGAGCCTCGTCGGAGCCAAGGTCCTGCGCAAGGAGGACCCGCGCCTTCTCACCGGTCGCGCCCAATTCGTCGACGACTTCAAGCCGACCGACGTCGCCTTCGCGCAGTTCGTCGTCTCCGAGCACGCGCACGCGAACATCCTCTCCATCGACACGCGCGACGCACTGAAGATGCCCGGCGTTCTCGGTATCTGGACGTCGCACGATTTCGTCGACTATCCCGACCTCCCGGGCGGTCTGCCCGATCTCGAGCGTCCGCCGCTCGCCACCGGTCGCGTGCGCTGGGCGGGTGAGCCCGTCGCCGTCGTCGTTGCCGAGGACCGCTACGCCGCCGCCGATGCCGTCGCCGCCGTGCGCGTCGAATACGAAGTACTCCCCGCGGTGACGACCATTTCCGAGGCGGTCGCACCGGATGCTCCGCTGCTGTTCCCCCACCACGGATCGAATGCAGTCGTCACCGTGCCGATGGTCGACGACCTCGAGCGCGTCATGGAGTCGTGCGACATGCGCGCCACCCTGCACCTCGTCAACCAGCGCTGCGCCGTCGTTCCGATCGAACCGATGGGCTGTCTCGCTGACTGGACGATGGAAGGTCTCACCGTGTGGGCGACGTTCCAGGCACCGCACCACCTGCGCAACAAGCTCGCAGCGTGGCTGAACGTGCCGCACACGCAATGCCGCGTCATCGCTCCGGCGGTGGGCGGCGGGTTCGGCGCGAAGATCGTCTGGTCGCCGGAACTGTTCGTCACGCCGCTGCTGTCGAAATGGACCGGACGCCCCGTGAAGTTCATGCAGTCGCGCACCGAGGCGATGTTGCAGATGACCCACGGCCGCGATCAGGAGCACGACCTCGAGGTCGGCTTCGACAAGAACGGCAAGATCAAGGCGCTGCGCTTCGTCGTTACCCAGAACCTCGGCGCCTACCCCGACCCGACGGGTCTCGGCCTGCCGGTGCTCACGAACTGGATGGCTGCCGGCTGCTACAAGGTGCCGAAGGTGCAGACCGCATTCCGCTCCGTCGTCACGAACACGACGCCCGTCGCGGCGTACCGCGGCGCGGGTCGTCCCGAGGCGACGTACTCGATCGAGCGCATCGTCGATCTCGTCGCGGATCGCACGGGTATCGATCCCGTCGAGGTGCGAATGCGCAACTTCATCCAACCGAACGAGTTCCCGTACGAAACGCACAACGAAGCGGTCATCTACGACTCGGGCAACTTCCCCGAGGCGTTGCGCGAATGCGTACGACTCCTCGACTACGACGCGGTGAAGGCACAACAGAAAGCCCATCTCAACGACCCGACGAAACCGCTCATCGGCATCGGTTTCTCGACGTGGATCGAGATCGCCGGATTCGGACCGAACGGGTCGCTCGAGGGATTCGGCCACCTTGCGTCGTGGGAATCGGCCCAGGTACGCATCCATCCCGACGGTTCGTGCACGCTGTTCATCGGTTCGTCGCCACACGGTCAGGGCACCGAGACGGTCGTGTCACAGATCGCCGCCGACGAACTCGGCATCTCCTTCGACCGGATCAACGTCGTGCACGGCGACACGGCAACCGTCATTCAGGGCATCGGCACGATGGGCAGTCGCTCGGTGCCGATGGTCGGATCGGCGACGAAAGTGGCGAGTCAGCGATTGCTCGTACGGGCGAAGAAGATCGCCGCGCACCTGCTCGAAGCCGCCGAGGAAGACCTCGAGGTCGCCAACGACGCGTTCAGCGTGAAGGGTTCACCGGGCAAGAAGGTCGGCTGGTCCGACGTCGCGCTGGCGAGCTTCCAACCGTTGCGACTCCCACCGGAGTTGCAGGCCGGCACGCTCGAGGAACGACTGTTCCAGGAGAGCCCGAACTTCTCGTACCCGTCGGGTGCGTACGGCTGCGTCGTCGAGATCGACCGGCGCACGGGCAAGGTGAAGGTCGCGAAGATGGTCCTCGTCGATGACTGCGGCACGGTCATCAATCCGCTCCTCGCCGAGGGGCAGGTGCACGGTGGTGCGGCACAGGGCATCGCCCAGGCGCTGTACGAGGAGATGAAGTACGACCCGGACACCGGCCAACCGATCACCTCGAATCTCGTCGACTACCTCATCCCGTCGGCGCCGGATCTCCCGGGCTTCATTCCCGGTCGGATCAATACGCCGTGCCCGAACAACCCCCTCGGGGCGAAGGGCATCGGCGAATCGGGGGCGATCGGTGCGCCACCGTCGGTCGTCAACGCGATCGTCGACGCGCTCTCCCACCTCGGTGTCGAACATCTCGATATGCCGGTGCTTCCGGAGAAGATCTGGGCCGCAATGAATTCTCACAACACGAACGGAGCAGGACGATGAGACGAATCGAGATCACGCTCAACGGGCGCAAGCACTCGCACGAGGTGGAGGACCGAACGCTGCTCATCCACTTCATCCGCGAGCATGCACGGCTCACCGGGTCACACATCGGCTGCGACACGTCGAACTGCGGCGCCTGCACGGTGCTGCTCGACGGCGAGGCAGTGAAGAGCTGCACGGTGCTTGCCGCGCAGGCCGACGGTCAGTCGGTGACTACGATCGAGGGCCTCAGCGGTCCGTTCGACGGGCTGAGCAACGTGCAGGAGGGCTTCCGCCAGGAGCACGGCCTGCAGTGCGGATACTGCACCCCGGGAATGCTCATGGCATGCACAGCGCTGCTCAACGAGAACCCGAACCCGAGCGACGGTGAGATCCGCCACGCCCTCGAGGGCAACATCTGCCGCTGCACCGGGTACGAGATGATCGTCAACTCCGTGCGCTGGGCAGCCGAGAACGCGGGAGGTCCGAAGTGATTCCCGCACCGTTCACCTACGTCAAGGCCCGCACAATGGCCGAGGCCCACGAGGCGCTCGCGAAGCACGGCGACGAGGCAAAGCTGCTCGCCGGCGGCCACTCGCTCATCCCGCTGATGAAGCTGCGTCTCGCGACGCCGAGCGTGCTCATCGACATCGCGTCGTTGCCGGGGTTGTCGGGCATCCGTCACGAAGGCAATGAGCTCGTCGTCGGTGCGCTCACCCGCCATGTGCTCGTCGAACGCTCACCCGAGGTCAACCGCCTGGTGCCCCTGCTTGCCCGCACCGCCGCACTCGTCGGCGACCCGCAGGTGCGCAACCGTGGCACCATCGGCGGCTCGGTCGCCCACGGCGACTCGGCGTCGGATCTTCCCGTCGCGCTCCTCGCACTCGGTGCCACGTTCGTCGCCACCGGTCCGACGGGATTGCGGTCGATCACCGCGAAGGACTTCTTCGTCGGCTTCTGGCAAACCGCCCTGCAGTCGAACGAGATCCTCACCGAAATCCGCATTCCCGTCACGGGCGCGGGCTCGAGCTACCAGAAGTTCACGGTGCGCTCACAGGACTGGGCCGTCGTGTCGGTGGCCGTCGCCGGTGATGCGATCGCGCTCGGCGCCATGGGTGAGATTCCCCTGCGTGCCACCGCTGTGGAGGATGCGCTGCGCAACGGTGCAGCGGTACGTGAGGCGGCGCAACTTGCCGACCGCGACACTTCCCCCTCGTCGGACATCCGCGCCTCGGCCGACTACCGCCGCCATCTCTCGCGAGTCCTCACCGAAGACGCGCTCGTCGACTCGGGTCGATAACGCCCCGGACAACACAGATCAAATTCGCAGCGTGTGCTGCGAATTCAGATGATGCGGGCGAGTTCGTACGCCTGACGGGTGGCGAACGTCCAACGACGGGGTGCGTACGCGTCGCCGAGCAGGTGCACGCTCGGGTGACGGTGCTTCAACCGCGTGTACAGATCGTCCTCGGAATGACTCCCCGTTGCAAGCACGACCGAGTCGACACCGTCGATACGCCGCTCGCGGTAGCTGAACGAATGCGCTACGACGAGATGATCGCGTTCGATACGCACGAGCTTCGTACTCGTCACGACGGTTCCACCGACTTCGTCGAAACGGGCGAGCATTGCGCCGATCGAATACGCACCGATGAGCTGCGAGGGCGTCACCGTGGGATAGACGACCGTCACTTCGTGGCCGAGGCTCGCGAGGTGATCGGCCACCGACAACGGACTCGGACGATCGTCCTCGGCGATGACGACGACGCGCTTGCCGAGTCGTGACGGATCATCGAGCGCCTCCGGCACGGTGAACACGTGCGGCAGATCGACACCGTCGACGAGTGGCGGGCGGAACTTCGCACCGGTCGCCGTTGCGACGACGTCGGCACCGAACGCGAGCACCGCGTCGACGTCGGCATCCTTGCCCGTGACGACGTCGACACCCGCTTCCTCGAGACGCCATTTCTGCCAGGTGATCCACCGCTCGTAGGCGCGATTGCTGCGCAGACGCGCCGCGATGGCGAGCTGTCCACCGAGATGGTCGTTGCGTTCCCACAGCGTGACGTCGTGCCCGCGCTCGGCGGCGAGACCCGCAAGTTCGAGACCCGCGGGGCCGGCACCAATGACGAGAACCTTGCGCTTGTCCTTTGCCGGTACGAGAGGGCCGTCGGTCTCGTGGCCGGCGAAGGGGTTGCTCGCGCAACCGAACCGCAGTCCCTCGACGACGATGCGGTGGATGCAGTCGTTGACGCCGACGCATGGCCGGATCGACTGCGCGCGACCGCGCTTCAACTTGTTCACGAAATTCGGGTCGGCGAGGTTCGCCCGCACCATGCCGACCATGTCGGCGAGTCCCTGTTCGACGATTTCGGCGGCACGATCGGCCGTGGACACGCGTCCGACGTAGACGATGGGCAGATTCGTCGCCTTCTTCATCTCACCGGCGAGCGACGCCCACTGCCCTTCGGCGAAGGTGAACGGCGCAATGTACGACGGCGCTCCCCAATTGTTGCCGACGTCGACGCTGAAATAGTCGACGAGTCCCTCGTCGGTGAAACATCCGACGAGATACTCGCAGTAGTCGGCGCCGTAGCCACCGGGCATGAGTTCGTCCATGCACAGCCGCAGACCGACGGTGACGTCCCTTCCGATGTGCGCTCGAATCGACTCGACGACCTCGCGCAGGAAGCGTCGCCTGTTCTCCGGCGTGCTGCCGTAATCGTCCATACGCCGGTTCGTCTTCGGCGAGAGGAAGTACTGCACGAGATCGTCGTGGTTGGCATGGACTTCGACGACGTCCGCACCCGCATCGACGGCGATCTTCGCCGACTCGCCGTATTCACGCACGAGCCAGGCGATCTCGTCGGTGTCGACGGCATGCGGAATGCGCCAGTCGCCGTGCCCGCTCTGCTCCTGGGACGGTGCGAGCGGCTTGCCTCCCTGCATGACGATCTGTGCCGTGGCCTTGCCACCGGCACGATGCACGTCGGACGTCAGGGCGGCCATGCGCGCGGCGAACTTCGGGTGGCGGAACAGACCGGGGCCGTATGCGCCGAGTCCGCTCGGCTCGAATCCCGGCGGCAACGGATTGCGCAGGTACAGCGGACCTCCACCGACCCACTCGATGCCGCCTTCGACGCGGGCCACGTAGTACTGCTTGTACGCGGCGAATTCCTTGTCGCTGCCGACCATGTTCCCCGACCCGTGCGGGGGGACGATGATTCGGTGCGTGAAGTCGTGCCGACCGATCGTGATCGGCTGGAACAGTGCGTCGTGCCTGCCCACGATCACCTCACTTCTTGGAGATCTTGCGCTGCAAAGCCTCGAGTCGTTCGCGGAACCACGGCTGACGCGTGCTCCACAACTGCGGCTCCTGCTCGGCGTCGACGGCCAGTGCGTGCGTCGACAGCTGACCGATCTCGCGCAGCGTCTTTTTCACCGCCGCGGACAGTTCCTTCGGCGTCGTCGCAGCACGTGCAGCCATCGTCTGCGCAGCGGCGAGCAACTCGTCGTCGGCCACGCACTTCCATGCGAGCCCCGCCGCAACGGCCGCATCACCGTCGAGCACTTCACCGAACAGCACCGTTGCCGCCGCCGTCTGTGATCCGGCGATGCGCAACTGCATCCACGTGTTGCCGCCGCCCGGATGAATACCCAACTGGAGGAAGCGCGAATCGAATCGTGCCGACTTTCCGGCGATGCGCACGTCGCAACCGAGGGCGAGATTCATTCCGGCGCCCACGGCGGGACCGTTCACCGCGGCGAGAGTGGGCAACGGGCTCCAGGCGATGCGCAGAAAGCCCTGGTAGATGCCCATGAGACGTTCCTTCGTCGCCTCGGCGAGGTTGCCGAGGTTCGCGCCTGCACAAAACGCGGGAGCCGCGCCGGTGACGACGATCGCACCGACCTTCGGGTTCGCCTCGGCATCGTCCATCGCCGCCGTGATCTCGGCGACCATCTCGGCGGTCATCGTGTTGCGTTCGGCGGGGTTGTTCAGGGTGAGAGTGGCGACACCGTCGGTGACGTCAACGAGAAGCTTCGACATGGTTTTCCCATTGTTTCACATCACTAGTCTGACGGCGTGCTCGACCACGTCTTCACCGACGCGATCGGCGCCCTCCGCGAGGCGTTCGACAAGGCGTTCCTCGAACGCCAGGCCTTCGAGGAACATCTGCAGTCCGACGTATTGCTCGGAGACCTCGTGTGGACGACGAGTTACGGACTCCCCGGCGAGGGCCAGCCACCCCGCGTCGTCGCCCACGTCACCTTCACGTGGCCGTCGTGGAGCCAGGCGACGTATCGCGCTTGGTACGTCGAGGAGACGTTCCACGAATCGCCCGTCATCGAACTCGAAGTCGTTTTTCGCGTGCAACGCCTCGTCTCCGCGCCCGATACGGGGCTCATCGCAGCCGCGGTGTCGGCGACGAGCCCGTCACTCGGCGGTGAAGCGCTCGTGCGGGACAGTGTGACGATCGAACAGGTGACGGCGTCCGACACCCGGCAGCCGACGCAACACGGCGCCGAGCTCGCGTACCACGGTGTGTACGCGCTCGCCGAGGCGACACTGGCCGACGGAACCAACTCGCTGCTCGACGAACACTTCGGTGCACTCGGCGGATGGGTGGCGTCGACTCTCGTCAAACTCGGCGATTTGTCACTTGCATATCACCCGACGCAGGAAGGCGCCGAGTAGAACTAGCTCGACAGGCGTTCGGGCAACAGTGAGGCCAGCGGTACGAGCGGTCGAGGACCGACGTGTCCGATCACCTCGGTCGCGGCGATCGTCGCCATGAGTCCGCAATCTGCGAGCGATGCTCCCCGCGCGAAACCGACGAGAAAACCGGCCGCGTACATGTCTCCCGCGCCCGTCGCATCGACGACACGGTCGACGTCGATCGGCGGCACTTCGACGTACTCGTCGGGCGTGATGACGACCGAACCGAGATGGCTGCGCGTGACGGCGGCGAGGCGACAGTCGCGGCGCAACTTCACGACCGCTTCGTCGAACGACGTCGTCTCGTACAACGAGCACAACTCGTGCTCATTGGCGAAGAGGACGTCCACCTCGTCGCGTACGAGGGCGAGAAAGTCGGTCCGGTGCCGCTCGACACAGAACGAATCCGACAGCGTGAGCGCGACGCGACGACGTGCATCGTGGGCGTACTGGGCCGCGACGCGGAACGCCTCCTTCGCGTCGTCCTTGTCGAAGAGGTATCCCTCGAGGAAAACCACTGCCGCCGACTGCACCGCTTCACGGGAGATGTCCGCCGGCGTGAGCACCGCTCCCGCGCCGAGGAAGGTGTTCATCGTGCGCTGGCCGTCGGGTGTGACGGCAATGACGCACCGTCCCGTCGGCTCGTCGTGATCGAACGGCGCGGGAAAGAACCTCACCCCGGCCCGCTCGAGATCGGCCGCAAACACCCTGCCGAGCTCGTCGTCGGCGATCTTGCCGATGAACCCCGCCCGGGCACCGAAGCTCGCCATTCCATGGCTGGTATTGGCCGCCGAGCCGCCGCTCGCCTGAATGCACTCCCCGATCCGGGAGTACAGAAAGTCGGACCGCTGGGCATCGACGAGCATCATTGACGCCTTCACCATGTCGTGGGCGACGAGAAA
Source organism: uncultured Bifidobacterium sp. (assembly GCA_964540395.1). Classification (GTDB taxonomy): domain Bacteria; phylum Actinomycetota; class Acidimicrobiia; order Acidimicrobiales; family Ilumatobacteraceae; genus F1-60-MAGs027. The sequence continues at coordinate 16,960 of CAZIME010000011.1, forward strand.
CCTTTCGTCCACCGCTGCGATGACGTCGACCATCGCGTTGCCGATGGTCACTGCATCGAGACTCGGCTCTAACGACACGGCTCTGCTGACACGGTGATGCTCCCCGGTATTGACGTCCCGTTGTGACCGCCGACAACCTAGTCGCCCATACCCGTTCGCTAGCGTGTCAGCCTGATGGGAACCTCAACCAAGCAACCGACGGGGCAGGCGCTGCGCAAGGCCTTGGAGCGCGCTTCACAAGAATCATCCGAGCAGGTTGCCGAGCGACTCATCGAGTTGCGCACGAACCGCGGTCTGTCACAGGCTCGACTCGCCGAACTCGCCGGTGTCGATCGCAAGACGATCAACCGTATCGAGAATGGCCACTTCTCACCGTCACTCGACACACTCACGCGACTGAGCGTGGTGCTGAAGTGCCGCCTCGCCGACTTTTTGAAGTCGTCGACGACGTCGCGTCGCTGATTTACAACCAGCCGTCGGCGAGTCCGACGATCGCGCGCTGACAGAGATCGGCAGTCGCCATGACGCACTTGCGTGAGTGCGAGCAGTCACCCTTCGTCGTTGTCATCGCAGGACGCTCGATCGCGGCGAACAACTCCCGCACGTCGGTCGGCCGCCGTTCGTCGAAGGCCTCCAAAACGTCGACGAGATGCGGCAGCGCAATTGCCTTGACGTTCTTCCCGGCATCATGCTCGGGAGGAAAGCGCACGAACGAACTCACCGACGTCGTGAGCAACACGTGGTGCCACGGCGAGCCGTCGATCCGCGGGCGGGGCGGGAAGACGAGTCGGCGCTCGGACACGAGCGGGTCGTAGATCGGCAGGAAGCCGCCCGACGCCACACCGATCTGCAGGGACATCGGACCGAACGGGCGTCCGCGATTGACGACGTCAAGCGATGCACGCAACAGGTGGGCCGTGACGACTGCGAGCTTGCGACACGGTTCGGCGGACCAGAAGATGATGCCGGCTCCGGACGGGCGAAGACCCTGACCGTCGGCCGGCAGGCGACGCTGGTCGTCACGCGAGGAACCACTCGTGGTATCTGCAGAATTCACCACGTGAGACCGTACTTCATGGGTGTTGCTGGGAACGGTAGTGGAACTCGCTCACGCCTGCTCGTGCTCGTTCGCACAAGCACGACGCGGTTTATGACCGTTCAGTCACTTCCACGCTGCGACTGACGACACGTTCTCGCAACGTTCGCTTCAGTACCTTTCCTGCGGCGTTGCGCGGCAGAGGTTCACTGACGATCGCGACATACTTCGGCACTTTGAACTCAGCGATGCGTCCGGACAGCCCCACCCATACCGCGTGTGCATCGACCGCACCGGGATGCAACGGCACGATCGCGACAGCGACGTCCTCACCGAGTCGCTCGTCAGGTACCCCGAACACTGCAGCTTCGCCGATGCCCGGAAGTTCGTATATCGCACTCTCCACCTCGGCGCAATAAACATTTTCACCGGCGCGCAGGATCATGTCAGTGGCCCGATCCTCGATGTACAAGAACCCCTCGTCGTCGAGACGACCGATGTCTCCCGTGTGCAGCCATCCGTCGCGCAAGGCCTGCTCGGTCGCATCCGGTCGATTCCAATATCCGCGAATGAGCATCGGCCCGAACAGCCAGATGTCGCCACGGATACCGGCGGGAACGGCACGTCCCTCGTCGTTGCGGATCTCGATGCGCATCGGGGGGACCGCCCGCCCCGTCGACGTCGGTCGGGCGATGTATTCAGGGCCGCGGTTGCCGGGGCCATAGGCGTTCGTTTCTGTCATGCCGTAGCCGAGCTGCGGGCCGGCGGTGCGCATGTCGCGCGCCACCTTCGCGACGAGAGTTGCGGGAGCCGGCGCGCCACCCCCACCGACCGAACGCAGTGACGAGGTGTCGTACTTCGTGAACTCGGGGCTATTCAGCAGATCCCAACTCTGCGTGGGAACTCCGATGAAGTTCGTCACCCGCTCGCGTTCGATGAGCTCGAGTGCACGTACGACGTCCCACTTGCGCATCATGACGAGCTTGAGGCCCGCAACGAGCGAACTCAGCATCACCGCAACGCATCCGGTGACGTGAAACAGCGGAACGATGAGGATGAAGCACAACGGGAAGTCGTCGGCCGGCGGCTTGCTCGTGGCGCGCACGCCGTCGACGTGCTGACGGCACGAAAACGCCATCAGCGCGCTGATGATCGCCCGATGCGTCGATACCGCACCCTTCGGGCGACCCGTCGTGCCCGACGTGTAGAGGATCGTTGCATCGTGGTCAGGCCCGACTCCCCCGCTGCCGGGATGCGCGGCATCGGTGGCGACGCACTCGTCCCACCGGTGGAAGCGCGTGCCTGCGGGACGGCGCGTGCGCACGCACACGACCTCGATTCCCAGTGCGTCACACGTCGAACGCGCGACGTCGTAGCGTTCCTCGTCACAGACGAGGACGCGTGCACCACTGTCGCGCAACGCAAAGTCCATCTCATCGGCGGTCCACCAACTGTTCAGCGACACCGACACGAGGCCGCTCGACACGATGCCGACAAACGCCATCACCCACTCGGGGTAGTTGCGCATGGCGATGGCAACCCGGTCGCCGCGGGTCAGCCCCAGCGTGCGCACGAGAAAGTCGGCGCATCCGTCGGCGCGCGCGAACACCGTCGCAAAATCGTGGCGCTCATCCTCGTAGACGAGGAACTCCTTGTCACCGTGGCGTCGCGCGAGCGCAAAGAGGTCCCCGAGGTGCGCCGGGGCATGCCGGAACACCTGCATCTCGACACCGCGTACCGTGTCCCGAGTCAACTCGAAGAGCTGACCGGGCCCGGTGACGATGTCGATGGCCTCCGGCCAAGAAACACCCTGCGGGGTCGTCACGACGACATCACCATGGTGTCAGCATTGCACTGCCCTCAGCCGTGCAGGAAAAAACTCCGCACGAGGTGTCGGGACGCGACAGTCGTCAGACTGCCCGTCGAATCACGTGGAGCTGAGGGGAATTGAACCCCTGGCCTGTACATTGCGAACGTACCGCTCTGCCAACTGAGCTACAGCCCCGCTTCGTACGAGGCTAGCGGCGCGCGAGCCTAGGCCACTCGGCGAAACTGGTGCTGGCGACGCAGTGCATCGCGGCGTGCACGCAACTGGACGAGCACGTAGCAGTAACCAATGAGCGCGATCGTCGAGATCGTGAACGTCCACGCGAAAAACATCGTGCGCGTCGTGAGGGCGAGGAAAAGCGAGAGCACTGCGCCGCTGAAGAGTCCGACAACCCAGCTTTGGCGACGACGACGGATGAGTTCACGCTCGAACGACGGACCGACGAAGCGCGCGTGCTGACGGGCTCCGGTCGGGCGGACGAATGCCGAGGTGGCATGTCCGAACTGGTGACCGACCTGGTGGAGGGGCCGACGCAGCGCCTGAGTCGCAGGGGCGAACGGGCGGGCCATCGAACGAAGGGGGGCCTGCTGGGGGCGCCCGCCGCGCTGGAGGGTGTGTAGCTGGCGGCGGAACTGGGAGACGGACGTCCCGGGGGTGTTCCGGATGCGGGCGCGCACGAGGGGGGGCAGAAGAACTGCAGCCCAAGCGGCGGCGACGATGAGAAGGATGAGCTGACTCATGTACCTCAATCAGTCTACGCCGAAGATGACAATCTCGTAACAGACGGGCTCATCCCAATAGACGGGGTCATCCCGGACCGCTGGTGACCGTCGGCCGGTCACCGCCGGGGCGATGTGACGGCGGTGAATCGACCGCCGAGGCTCAGGCCGAGGGGTCCGCCTCGCGACGGTAGGTCCCCTGCCGGCCACCCGTCTTTTCCCACAGGGTGAGTTCACCGATGACCATTTCCCGGTCGGCACTTTTGCACATGTCGTAGATCGTCAGCGCGGCGACGGCACATGCATGGAGCGCCTCCATCTCGACGCCGGTGCGCTCGACGGTTTCCACCTGGGCTTCGATCGCGACGTGATCGTCGCCGATGTCGAAGTTCACGTGCACCGCGCCGACGAGCAGCGGATGACACAGCGGGATGACGTCGGAGGTGCGCTTCGCAGCCTGGATGCCGGCGACGCGCGCGACGGCAAGGACGTCGCCTTTCTTCACTTCCCTGTTCGCGATCGCTGCGGTCGTTTGCGGATTCATCATCACCTTGCACCGCGCGACGGCACGACGGTGCGTCGGCTCCTTCGGAGTCACGTCGACCATTCGCGCACGACCATGCGGATCCAGATGCGAGAAGTGCACGTCGCTCACGTCATCCCCCGATCTGGCTCATCGAACGATTCGGTCGCACGAAAGTCACCTGACCGATGTGATGACCGGCCCACTTCGTGCCGACGGCGCGGCGAATGAGAGCCTCCAGTTCGTCGTCGGTGCCGCCACCTCGCACGAGTGCCCGGAGGTCGAACTCGGTCGTGGCGAACAAGCACGTGCGGAACTGACCATCGGCGGTGAGCCGGACGCGGTCGCAGTCGCCGCAGAACGGCTTCGTCACCGTGGGAATGACACCGACGGTGCCCGCACCGTCGCGATACCTCCAGCGGTCCGCCGGTGCCGCACCGCGTGCGGGCACGAGCTCGAGCGGGTACACAGCGTCGATCGTGGCGACGATCTCGTCCTGCGACACGACGTCGCCGCTCATCCAGCCACCTTGTGCATCGAGCGGCATGAACTCGATGAACCGCACCTCGACACCCTTGCGACGGCCGAACTCGGCGAGATCGAGGATCTCGTCGTCGTTCACCCCGCGCTGGACGACGGCGTTCACCTTCACCGGTGAAAAACCCACGTCGATCGCGGCGTCAATGCCTTCGAGTACCGAGTCGAGTTCGTCGCGGCGCGTCATCTGCACAAACTTGTCGCGCTGCAGTGTGTCGAGGCTGACGTTGATTCGCTCGAGACCGGCACGGCGAAGGTCCTTGGCGATGAGCGCCAGCGTCGCCCCATTCGTCGTGAGGGCGAGATCGATGCGCCGACCCGCGCGAGGCGAGTCGGCATCGACGGGAACGACGAGCTCGGCGAGCTTCTCGATGAGCGTCGACAGATGCGCCCGCACGGTCGGCTCACCACCGGTGAGCCGGATGCCGTCGACGCCGAAACGCTCGACGCACACCTTGGCGATGCGGCGGATTTCCTCGTACGACAGCACGTCGGTGCGCGGCAGCCACTTCAGACCCTCTTCGGGCATGCAGTACGTGCAGCGGAAATTGCACCGGTCGGTGACGGAGATGCGCAGGTCGCGCACGGCGCGCCCGAACGGATCGATGAGCGAGGGACCGGATGCTCCCTGTGCCATGGCCAAAGCCTAAAGCCGGGGCGTCAGAAGGGCCAGATGACCTCGACGTCGTCGCCCGCGGCGATGCCCGCTCCGTCGTGCACGACGGCGAGCGCATTGGCCAGCGCGGTTGCGGCGAGTTGGTGGCTTCCCTGCGGACCCGCGTCGCGCACGTGGAGCCGTCCGTCATCGCGGTGCTCGGCGAACACCCGCATGAAGTGGACTTTTCCGTCGGCCTTGCGCCGCAGCGGCGTGTCGGCGACGGCCCGCACGGTGGGACGCACGACGTCGTTGCGGTGACCCATCATCTTGCGCAGCGCGGGCCGGGCGAGAAGCTCGTAGCTGATGAGCGACGACACCGGGTTGCCGGGCAAACCGAATACGGGAACGATGCGCGCGGATCGGTTGCCCGATGCCGCACCGCTCGCCGGCGTCTCAAGCTCGCCGAAGGCGAACGGCTTGGCCGGCTTGATCGCCAGTTGCATCCAGCGCATCGTGGCGATGCGCGAAAGCACCGCTTTCACGACGTCGAAGTCCCCGACGCTCACACCGCCGCTCGTAACGATGGCGTCGCACCGTGCCGCCGCATCGCGCAGCACGCGCTCGAGCTCGGCCTCGTCGTCGGCGACAATGCCGAGATTGACGACGTCGCAACCGTCGCGGCGCAGGACGTTGTGCAACGAGGTGAGGTTGCTCTCCCGAATCTGACCGCGGCGCAGGGGCGAGCCGTCGACGACGAGTTCGTCACCCGTCGACAGCAGTGCAACTCGGGCCGGTGGATGAGCGAGAACCGTGCGCGCATTGATACTTGCGAGTACACCGGCACCTGCGGGACCGACGACGGTGCCGGCGGCGAACACGACGTCCCCCGTGCGCACGTCGTCGCCGATGGGGCGCACCGACGTGCCGGGTGCAACGGCGCGACGAACGACGACACGCTGCGGTGACGGCGACTCGGTGTCCTCGAGCATGACGACGGCGTCGGCGCCGTCGGGGATGACCGCCCCGGTCATGATGCGCACCGCGGTACCGGCTTCGCAGCGCAACGTGGGGTCATCGCCGGCGGCGATGGTGCCGACGACTCGCAACTCAACGGGCGCGCCGACAACGTCGGCGCTGCGAACGGCGAAACCGTCCATCGCGGTGTTCGCAAACGGAGGGACGTCCTCGGTCGCCACGACGTCACGGGCGAGAACGCGTCCCGGCGTGTCGAGGTACGAGGTCGCGATGCCCGGGAGAACGTGGCATCTGTCGAGCACGTAATCGCGCGCCTCGTGCAGGGGAATCACCTCCGTGACGGTAGCGGCGATCACTCGTGCGAGGCTGGGCGCGTGCCCGCTCTTCTCCCCTTTCCCGGTGACGGACTCACGTGGTCCTGGCGCGGACCCGACGACGAGCGGGTGCACGGCTCGATTCGATGGGAGAACGAGGGGTTCACCGTCGAGGGAACGCTCGGTCGTGACGAAGCGACGTACGTCGTGCGGTTGTCGGCACTCTTCCGGGTGCAGCAGTTCCTGCTGTTTCGCGACCTCGACGAACCCGACCTGTGGTTGGCGCGCGATCGGCACGGCCGGTGGGGCGAGGTGAACGGGGCGCACCGCCCCGATCTCGACGGCTGCGACTTCGTCGACCTCGCCCGCACGCCTCTTACCAACTCACTCGTCGTTCGTGCGCTTCCGCTCACGCATCCCGATGCCGCCCTCGTACCCGTGGCGGCGATCGACGTCGAGACGTTGTCGGTCGAGCCGCGCACCGTGCGATACGAGCGCACCGGCGAGTCGTCGTGGCGTTACGACAGCCTGCTCGTCGGAGCGACGGTCGATGCCGGTGTCGACGCGCACGGCGTCGTCACGAACGAGTCGGTCGGTTTTCAGCGCATCAACGAATAGACGAGACGCTTCAGCTCGGCGCGCACCGGGTGCGTGCTCGAGGGCAGTAACTGGGCGAAGAACAGCGCGATGACGTCGTGCTCGGGATCTACCCAGAACGTCGTCGTTGCCGCCCCACTCCACGAGAACTCTCCGGCGACGCTCGGTAGCGCGGTGCGCTCGGGATCGACGACAACGGCGACGCCGTAGCCGAACCCCACCCCCGAGAGATCGTCGCCGACCGTCACCGGCTCGCCGATCGCGGCGATGTCGACACCTCCCGGGAGCTGGTTCGTCGTCATCGCGCGCACGGTGTCCCGAGTCGCGACACGTACGCCGTCGAGCTCACCACCTGCGGCGAGCATCCGCGCAAAGCGCAGGTAGTCGGCAGCCGACCCGATGAGGCCTCCGCCGCCGGCGAGGAACTGCGGACGGCGACGACCCGAGCGGCTCATCGGCTCGGAACGCACTGCACGGTGTGAAAGCGCTTCGGGGACGTACATCGCGGCCAATCGATCGGCACGTGCGTCATCGACCCAGAAGTCGGTGTCGTGCATCGACATCGGAGCGAGGATCGTGCGGCGCAGGTGCGCGTCGAGATCCTCGCCCGTCACCACCTCGATGAGCCGACCGAGGACGTCGGTGGACACCGAGTAATTCCAGCGGGTACCCGGTTCGGCGACGAGCGGCAGTCGCGCCCACAGAGCACACGCCGCCGCCACGTCGACACCCTTCGGCACCGAGAACTCGTACCCCTCACGTCGGTACATCGCGTCGACGGGATGTCGGTGGAGGAATCCATAGGTGAGGCCACTCATGTGTGTGAGCAGATGACGAACGCGGATCGTTTCGCGTGCCGGTTGTGGCTCGCGATCGGTACCGGCCCACACGAGCGGTGCCGCGAACTCGGGCAAGTGATCGGCGATTGCCGTATCGAGCGACAGCACACCGGCGGCGCACAAGTTGAGCGCAGCGAGGGAGGTCACCGGCTTCGTCATCGAGTAGATCCGCCACAGCTCGTCGCCGTGCACGGCGCGCCCCGCCTCCCGGTCGCTCCATCCGAGGCGAACGTCGCCGACGACCGTGCCCCGCTCGGCGAGCACGAAGTGGCATCCGGCGAGTCGACCGTCGTCGACGTACTGCGAGAGATGTGCCGCGATCGGCGCGATGTCGACGTTCGAACGGGTCACTGCTGCGAAAGCCGTTGCGTCAACCACGTGCGCAGCGAAGCACCGACGTCTGGGCGTGCAAGCGTCCGGTCGACGACGGCCGTGAGCATGCCGAGCGGCGTTCCCGTGTCGTGCCGGGTGCAGCGTGCAACGACGACACCGGCACGACCCTCGCGGGCACGGACCGCAAGCGCGTCGCTCAACTGCAACTCCCCGTTCCTTGCCGGCGTCAAGCGTTCGAGAGCCGTGAAGATGTCGGCCTCCAGCACGTAACGCCCGACGATGGCGAGGTCGCTCGGCGCGTCGGCGGGGTTCGGCTTCTCGACGACGTCGGTGATCCGTGCCCGCCCGTCGACGAGCGGTGCGGCGAGCGATACACATCCGTATGACGAGGTGAGTTCGCGCGGCACGTTGACGACGCCGATCGACGACCAGCCGCGGGTCTCGTGATCGGCGATGAGATCGCGCAACAACGACGAGTCGCCCATGAGCTCGTCCGGCAACAGCACGGCGAACGTCTCGCCCGCGACGGCGTCGCGCGCGCACGCAACGGCGTGACCGAGACCGCGCGGCGCGTCCTGGTCGACGACGACGACGTCGCCACCCGGGAACGTTGCGTCGACCCACGCGCGCACGGCGGGTTTGTGCCCGCCGGAGATGACGATGATCCGCTCGATCCCCGCGCCACGAGCCTCGTCGATGACGATCTGCAAGGCGGGTGTGTCGTACACGGGGAGCAATTCCTTCGGTACGGCGCTCGTCGCCGGTCGAAAGCGCGTGCCCATGCCGGCGGCCGGGATCACAGCAACGCGCACGGCCACCGGCTCATCGTAGACTTCTCCGCCGCATGCCGACCTACGTGTATCGCTTCATTGACACCGGGGAAACCATCGAGGTGCATCAGTCTTTCGATGACGAGCCGTTGCGCGAGGCGCCGCATCCGAGCGACGGAAAGCCCCGCCCCGTAAAGAAGGTGTTCACCCCCGTCGGGATCACCTTCAAAGGCGGAGGTTTCTACAAGACGGATTCCGCCGGGTCGGGATCGTCGGCGGGCACGTCCCCGGGGGCATCGAGCACGACGAAGTCGTCGACCGACTCGACGTCGGCGAGCGCGTCGGGGACGGGTTCATCGGGAACGGGTCCGTCGACCCCGGGCTCCTCGAACGGCGACTGACCGCCTCTCGTGCGCGACGTTGCGCACACATTCCTCGCATGAAACGATTTCGCGAGAGTGTTGCCATTTCCCACGTACGTCTCCGCGCCGTCTCCCGCGCCATTCCGGAGCCGTGTCGGCTCTGGTGTCACCGCCTCGAATCGGCAATCGTCACGAACCGCGCCATTCGCCACCTCACGATCACTGCATGCGCAATCGGGGCGGCATGGTGCTGGCTGACGACGACGTCATCGTAAGCCGGACGCGACGATGAGCAACACGACGACGCCGAGCACGATGCGGTACGTGACGAACGGTGCGAACGATCGCATCGTCGCCAACGTGACGAGCAGGCGGATCGCAAGCCAGCCCGAGAGGAACGCGGCAAGTACACCGACGATCAGTGGAGCGACGATGCCGCTCTCCACTCCCCCGCGCAACACGTTGATGGCCTCGAACGCGCCCGCGGCGCCGACGATGGGTATGCCGACGAGGAACGACAGGCGCACGGCGGCTGCGCGCTCGTAACCGAGCAGACGCGCCGCGGCGATCGTGATTCCCGAACGCGACGTTCCCGGGTTGAGTGCAAGCACCTGGAGACAACCGATGACGAGCGAGTCGCGCACGCCAACGTCGTCGCCGGCGCGATCCGCCGGGCGTCGATCCGCCCAGCCGAGCACGATGCCGAAGACGATGAGCGACACCGCTACTGCCACCGGTCCGCCGAGACGGTCGGCAATGACGTCGCGCAGGACGATCCCCGCGACGCCAGCGGGAACCGCGGACAGGACGATGAGCCATGCCCGACGAGCGACAGGGTCCTGAACCGCGCGCGACGGTGCGACGAGCGAGCGCGCTCCAGCACGCAGCAACGGTGCGATCTCCCCGCGCATCGCGACGATGACGGCCGCGAACGTGCCGATGTGCAGTGCCGCATCGAACGACGTGGCATCGGCCTCGGTGGCGAAGGTCTGCCAGTCGAACAACCACGGCACGAGTGCCAGGTGTCCGCTCGACGACACAGGGAGGAATTCGGTGAGACCCTGCACGACGCCCAACACGAGGGCCTCGAACACGGAGAGCATCGGCGGCTCAGGTACCGCTCAGTGTCACGTCACCGATGACGAGGGTGAGACCGGCGGCGCGCATCGGCAGCCACTCGACGTCGTTGCCGATCGCGACGATGTCGAGCAGCATGCGCTGCAGGGTGCTCGCAATGGTGAACTCGCGCACCGGTCCGGCGAGTGCGCCGCGCGAGATGAGCATTCCCGCCGCACCCGTCGAAAAGTCCCCCGACACGGGGTTGACCCCGCTGTGCAGTCCCGAGACGTCCTGGATGAGCACGCCGTCGTCGATTCCGGCGATGAGCTCGGCCTGACCTCGCGATCCGGGCAGAACCTGCATCGCCAGACAGCCGACCCCGGGACTCGATGCAAAGCCCCCGCGCGTCGCGTTGCCCGTCGAGCGGGTATTCATTCGTCGCGCGCTGTACGAGGAGTGAACGTGCATCTTCAATTCGCCGCGATCGATGAGCACGTTTCGTCGCGCGGCGAGCCCCTCACCGTCGATGTCGGTGGCCGTGTACGCGAGGGGGTTCGTCGGATCGTCGACGATCGTCAATTGCGAGGTGGCGACGGCTTCGCCGATGCGGTCGGCGAAAATGCTGCGCCCCTTGGCGACGTTCTCGCCGCTGAACGCACTCGAGAGGATTCCGATGAACTGTGAAGTGACATACGGATCGAGCACGATCGTCGTGCGACGACTCGACGGCTTCGTCGCACCGAGCAGTCGCGTGGCTCGTTCGGCGGCGTCACCCGCTGCCTTGCCGAGATCAAGCTCGCGAGGCGAATCGCCGACGGAGAATCCGAATCCGGTCTGCGTCTCGTCGCCGTCGTCGGCGAGCGTCGCCACCGACACGTAACACGAGTTGCCGCGTCCGCTCACCCGAATTCCGGTCGTCGTCGCGAACGCTGATTCGTTCCAGTCGTCCTCGTAGTTCGCTTCCTCCGTACGCACCCTGGGATCCGCCGCGAGCGCACGCTTTTCGAGTTCCTTTGCCATCTCCACCTTGCCGTCGGTGGGCCAGGCGGCGAGCTCTTCGTTCCACAACACCTGGGGAGTCGGTGCGACACCGTCCGGTTCGGCGAGCCCGGCGTACGGGTCGACGGTGCCGTAGCGCGCATTGTCCCGCGCCTGGGCGAGCACGTCGGCGATGACCGACTCGTCGAGACTGCCGGCATACGCGGTTCCCGTGCGACCGTCGCGGATGACGCGAATGCCGATGCCCTGACTCTGCGCCGATACGAAGTGCTCGACTTCGCCCTCGTACACACGGATCGACGTGTCGCCACCGCGACCGACGACTGCCTCGATCTGCTCCCCGGCCGTCGCGCGCGCGACGATGCGGTCGGCGATTTCCTGCAGGTCGGGGACGTCGGTTCTCACCGAGTCACCGCTTCGCGGACCGGGGAGAGACCACCGGATGCATCATGCTGCGGTACCGCCGATGGTCATTGCCTTCACCCTCAGCGTCGGCTGACCGTCACCGACGGGTACGCCCTGACCGTCCTTGCCGCACGTACCGGGATTGCCCATGGCGAAGTCGTTGCCGAGAAGGTCGATGTCACGCAAAACCTGGGGCCCGTTGCCGATGAGGTTGCCGTCGCGCAACGGTTCGGTGATTTCTCCGTTTTCGATGAGGTACGCCTCGGTCATTCCGAACACGAAGTCACCACTCGCCGTATCGACCTGTCCACCGCCGAGCTTCGCCACGTACACCCCTTGTTTCGTGTCACGCACGATCTCGTCGGGATCGTGCGGGCCGTTGAGTACGAACGTGTTCGTCATGCGCACCATCGGCAAGTGCTGGTAGCTCTGTCGCCGACCGTTGCCGCTCTGGGCATGTCCCTGCTTGCGCGATCGGAGGTAGTCCCACATGTAGTCGGTGAGCACACCGTCCTGGATGAGTACGTTGCGCTGCGACGGATGGCCTTCGTCGTCGATACCGATGGCACCCCACTCGGCGGTCATCGTGCCGTCATCGATGAGCGTCACCAACGGTGACGCAACCAACTCACCCGTGCGACCGCGGTAGACGCTCGCCCCCTTGCCGACGAGGTCGGCCTCGAGGCCGTGACCGCACGCCTCGTGGAAGAGCACTCCACCGGAGCCGTTCTTGATGACGACGGGCATAGATCCCGACGGCGCAGGTCGGGCCCGCAACTTCGTCACTGCTTGCTGCGCGGCGCGCCGTGCGAGTTCCTCGACGTCGTTGTCGTCGAACATCTCGAATCCAATGGTGTGTCCGAGCGAGTCGTAGCCGGTCTGCATTCCACCGTCGCCTTGCGCCACGACGCTGACGCGCACGAGCGTACGGACCTGCTCGTCGAGGGCGAACACGCCCTCGGTGTTCGCGACGAGGATGCGCTTGAACGAATCGCCGTACCCCGCCGACACCTGCACGATCGAACCGTGCACGGAACGCGCGGCATCGTCGATGCGACGCAGCAGGTCGACCTTGTTCTTCGTGTCGACGTCGGACGGCCGAACGCGAACGTCGTTCACCGGATGCGTGACGGGTGCGCCGAGAGCGACCGTACGCGCCGAACCCGACGAGCCGCGCGCTGCGGCGGCTGCGGCGCGGGCTGCGGCGAGCAGACCGCGTTCTGTGAGGTCGGCCGTGTGCGCGTAACCGGTCGTGTCACCTGCGACGACGCGGATTCCCGCACCACGATCGCGACCCGACGACACCTGTTCGATGCGTCCGTCGTCGAGACCCGCGGACGTCGAACGCTTGTCCTCGACATAGATCTCGACGAAATCGGCGCCGTCGGCCCGACCGGCTGACAGGACACGTTGAAGTACGTCTGGTGCGACGAGCATGTCGGTGGAAGCTGCCATGGACGAATTCTACCGATGGGGCTCTCGGTAGTGTCTGGCGCGATGCGCACGGACTCCGCAGCGGACGGGTCGCAGATGTCACGAGCGGCGGGCCCCACGGGCGAGGTCATCCATCGCACCATGTGGTGGAAGGAAGCGCTCATCGTGCTCGGCTTCTACGTCGCCTACAGCCTCGTACGCAACCAATTCGGTTCCGCGCTCGTCACAGGCACACAGATCCCCATCGAGGCGTTCGTCAACGCGATGCGCATCATCCGACTCGAGCGCGCACTCGGTTTGTACCACGAGGAGTCCGTGCAGGACTGGTTCGAGGGCTTCCCGACGTTCCTCCAGGTGATGAACACCTACTACGGCCTCGCACACTTTCTCGTCACGATCGGGGTGTTCATCGCGTTGTTCATGCGACACCCCGCGGTGTTCGCGTTGTGGCGCAACACGCTCGCGTTCACCACCGCCCTTGCACTCGTCGGATTCGCGCTGTTCCCCGTCATGCCACCGCGGCTGCTCGACGCACCGTGCCCGCCCGTCGCCGAGGGTGGCGCGTGCATCCGCAGCGAACTGCGCACGTACAACGACGCCGAGAATTTCGGGTTCGTCGACACGATCGACGTACACGGCGGACCGTGGGCCTTCAACGAGGGCCCAGGCAAGGCGATATCGAACCAGTATGCGGCGATGCCGTCGCTGCACATCGGTTGGGCGACATGGTGCGTGTTTGCGCTGTATCCGTTCGTGCGGCGACGCATGGCACGGGTGGCCCTCCTGCTCTACCCAGCATTGACTCTCTTTGCGATCGTCGTCACAGGCAACCACTTCTGGATGGACGGAGTCGGCGGAATTGCCGTGTTCGTCGCCGGCCGCGTGCTCGGCGGGCGCCTCCACCACTGGAATCAGGCCCGCTTGGCACGACGACAGGAACGAGGCGACGAGTAGCGTTGCGTCACCATGGCGTTGCAGGACATCCGCCAACCGAGCGACCTGCGCGGCCTGACGACCGAGCAGTTGCAACTCCTTGCCGGTGAGATCCGCGACTTCATCGTGTCGGCGGTGGCGGAGACGGGTGGCCACCTCGGATCCAATCTCGGTGCCGTCGAACTCTCGATGGCGCTGCACCGCGTGTTCGAGTCCCCCACCGACGCGATCCTCTGGGATACGGGGCATCAGGCGTACGTGCACAAGATCCTCACCGGTCGCCGGGGAGGTTTCTCGCAACTGCGCCAAGCGGGTGGGCTGTCCGGCTATCCCAGCCGCGAGGAAAGCGTCCACGACTTCATCGAGAACAGTCACGCCTCAACCGTCCTGTCATACGCGCACGGCCTCGCCGTGGCGCGGGACAACGGCATCGCCCGGCATCGCCACGTCGTCGCCGTCATCGGTGACGGCTCGCTCACCGGGGGCATGGCCTACGAGGCTCTGAACAATCTCGGACACTCCCGGTCACGGGTGATCATCGTCCTCAACGACAACGGACGTTCGTACGCGCCGACGATCTCCAACCTCACGCAGCCGCCGTATCCGCTCGATGAAACGAGCGACAAGCCGCGTCCCACCGACCGGCTCACGCGCCGCCTGTCGCGGGCGCTGACGAATGCCCGACTCAACCCCGTGTACGTGCGCCGACAGCGGCGCTTCGAGCAGTTCCTGTACGACCTTCCGTACATCGGCCCGCAGGCGGAGCGCGGCTTCGAGGCACTGAAGGCAGGCATCCGCGAATACCTGCAGCCGACGGCTTTCTTCGAGGCGCTCGGGGTTCGCTACGTCGGACCGATCGACGGTCACGATTTCGAGGGACTCGAACACGCTTTGAATTCGGCGATCGAGCGATCGAGCGAAGGGCCGATCGTCGTGCACGTGCTCACGCAGAAGGGACGCGGCTATCCGCCTGCCGAGGACGACGACGAGAAGCACCTCCACGACGCACCGACCTTCGACCCCGTGAGCGGTCCACCAAAGGCCGTACCGACCGGGTACACGCAGGCCTTCGCCGACGCAATCACGAAGGAAGCGCAAGTCGATCCGCGCATCGTCGCGATCACGGCGGCGATGCCGGGACCGACCGGACTGCTCGCATTCCAGTCGCATTTCCCCGACCGCTTCTTCGACGTCGGCATTGCCGAGCAGCATGCCGTCACGTTCGCCGCGGGTCTCGCGATGGGCGGCCTGCGTCCCGTCGTTGCCCTGTATTCGACGTTCCTCAACCGGGCGTGGGACCAACTCGTGTACGACGTCGCATTGCACAGACTTCCCGTGGTGTTCTGTCTCGATCGTGCCGGAATCACCGGTGACGACGGTCCGAGCCACCACGGCATCTACGACATGGCCCTGCTCTCGAAGGTGCCCGGAATGCGCGTGCTCGCACCGTCGAGCGCACAGGACCTGCAGCAAATGCTCCACGACGCGATGTCCCTCGCCGACTCCGGTCCGGTCGTCATCCGGTACCCCAAGGGCACGGCGCGCCAGGTCCCCGAGCACGACGTGGGCTCGGACCTCTCGGCGCGGAAGCTGTCCGTCGATCCGACCGCGAAGGTGTGCATCCTCGCCGTCGGCAAACTCGTCGGTGCGGCGCAGAAGGCGGTCGATGCCCTCGCCGCGCGCAACGTCGCAGTGACCCTGTGGGACGTACGCAGCTGCGTTCCCGCCGATTCGGCGATGCTCGACGACGCGGCACGGCACGATGCCGTGCTCACGTACGAAGACGGAATCTCCGACGGTGGCATCGGTGCACTGCTCACGGAGTCGGTGCGTCAACGCGACGACTCGCGCGCAACCCGATTCGTCGTGCGCGGAGTTCCCACGCGCTTCATTCCGCACGCCAAGCCCGACGTCATCCTCGCCCAGCTCGGTCTCGACGCCGCGGGGATCGAAGCCGACGTGCTGTCGAGCCTCGGACGCTGACGCGTGAGCGATCTCGACGTCGCACTGCGCGCCGCGGACGCAGCCGACACGGTTGCACTCGCCGGTTTCACCGAGCGCAGCTTCGTCGTCGAGCGCAAGGCCGATGCGAGCGAAGTCACCGCGATCGACCGGGCGACCGAAGAGGCGATCACTGCCGTGCTGCGCGCAGCCTTCCCCGGCGACGCGATCGTCGGCGAGGAGTTCGGTCGGATCGGACCCGCCGTGGCGCGCCGCGAGTGGTACGTCGATCCGATCGACGGCACGAGCAATTTCGTGCGCGGGGTTCCCGTGTGGGGATCGCTCATCGGCCTCGTCGTCGACGGAATACCGGTGACGGGAGTCGTCTCCGCCCCGGCTCTCGGCCGGCGGTGGTGGGCGACGCACGGCTCCCCTGCACACCTCAACGGGCGCGTCATTCGGGCGAGTGATACCGCTTCCCTCGACCGCGCGTTCGCCAGCATCTCGGTGACGCAGTCGTGGCGCGATGCCGGACGCGGACCTGCACTCGAAGCGCTCGCCCACAACGTCGCGCGCGTGCGCAACTACGGCGACTTCTGGCAGCACATGCTCGTCGCCGAAGGTGCGCTCGACGTCTCCGTTGATGCGATCGGTCTGAAGCCGTACGACATCGCCGCACTCGTGCCGATCGTCGAAGCGGCGGGTGCCGCGTGGAGCGACCGCTTCGGAGCGCCGCAGTGGCGTGGCGACACGATCGTGTGTGCCAACCCGCACCTGCACGCAGCGGTCATCGCACGGCTCACCGTGTAGCGCACGCCTACTGCGTCGCATCCGGCCGCACACAACGACACTGCCGCGCCCCGCCTGAGCGGAACGCGGCAGTGTTCGTTACTTAGGATCTGTCACCCCGTGATCGTCACGGGGAGCGGTGGTTACATCATTCCCATTCCGCCACCGGGCATGCCGCCGCCTGCCGGAGCCGGGTTCTTCTCCGGCT
Source organism: uncultured Bifidobacterium sp. (assembly GCA_964540395.1). GTDB lineage: Bacteria > Actinomycetota > Acidimicrobiia > Acidimicrobiales > Ilumatobacteraceae > F1-60-MAGs027. The sequence goes on from CAZIME010000011.1 coordinate 34,159, forward strand.
TGTCGGCAACGAGGCACTCGGTGGTGATGACGAGGG
>CAZIME010000012.1:0-32107 GCA_964540395.1 uncultured Bifidobacterium sp.
GGCGACCGACTGGAAGCGCTTGGTCGTCGGGCCGTCGGGAATCGCCTCGGTGTACTCGTAGTACTTCGGATCCTGCACCTGACAGAAGTACGGGCCGTAGAAGAGCTCCTGGAAGCACATGATCTGCGCTCCCTGCTTTGCGGCATCCCGCGCCGCCTTCTCGTGGGCGTCGATCATCGTGTCTTTGGAGCCGGTCCAATTCGTTTGCAGCAGTGCGGCTCGGACGATTCGACTCACGACGAAGACTCCTTTGGACGGGCACCCACTGCGGGGCGAGTGTGTTCTCCGTCACGTTACTCTCAGCGTCGTTCCCTCCACAACAAAAATGCGCCAGTCGCGACGAAGACTGCGATTGATTGCGGGGACCGCAGGGTGGTGTCACCCAGGCGCCACAACACGACAACCATGACGGCCAACGACGCCGTCGTCACCCCGTGTAGGAAATCGCGCACGACCGCTCGGCGGTCTGCGAGCGCGACGATCCGCGGGATGAGGGCGGCGAACACGAACGACGGGACGAATATCCCCGCGGTCGCCGCAACCGCACCCCAAGCACCCCGCAACTGCCAGCCGATGAAGGTCGCCGTCGTGAACACGGGGCCGGGCGTGATCTGTCCGACCGCCACGGCATCGACGAGGACCCGCTCACTCACCCATCCGCGACCGACGACGTCGGTCTCGAGAAACGCGAGCAGTACGTAGCCGCTGCCGTAAATGACCGATCCGATCTTCAGAAAAACGAGGAACACGGCAACGAGTGACGGACTCCACGGCGCCCACAGCGGCACGAGCACGGCGGCCCCGCGAGCCGGTCGTGAGAGCACGGCGACGATGATTCCGGCGACCGCGATGACGAGGAGTTCGGGGACCCCGGCGGCGCTCGCCACGATCGCGTACGACGCAACTGCGAGATCGCGCACGTTTGCAACGGCAACGGTGCGCAGTGAAACGAGTGCACGCACGATGAGTGCCGCGACGACGGGAACCAACCATCGCCGTGCAACGTCAATGACGTCGGACGTCACCGCACGTTCGTAGCCCGCGGCGACGACGGCGACGATGAGCGCCGCAGGAAGGATGAATGCGACACCCGACACGAACAGACCCGGCGCACCGGCGCGCCGCGCGCCGAGCGCCATTGCCAACTCCGTCGAGTTCGGACCCGGAACCAACGAGCACGCTCCCACCAGGCGTCCGAACTCTGCATCGGTGAGTTCGCCATCGCGCTCGACGAACCGACGCCGCATCATCGCGATGTGGGCGGCGGGTCCCCCGATACTCGTCGCACCGAGGAATGCAAACTGGCGGGCCAGGTGCACGAGCACCCGGCGCCGCCCTTGCATGAGGTTCAGTTCACCGTTTGGGTGAGACGCAAGTCAAGGTTCTTCGTGATGACCATGTCACCCTTTGCCCGCATCGCGAGCACGCACTGGCCGGCGCGCAGGTAACGCACCACCGTGGTCGTCGAACCTTTCGCCACCGAGCACACCTGCGGGGACAGCGAGCGGACGTTCACCCGCACGTCATCTGTCGTTCGCAGCGTGGTGTTGCGAATCGCAACGCTCGATCCGACCTTCACCGCGGCACCGTCGGCGGCGAGACCCGTCGGACGCAAACGAATGGTGGGATCGGCGAGGAACATCAACGGCAATACCGTGTCGAGGGAAGCATCGAACAATCCGCGGTGGTCGCGGTACACGAAGATGGAACAGTCGCGCACGCCGCACGGGTACGACACTCCGCCAACGGTGACGCTTTCGCGCAGCGTCAGCGTGATCGGCGCGGTTGCCGGCTGGGAGCCGCGCGCGCCGTCCATCGTCGCCCACGCCATGAGGTCGGTCTGCTGGATGCTGCCGTTGCACTTCAGTCCGGTCGTATCTCGCTGACCGCGGGACGCCTGGTAGCACTGACGCACGTACACACCTTGGCCGGCGGGCACACCCGCCAAGGTGACGGTGACTTTCTCGCCGTCGAGTAGTGACGCTTGCTTGCTCACCGACACGGTGACCGATGCCGATGCGGGCACGGCTCCGACACCGAGTCCGATGAGAATTGACGTTGCTGCGACGATCGCGACGCGACGAGCGCGACGCGAGCCGTTGCGCAACCGGGGGGACAGTTGTCGTGAGTTCATGACGAGATGTCTTATCCGAAAGTGACGGGGATGAACACGTCCTGCGATCTGTCGTCGGAGCGCGTGTGGTCGGCGAAGGCAACGATCCCGCATGATTCCCTTGTGCAATCAATGTTTGGTGACACCGCCTTTGCGAGGAGCGTGACGGAAAACACTCCGCCATCCCCGTACGGAATCGGCAGGCCGGCGGCGTAACCGGGCGGGTTCGAGGAAATCCAGATCGACTGTGGTGACGACCCGTCGATGTTGACTCCACCGACGCAGCGTCGCCCGAGAACCTGCGGCTGGTTGCATACGGCGACATAGATGCCCTTCGAGACGTCGAATCCCGACCCGCGCACCGTGACGTTCTCGCCGTCGGGGCTCAGTCGGCTCGTCGCACTGACGACGAGTTTTGCGCGCGACGCGGGTGAAGAAGTACCCGGAATCGTTGATGAATTGACGATCGTGGTCGACACCGTTGACGGACGCGCTCCGGCGGAGGACGGCAGCGTTGCAGTGACACTTGTGGGCATCGACGACGACACACCCGGCACCGTCGTCGATGTGGCGACGATCGTCGTTGCGACCGCCGGCGCGGCAACCGCGGTCGTTGAGGCCGATGCGGTCACCGCGGGGGTGGGGTCGTCAGTCGACGCCGGAGCCGCGTTTTCACCCGCAGAGCACGCAGTAACGGCGAAGTACATCCATACTCCCAGCCCTATGCGCACGAACGTGCGGTGGGCGCACCGATCGTCGCGGATCAACTTCATGCCCTTACTCTTATCACCGATGCAACGACTCGTACGACGTCTCGTTGCAGTCGGTGCAGTCGCACTCGTCACCGTTGCCGCGGCATGCGGCGCGATGCCCGCATCGGCTCCGTCGCCATCGACCGACGCACCGTCAACCGCGGCCGCGGCCGCCGGCGGCGACACCGACGCACCGGTCATCATCGATTCCGCCGACGTTGCGCTCCCGGTGCTTGCGTCGCGTACACCCGTACTGCCCGCCGAGGTGGTCGGTGCGGATGACGTCGCGGTTCGCGTCACCGACGTATCACGGATCGTCGTTCTCAACGGTGCCATCGCCGAGATCGTCGTGGCCCTCGGGTTCGCCGATTCGATCGTCGGTCGCGACGGCACCACGGTCCTCCCCGTACTCCAGGACGTCACCAAGGTGAGCAACGGTCACGACGTCACGACCGAGAGCATTCTCTCCCTGTCACCGACGCTCGTCATCGGCGACACGCGCAGCGGCCCTCCCGAGTCGATCGAACAGCTGCGCCTCGCCGGCGTTCCCTTGCTCATCACCCCCGAGGCGTGGACCTTGTCGGAGATGCCCGAGCGTGTGACGCTCGTTGCCGCCGCACTCGGCGTTCCGCAGTCGGGAATCGAACTCAATGCCGCGACCGATGCGTCGATCACCGCCGCACTGCGCGGCACGCAAATGCTCCCGCGCGTGCCACGGGTTGCATTTCTGTACGTACGTGGAACCGCATCCGTGTACCTGCTCGGTGGCGAAGGATCGGGAGCCGACGAACTCATCGCCGCCGTCGGTGGCATCGACGTGGGAAGGGAAAGCGGACTCGGCAACTACACGCCGCTGACGAGTGAGGCACTCGTCAGCGCGAACCCGGACGTTCTGCTCGTCATGACCAACGGCCTCACGTCGGTGGGTGATCTCGACGGCCTGCTCTCGTTGCCCGGAATCGCCGAGACGGAGGCAGCCCGCAACCGCGCGGTGGTTGCGGTCGACGACGACCTACTTCTCTCGTTCGGCCCCCGCACGGGCGGACTCATCGAGAGACTGTCGGAGTCCTTCGCCGCCGTCGTGACGCCGCGATGATCTCCCGCGAGACTGAATCGCCCATGACGCCACGACGCCGACCGAACACGCTCGGCGTCGGAGTCGTGCTCGTCGTCTTGCTCGTCGTCGTCACGATCGTGTCACTCGCATCCGGTGCGTATCGAATCGGCATCGGGGAAGTCCTGCGCATCCTCATCGACGGTCCGACGCGGACGTCGACGGATCCGGTCGCACACGGCGTGTTCTGGCAGGTGCGACTTCCGCGTGTCGCACTCGCAGTGGTGGTCGGCGCATCGCTCGCCCTCGCCGGCGTGATCATGCAAGGCATCTTCCGCAATCCGCTCGCCGAACCGGCGACCGTCGGCGTGTCGGCGGGCGCTTCCGTCGGTGCCGTGATCGCGATCATCATCGGCGCGAACGCACTGCCGCTCGGAGTCCAAGTCGCGGCATTCTTCGGCGGCACGCTCGCCACTGCACTCGTTTATGCGCTGTCACGCCACGGCGGTCGCACCGAGGTCGTGACGCTCATCCTCACCGGCATCGCGATCAACGCCTTTGCCGGAGCCGTCATCGGATTCTCCGTATTCATCGCCGACGATGCGCAGATCCGGTCGGTGACGTTTTGGAGTCTCGGCACCCTCGGGTTGGCGACGTGGCGCACCGTTGCCGCGGTGCTCCCCCTCGGCATTCTCGGCGTCATCATGAGCGCGCGATTTGCCCGTGTCCTCGACACCCTCGCCCTCGGCGATCGCAGTGCGGGCCACCTCGGAGTTCGCGTCGAATCGGTGCGGCTGCAGGCCATTGCGGTCGTCGGCTTGCTCGCCTCGAGCGCGGTCGGAGCTACCGGCATGATCGCATTCGTCGGTCTTCTCGTGCCGCACATCATGCGCATCCTCATCGGTCCGCGACATCGTCATCTTCTCTGGACCGCCGCCCTGCTCGGTGCGAGCGTGACGATGCTCGCGGACCTCGCCGCGCGCACGCTCCTCGCACCCGCCGAGTTGCCGCTCGGAGTCGTTACTGCACTCATCGGTGCACCGTTCTTCCTCGTTCTTCTGCGCACGACCCGACGTGCCGAAGGGGGCTGGGGATGAGCACGAAGTCGGTACACGGTGCTTCCCGCTCCGAAAACGTCGTGCTGCGCGCACGGGGACTGCGCATCGAACGCAACGGGAACACGCTTCTCTCGGACATCTCTTTCGAGGTGAAGAGAGGCGAACTTCTCGCCATCATCGGACCCAACGGAGCGGGCAAGTCGACCCTGATCGGCGCACTCGCCGGCGATATCGACCCGTCCGCCGGCACCATCGAGCTCGACGGACGACCGCTCGACGAACTCGGGGCACACGACATCGCTCGATTGCGCGCCGTGTTGCCGCAGCAACTGTCGATCGCCTTCCCGTTCACCGTGCGTGAGATCGTCGCAATGGGCCGCAATCCTTGGCTCGACGATCGTGACGACGTCGTCGTCGCGGCGGCAATGGAGCGTCTCGATGTAACGCACCTCGCCGAACGGACGTATCCGACACTGTCGGTCGGCGAGCAGGCGCGAACGTCGCTCGCGCGCGTGCTCGCCCAGGAGACTCCGTTGCTTCTGCTCGACGAACCCACTGCGGCACTCGACATCGGACAGCAGGAGAAGATGCTCACGATCACCCGCAGCCTCGTCAGCGAGGGTCATGCGGTCGTTGCGGTGCTCCACGACCTCAACGTCGCGCGACGCCATGCCGACAAGGTGCTCGTCGTCCACGCCGGTCGCAGCGTCGCTTACGGTACGCCGGACGAGGTTCTCGTCGCCGACCGACTGTCGAGCGTGTACGACCATCCGATTCGCGTCATCGAGACGCGGGACGGAACGCCCTACATCACCCCGGGCACGTAGCGACGTCTCCCCGCATCATTGCGGGGACGCTCGCCGGGATCGCTCAGGCGGGAACGACGACGACCGGACACTCGGCGTGGTGCACGACTTGCTGCGCTACCGAACCGAGGAGCAGACCGAGGAATCCGCCGTGGCCGCGACGGCCGATGACGAGAAGATCAACGCGCTTGCTCGCGTCGAGCAGCGCCGATGCCGGCGCACCGCGCACGATCTTGTACGTCACCTTGACGACCCCGGCGCCACCTGCCTGCTTCACCACTTCGTCGAGCAACTTGTTCGCCGATGCCGTCATCTCGTCGGCGGCGGGCAGCATGGCGACGCCCATCGGATCGATGATGGGCGGGAAGTCCCACGAGTAGATGAGCTCAACGCTCGAGCCGTGCGCCGCGGCCTCCTTCAGTGCCCACTTCAGGGCGCCGACCGAATTCTCCGAGCCGTCGGTTCCGACGGCAAGTGTTGCAGGCATATGCAAAGCCTCCCTCTCTTCCGGTCATCCCGGTACCCGTCCCGAGCGTACCCCAGCGGCGAATGACGAATGTCCGACGGCGGTACAGCCATCAACGATCGTGCCCTGCCGAGCTCGACCCATGAGTGACACGCCGGGCAGGAGGTGACACTTGTCGTGCGACGTTGTACGCAAGAAGCCGCACCCGAACCGTGCGTTACCCTGACGTCATGACCCGTCGTACGACACTCCTTGTTTCCCTCGTTGCACTCGTCATCGCCGCCTGCTCGGGCGGCGGATCCGGTCCGAGCACGGAAGGGTTGTCCGAATCGGCACTGCGCGGCCTCGAGTTGTCGCAGGCGAAGGGGTGCGCGTCGTGTCACGGGTCCGATTTCGGTGGCGGAAGCGGTCCGACATGGCAGGACATCATGGGTACGACGGCGGCGTTGCGTGGCGGTTCCTCGGTCGTGGTTGATCGCGCCTATCTCGTCGAGTCGATCGTCGATCCCGATGCCAAGAAGCGCGTCGGATACGCGGCACAAATGCCCATGGTGAATCTCACCGACGATGAAGTGGCGGCCATCGTCGACTACATCGAAGCGCTCTCGCAATAGCGACCCTGACCTTCCTCGGTGCGGCGGGCACCGTCACGGGCTCGCGGTACCTCGTCGAAACGTCGTCGGCGAGGGTGCTCGTCGATTGCGGAATGTTCCAGGGCGGGCGCGAGGAACGGCAACGCAACTGGGCTCGCTTCCCCGTCGATCCGTCGACGATCGACGCCGTCGTGCTCACCCACGCCCACATTGATCACTCCGGCTGGCTTCCACGTCTCGTCGGTGGGGGGTTCTCCGGCCCGGTCCACTGCACGCGGGGAACTGCCGATCTTCTCGAGTTGCTCCTTCCGGATGCCGCACATCTCCAGGAGGAAGAGGCACGCTACGCAAACAAGAAGGGATCGTCACGACACACTCCGGCGCTGCCCTTGTTCACCACCCACGATGCCGAACGGGCACTCGCTGCCGTGAACTCCGTCGACCTGCATCACAGAACCACCGTCGCACCCGGCGTCGACGTCACTTTCCGACGTGCCGGGCACATCCTCGGCGCCGCGTCGGTACTGATGAACGTTGACGACCGCGGCACACGTCGATGCGTGTTCTTTTCCGGTGACGTCGGCCGACCGCACGACAGCATCATGCTCGATCCGGAAAAGGTGCCCGCAGCCGACCACATCGTCACCGAGTCGACGTACGGCGACCGCAACCACGAGGCAACAGACGTCGAAGCGACACTTGCCGACGTCGTGACACGCACCATTGCGCGCGGTGGGTCCGTCCTCATTCCGGTGTTTGCCATCGGTCGGGCACAGACGGTGCTGCACGCCTTGGGCAACCTGCGCATGGCGGGCAGGATTCCGCCCGTTCCCGTCGTACTGAACAGCCCGATGGCGATCGATGCCACGGAGCTGTACGTGCGACACCGCGCAGAGCACCGGCTGACGGCCGAGGAGTGTGCACGCATGTGGCACGACGTCGAGTACACGCGCACGGTCGAGGAGTCGATCGCTCTCACGCAACGCACCGATCCGATGATCGTCCTGTCGGCGAGCGGCATGGCGACGGGTGGCCGCGTACTGCACCATCTTCTCCAACTCGCCCCCGATGCACGCAACACGATCATCTTCGTCGGCTACCAGGCAGCGGGCACCCGAGGTCACGCTCTCGTCAACGGTGCACTGTCGGTACGCGTCTACGGGGAGGATGTTCCTCTGCGCGCCGAAGTCGTCCACCTCGACTCATTGTCCGCCCACGCGGATCGTGACGAGATGCTCGAATGGCTCGGTTCGTGTCCGCAGCCACCGCGACACGCATGGGTCGTGCACGGCGAAGCTGACACCGCCGCCGCGTTTGCCGAAGTTCTCGGCGAACGTCTCGGCTGGAGTACGCACGTACCTGTGTACGGGGAGACTGTCCTGCTGTAATTCAGACGGTGGAGATCTCGGACAAGTTCATCGTCGTCACGATCACCCATGATGAAGCACGTGTCTGGGCCACGGGTACCGCTCCCGGCTCGACACCGGAAAGGCTCGTCCCGCCCAGCCGCACGAACGTTCACCATCACGTCCGCCGCGGGCAGGATCACCACATGCACCGCATCCACGAATTCGACGGCGAGTTTCTCGAATCGGTGTCGCGTGCAGTCGCCGATGCGGGAACGATTCTGCTCATCGGTCACGGCAAGGGCAAGACCGACTCCCTTGTCGCACTCGTCCAACACCTCGAACGAAAGCATCCGGCGACGGCAAGCAAGGTGATCGGCGCGTTGCACGCCGACATCCCGGCGCTGTCCGAGGGCGAGATTCTCAAATTCGCACGGGAGTGGTTCGCCACCCATCCGCGCTGAGTACCCATCGGGTGTTTGCGATCACGGGCAGGAACACCCGCGGATGCGGCAGGTAATCTTCGTGCAGCCATGGCTGCACGACCGTACGCGTACATTGCCGGACCCCTGTTCGACGAGGGCGAACGGTGGTTCATCGAGTCGATCGACGATCTCGTGTGCCGCGCCGGCTTCGATACGTTTCTCCCGCATCGCGACAACCCGCCGAAGACCGCCGACAACGTTCGGCTCATCTACGAGAACGATCGTTCGGCGATCGATCGCTGCGACGTCGTCGTCGCCAATCTCAACGGCATCACGACCGATGACGGCACCGCATGGGAGCTCGGCTATGCGTACGCGCTCGGCAAGTATTCGATCGGATGGTTCTCCGACTGGCGGGGCCGCTTCCACAATCCGAACGAGACGGTCAACCTCATGATCCAGTGCTCGTTGAACGAACTCGTCGGCACCACCGATGACTTGCGGCGAGTGCTCGACGCGTGGTTGTCACGGCGCTAAGCACTGCGTTTCCCCGCTGACGGGAGTGCGCACGGCACGCAACATGCCGGCCACGGCAAGAACGGCGCGCGCATGCATGAGTGCGTCACCGCTGCGCAACGTCGGACCCAGCTCGACGACGAAGCCCATCGAATCGGGTACACGGGTGCGCTGCCAGGTCGCAGCGACGCCCGTGTACGTGCCACCGGTGATCGTCTTCATCGGAAGATTCGTCAGTTGTGCGTAACGCTCACGAATTTTTCCCTCGACTCCGACACCCGGCGCGACGAGATTGAGATCCTGGTGGTACCAGATCGCGAGTTGCGGACGCACCGTGCGGATGAATCGCACCATCTCGCGCGTCTCGACCTCGGATGCGGCTCGCGGACCGGAGAACTGCCAATAGCCCCGCTTGCCCATGCGGGCCCAGCGGTAGGGAAAGTTGCGGTTGAGGTCGACGCCGTTCGCGTTGCCGCGCACCTGTTCCGCCGTGCCGTCCGGGTTCATCGTCGGCACGATCCACAGATCGATGCCGCCGGGAACTTCGATCGTCAGCAACTCGTCGACGATCTGTAGTCCCGCATCCTCGTCACCGTGGATGACTCCGACGACCATCACCCGCACTCCACCGGGTGTGCCACGACGCACGACCTCGAGTGGCCTTCCCTGCGTGCTGCGTGCGAACGTACAGCGCTCCCCGAACGGTACGGCGCTCGCCGATTCGCCCGATGCGCCGAGCACCGCCATGAGTGCCATCACGACAAAGCACGCCGCACGGTGACGGGCGCCGAACCGGCTGCGATCGGCCGTGCCGTACAGTCGTTGTTCGGTCGCGCGGCTCACTTCGTGTCGCCGAGTGCGGACTCGACCGCCAACTGCCCGAAACAAAATGCATCGGAGAGATTCGCTCCGTCGGCGGGATACAGCATTCCGAGAACTTGGCCGAGTTCGCCGGCCGCGTACAAACCCGGGATTGCCTCACCCCACGGATCGAGCACCCGTCCGCCCGCGTCACGACGCGGACCGCCCGACGTGTTCGATCCGCCCGGGTACAGCGGCACGCAGTAGTACGGCGGATTCGCCAATGCGATCATCGTGTCTGTGGGACGACCGTGCCAGTCGGCGCCGGCGTGACATGCCTCGTTGTAACGCGCCACCGTGGCGGCTGCCGCCCCGGGATTCGGCATGCCGGCGGCACGTGCCGCCTCCTCGATCGACGCACCGCGACCGATCCAGCCGCGTTCGATTTCGCGGGAGTTGTCCGGACTCCAGTCGTACAGTCCGACGCGTACCGCGCCGATGTGCGACAACGTCAGCGGACCGGCGAGACGACGCGTCTCGTCGAAGAACCAGTAACTCGGCACGCGCGGATACTCCGCCTTCTCGGAATCGAAGTGCAACATCTCGTAGTAGAAGCCGTGCAACAACTGCGCCTGCATCTTCTCGTTCGCGTAGCGCTCGCCGTGCTTGTCGGTGATGACGTAGCCGGGTGGATCGATGGCGATGATGAAATTCAGCCACTCATCGCCCAACGGAAAGTGGCCGATCGCCCGTCCGATCATCTGGTTCATGTGCCACATGTCGGCACCGACCTGCTGAGCCATCTTCACGCCGTCACCCGTGTTGCCCGGGTTTCCGTAGAAGTGCACCGGCCACGCTCGCAGGTGGTTGAGCTTCAGTTGATCGTCGTATTCGAAGCCGCCGCACGCAAGAACGACTCCGTGGCGCGCGCCGATCGTTTCGATACCCGACGGCGTGCGGATTTCGACGCCCGTCACCCGACCCGCATCCGTGACCAGACGTCGTACGGGTGCGTCGTAACGAACCGAGATCCCGGCACGCTCGACGGCGGCGGCAAGCGCATCGAACAGCATCACGCCGCCTCCCGCGCGCGGATCGAGACGGAAGGTGGCGCCTCCCGACTGGTACACGCCGATCGACTCCGCACCGTCGAACTCCGGATGCTCGGCGCCGTTCACCCTGTCGAAGCTGAGCCCGGTGCGTTCGGTGAGCCACGCGAGAAGGTCATTGGCACGTTGCGCCCAGGCCGCCGACACGTCCCTCGGCGTCATCGCCCCCGCGCAGCGGTCGAGGTACTCGGTGGCAGCAACTGCGTCGCTGACCGCCATGACGAGCCCGCCCGACATGCGCGTGCTCGGCGTGTGACGTTGCCGGGGCTGTTTCTCGATGACGACGACCGAGGATCCGAGTTCGTGGGCGCGCAACGCCGCAGCCGCCCCGGCGCCACCGAATCCGATGATGATGACGTCGACGAGATCCGGAACATCCCCCACGTCGCTCAGTCTGGCAAACGGTGCATGCCACCGGGGAGTCGGTGACCGAACGGTCAGTTGATGACGATGCCGACGTTGCATTACGGTCGGCGCATGACGACCGACGTTCTCGGGCGCGATCTGCCCCAGTGGTTCCGCGAGCTCGAACACCTCTCCACCTTCGGCGAGATCGACGAGGTTCTACGCTCCCCGAAGTTCGTCCAGGGCCAGCACCGTCAGTCACTCATGTTCCTCGGTGACACGATTCTCCTCATCGACGGCGAGGCGCACTTCGAACGCCGTCGCATGGAGTCCGAACTCTTCGATCGCTCGGCACTGCAGTACTACGAAGGTCGGTCGCTGCGTCCCGTCATCGACCGACTCATGGCCGATCTCCGTTACGACGCCGACGGCTTTGCTCGTGCCGACCTCGTTGACATCACGCGCACAGCGCTGTACCGCATATCGGCCAATGTCACGGGCATCGACGGCATCGACGAAGCCGAGTCAACGCAGACGTTCGTCGAGTGGGTGAACCTCCTCGGTGAAGCAGCGACCGTGCAGTGGTCGACGCGGCCGAAGGACGTCGTCATCGCCGAGGGTCTCGAGATCCGACGCCAGTTCTTCGACCGCTTTCTCGGACCGTCGATCGAGCGCCGCCGTGCGCTCCTTGCCGACTTCACGGCGGGAAGAATCGGCAAGGAGGACCTCCCCCGGGACGTCCTCATGACACTGCTCATGAAGACGAATGGAACGTTCGATCCCGACATGCTCGTGCGCGAAGCAACGCTGTACCTCATCGCGTCGACGCGAACGACGTTGCACGCAGTTCCGCACACGTTCCACCACCTCAACGAGTGGGCCGCAACGAACGGCCGCGGCATCGAGTCGCTCGCCGACACGACGCTCTTGCGTGCCGCGGCGAGCGAAGCGCTCCGCCTGCATCCTCCGTCACCGGCCCTCGTACGCCAGGCGGTCGAGGATGTCACCCTGCAGTCGGGCCGGTCGTTCACGGCCGGTCAGTTCGTCGGCCTTCTCTTCGGTCCGGGGAACAAGGACACGGCGGTGTTCGGCGCGGATGCGCTGGAGTTCGATCCGTTCCGCCCGCTGCCCGAACGCGTGAAGGGATGGGGATTGTCGTTCGGTGGTGGCGAGCATCTGTGCATCGGGCGCAGCCTCGTCACCGGTCTCGCGTCCCCGAAGCCCGACGAAACCACGAACGGCACGATCGTGAGCATTCTCTCGCGGCTCTACGAGCGGGGCGCACGACCCGACACCACGTCGGAACCGCAGCGCATTGGAACGAGCCTCTATGACGCATACGTGACGTACCCGATCATCCTCGGGCGCCCCGTGACGAAGTGAACGCCGACTAGTCGGCTTGTTTCACCCCGGGTCGGGGCAGCAGACGAATCATCATCTGCATGAGACCGCCGTCGACCTCGATGTTCTGGCCATTGACGTACGACGAGGCGTCGCTCGCGAGAAACGCCATCAGCGCGGCTGCTTCGTGGGCCTGACCGATACGCCGACTTGCGGTCATCGACTTGCGTTTCTCGAGTGCGTCGGTGTCGGTCATGAACCGTGCGCTCATCGGCGTCATCACCATGCCCGGACTCACACAATTCGAGCGCACGCCGCGCGAGCCCCATTCGACGGCGAGCTGTCGCGCGAGGACGATGACCCCTGCCTTCGTTGCGGCGTACGCACCGGCTGCCGGCTCGGGAACCGTTCCCGCAACCGATGACACACCGATGATGCTCCCCGATCCCCGTGCAAGCATGTGCCGACCGAAGTGTTTCGCGCAGAGGAATACACCGCGCAGGTTGATTGCACAAACGCGCTCCCACTCCGCAAGGGGGAGATCCTCGAGTGGTGTCCAACTGATGACACCGGCGTTGTTCACGAGCACGTCGCTCGGACCGAGCTTCGTCGCAACGTCGTGGGCTGCTGCGGCGACGGCATCTTCCGACGACACGTCGCAGTCGATGTAGATCGCATCGCCACCGTCGGCACGGATCGATGCAGCGACCCTCTCACCGACCTCCGGCTGAACGTCGAGGATGGCCACCTTCGAGCCGAGACCGGCAAAGACATGGGCCGCAACTTCACCGATGCCTTGGGCGGCACCGGTGATGACCGATACCTTTCCGGTGAGATCGAACGACGGGAGTTGGTGGGCGACCATCAGACGACCACCGGCTTGCCGACCCACGGCGTGATCGGACCGTCGTCGCGAACCGTGTATTCGGTCGGCAGATAATCGACGAGATCGAGCGAGGCGGCGAGCCGGCCGAAGCCGACGCACAACGCGACGTTCATTCCGAGCTCGATGATCTCCGGCTCGCTGAAGTGCTGCTTCAAACCGGAGACGACATCGTCATCGATCGACAGGTGGTTCGTCGCGAAGCGGTCGGCGTAGTCGAGAGCCGCCTTCTCCGCCTCGGTGAGATCCTCGGCCGTTTGCGGGCTCGACAACTGGCATACCAAACCCTCGTCGACTTCGTTGCCCTCCGCGTCGCGATAGCGGATGGCCATGCACGAACGGCACTGGTTGTGGAATGCGATGCGCAGTCGTACGAGTTCCACGAGCCGCCGTGACAGCAGACCCTGTGCGCGCAGAGTTCCCGTGAACCGGGCGTATGCCGCAGCAATCTCGGGCACCTGCGCATACACGCCGATCGGTCCGAGCTCGAGCTGCGTCTTGTTCGGCGCGTCGACGACTGAACGCAGCGGTTCGGCAACGTCTTTCGGAGCCACGTACTTCAACCGAGCCATTTCATCCCCCTTGTCGCCATCCCCCGATGGCACCCGTGTGAGTTCGTAGTTATGAAGTCCGAATCGACCGTCAGTCGGCGAGGAGGATCGCCCGCGCCGGGCAGAGAACCTCTGCTTCGCGCGCAGCATCCTCGAGATGCACGGGAACCGTGTCGACCTTCACGCTGACGACCGCACCACCGAGCTCGAACAAGTCAGGGGCCACGCGCACGCAGTACCCCGTCCCTTGGCAGGCCGCCTCATCGATCGATACCTTCACGCTGTCCCCCGGCACTCGCAAACACACCCGACTGACTACTTCCGTCGAGACGTTACCATCGTCACATCGCGCGAACAACGGTCCGCGCGATGTCAACAACCAAGGTCAACAACCACGAACCACCACGGGAGGCCCGTAATGAGCAAGCGCATGGAGGGAAAGGTCGTCGTCATCACGGGGGCGGGCTCGGGAATCGGCCGCCACACGGCGATGCGCTGTGCGGAACAAGGTGCACTGCTCACGTGCGCCGACATCAACGACAAAGGTGCCGGGGAGACGGCCGATGCGATCACGAAGGCGGGTGGCAAAGCCATCGCGGTGAAGATCGACGTCACATCGCCGAGCGACAGTACGGCGATGGCACAAAAGACGCTCGATGCGTTCGGCCGGATCGATGCAGTGTTCGCCAATGCCGGCGTCACCGGCGAGGGGACCGTCGAGAACACCCCGCTCGACGAATGGAACAAGGTGATCGCCATCAATCTCACCGGCGTGTACCTCACGTGCCAGGCCGTGCTGCCGGCGATGATCAAGCAGCGCAGTGGTGCGATCGTCGCCACCGCGAGCGTCGCGGGAATCGCCGGCGTTCCCAGCACCGCGTCGTACAGCGCCGCCAAGGCGGGCGTCACCGGACTGGTGCGTCAAATGGCCGCCGACTTCGCGCAGTTCAACATCCGCGCCAACGCCATCTGCCCCGGTACCGTGCCGACACCGCTCGTCGTCAGCGCGTACGAGCAACGCGGCTTCATCAAGAACAACGACGTTGACGGTGCGTTCCGTCAGGCCAGCGAGCGATTCCCGCTCAACCGTGTCGGCAAGATCGATGATCCGGCACTTCTCACTTTGTTCCTGCTCAGTGACGAATCGTCTTGGTTGACGGGCCAGTCGATCGCCATCGACGGCGGCCTCACGCAGGTGGCGTGGAAGCCGGGACGCTGAGACTCAGGAATTCCACAAGTCGCGGAACTGCGACCATGCGCCGCCCTCGGCGCTTGCACCACCATCCATGACGAGCACGTGTCCGGTGACGTATCCCGCCGCCGGACCGCACAAGAACGCCACGACATCGGCAACTTCGCCGACCGTACCGAGACGACCAACCGGTGTTCCGCTCACCATTGCGGAGCGCGCCTCGTCGTCACCGCGGAAGTAGACGTCGAGCGAGTCGGTATCGATGGCACCCGGCAGCACCGCGTTGACGGTGCACCCGCGCGGCGCGAGTTCGACCGCCCACGAACGTGTCAACGACTCGAGCGCCGCTTTCGCCGCTCCGAGTGCGCCGTGACCGGCCTGGGCGAAGCGCGCATCGAGACCGCTGACGGCGATGATCCGTCCCGACTCGCGCAGCAACGGCAGCATCCGTGACACCATCTGGTGGTAACTGAGCACGACCGCTGACAGCGTGCGCTCGAGGTGACGGCGCTGCGTATCGACCATCGTCGCGAACTTCGTTGCCGCTGCACTCGCGACGAGAACGTCGAGGCGACCGAACTCGCTCGTCACAACGTCGAACATCGCATCGATGTCCGATTCCGAGCCGATGTCGGCGGCGACCGTGATCGCCCGCGCGCCCCGTGCTCGCAGCCCCCGCGCAACCTCCTCGGCGGGACCCGCCGACGATCGGTAATGCACGACGCAATCGTGGGAGTCGCCGAGCCGCTCGATGATTGCTCGTCCGATTCCCCGCGATGATCCGGTCACCAGGGCAACGGGTCGCTGGCTCACCCCATGAACTGTAAGCGACACCCGGTGCCGGTCACGGTCCCTCGCACTCCCGCCTGCGACCGTCGCAACGACGAAGGGTACGATCGTCGCAGCCACAGCACGTGCCGACTCGAGGGGGCGAAGCACAACATGCCGAGCGTCGCACTCACCGACGAATTTTGGGCTGCGTGCCGCGACCGTGTTCTCGTTCGACCGGTGTGCAGCGACTGCGGTACGAACTTCTTCACTCCGCAATGGTGCTGTCCGACGTGTCACTCCGAATCATGGACGTACGTACCGAGCAACGGATTGGGCACCGTTTACTCCTTCACCGTCGTGCACCGCGCACCAACCGAGGACTTCGCCACCCCGTACGTGCTCGCCATCGTGCAGATGGACGAAGGCTGGCACCTCATGACGCGGCTCGTCGACGCCGGAAGCGATACGAACACCGCCACCACCGACTACATCGGGCGGCGCGTCGAGGTGGCTTTCACCACCGATCCCCGTGACGTATCCCGACTACTGCCCACTTTCACCTTGAGGAGAGAACCATGAACCTTGGAGTTGCCGTTTCGCGCGAGGCGCGGCGTCGTCCCGATGCACTCGCACTGTTCTCGACCGAGTACCGCTGCACGTATTCCGAACTCGACGATCGCACCACCCGCATCGCCCGCTGGTTGCGCGACGAATGCAACGTATCGACGGGTGACCGACTCGCCGTATTGCTGCCCAACCGCTGCGAGGTCGTCGAATATCTCGTGGCGGCACACAAGGCGGCGCTCGTCTACGTCGGACTGAACTTCCGCATGGACGACAGCGACCTGCGCTCGGTGTTCGAAAATGCCGAACCACGTCTGCTCGTCACGTGCGAGGAGTTCCGCGCAACTGCAGGGATGCTCAAGGAGGCGTTCGGGGTTCCGTTCGTCATGATCGAGGATCTCGTCGGCGCGAAGTCACCGCTCGCGAAGGTGCCGGCCGATCCGTTGGGGCTCTTTCCGGCATCGAGCGACCACGCCTGCATCGTGTACACGAGCGGCACGACCGGCCGTCCGAAGGGGGTGCTCTTCGATCATTCCGCGATGTCGCAACATGCGACGGTGGCGTGCCTCGAGTACGAGATCACGCCCGACACCCGGTATCTCATCCAGATTCCGCACAACTCGAGCGTGAACATCACGATTGCGCCGTGCCTAATGATGGGTGCGGCAATCGGTTTTCAGGACAGCCGCTCGTTCTCCCCCGACACTTTCGCCTCGGTCGTTGCACAGTTCGAGGTGACGCATTCGTTCCTCGTTCCCACGCAACTCATGCGCGTGCTCGACCAACTCACCGACGACGACCGCCGTATGTCGACGCTCACCACGCTCGGATACGGATCGTCGCCGATTTCGCCGGACCGCCTGCGCGACCTCGTCGCCCGCTACGGCGCCATCTTCCTCCAGTTGTACGGCATGGCGGAAATCGCATCGATCGGCACGATCCTGCGCAAGGTCGACCATGAACGGGCGCTCGGCGACAAACCGGCGTTGCTCAACTCGTGCGGCCGACCGTCCTACGGCGTGGCCGTGCGTGTCGTCGACGACAAGGGCAACGACGTACCCGTCGGCGAGCGCGGCGAGGTCATCTTCGCCGGTCCCCACGTCATGCTCGGCTACTACCGCGACGAAAAGCGAACCTCCGACGCCCTGTACGACGGATGGATGCACTCGGGCGACATCGGTGTCTTCGACGACGAGGGCTACCTGTACATCGTCGATCGGTTGAAGAATCTCATCATTCGTGGCGGACTGAACATCGCACCCGTCGAGATCGAGAACGTCATCTACCGTCACCCCGGCGTGCTCGAAGTTGCCGTCGTCGGCGCCCCCGACGAGGAATGGGGCGAGCGGATCGTCGCCGTCGTTGCCCGCACGACGAACGGAACGGTCACCGAGCAGGAGATCCTCGACCTCTGCCGCCAGAGCGAACTCGCGAGCATCAAGCGCCCTGAAGAGGTGCGCTTCGTCGACAGTCTGCCGAAGAATGCCGTCGGCAAGATCGACAAGGGATCCGTGCGCAGCCAGTTCTGGACCGGAACGCGACAGGTGTGATCACCCGTACATGACTTCCCCTCTGCACGACATCGCCATCGTCGGCGTCGGTGCCACGAAGATGGCCCGGCGCATCGACAAACCGACGGTCTCGACATGTCTCGAGGCGGCACGGATCGCGCTCGCCGATGCAGGACTCGGTATCGACGACGTTGACGGACTGTGCGCCCGCTGGCCCGGCCCCGGCGGCACGGTATTCCACCCCGGGTCGCAGGACTGGCTGAAGTTGTTCGGCCACGGCGCGCGATGGGTCGGTGACACGTACCCGCAGGGTGTGCCCGCGGTGCTCGACGCGGCGGCGGCAATCCTCGCCGGACAGTGCACGACGGTGCTCATCGTCGGCGGTCAATCGGGCGTACTCGGCGGACCCAACGTCGCCTCGTACACGCGTCCCGAGAACGAGTTCACCGAATGCTGGGGTGCCTTCACTTCGGCACAGTTCGCCCTCGTTGCTCAGCGGTACATGCACCTCCACGACGTTGACCGAATCGGCATGGCGCGCATCGCTGCCGCCATCCGCAATGCCGGATCGGCGAATCCGAACGCGGTGATGCACGGTCGCGGACCGTTCACCCCGCAGGACGTGCTCAGCTCGCCGATGATCGCGTCTCCGTTCCACCTGCTCGATCTGTGTCTCGCCAACGAGGGTGCCGCTGCCGTCGTCGTCACGAGCATGGACCGTGCCCGCGACCTGCCCCAGACTCCCGTGCGCATTCTCGGTGGCGGGTGCGAGTGGTACCGCCAGCAGTACGTCGACCCGCCGATCTACGACGAGATCATCGACGTCGGTGCCACTGCCCTCTCCGACGCGTTCCGCCAGGCTGACGTGTCGGCACGCGACGTCGACGTGTTCGAGGTGTACGACATCAACACCTTCGAGGTCGTTCGCCAGATCGAGATGACCGGTTTGTGCAAGCGGGGCGAGGGAATCGACTTCCTCAACGACGTCGGCATCGGACCGCATGACGGATGCCCGGTCAACACAGACGGCGGACTCATGTCGTATGCCCACATCGGCTGGGGTGGCCCGCAGCTGAAGCTCGTCGAAGCCGTGCGTCAGTTGCGCGGTACGGCCGGACCCGGTCAGGTGACCGATGCCGAAATTGCCGTCGTCATGGGTGCGGGCTCGGGCGCCCAATATCACAACTCGATGATTCTCGGTCGGGCGTCGTAACTCCTACGAGCCGCCGAGGTACGCCCTCGTCAGTCGCGAGTTGTCCGAACTGAACGATCCGACACCTCATATATATGGGGTGATGTTGGTACTACCGGCGGTTCTCGGCTCGGTCAAATGAGGACGACGGGATCGCCGATCGAGCAGGCCTGATCCAGGTCCAGCACGGAAATCAAGCGGCCAATCGCCAGATACTTGGCCACACAAATCGATAGGTCAACAAGGCCCCCATCACCGAGGGCAACGCGCAGTGCCTCGGTCAGCTGATCGTCGATCGACTGTGGATCAGTACAGAATCGTTCGGCGAATTCGAGTGCCAAGCGCTCGACCGATGTGAAGGCACTCGAACTCCGCCAGCCCTCAACATGGGCGAGGAGCTCTTCGGTGACACCCGCTGCGATGCCCTCCGGTGATCGATACGTCTTGCAGCGAATGCACCCATTGATGATCGCAATTCGATATCGAACGAGTTCATGCATCCGGGGCTCGAGCTCACTTCGAGCAACGACCTCGTTGAACATGCCGAGTACGTCGGCCATTTCGGGGCGGTGCATGAATGCACGGCGTGCATCCGGGCCTGCACGGCCGGCCATCTTGGCTCCGACTTCTTCCGGGAGCAATTGAACTCGGGTCATGTTCTGAGACTAACCAGCAATGACGGAGCGGCTCACGACTTCGGCGGTCGCACGCCGTCGGCACCGGGCAACCACGATGCGACACCCGAGATGGGGATGGCGCACACGACTGCTTCGACGATCTCGGCTTCGGTGGCACCGGCATTTCGTGCACCAACGGCATGGATACCGACGAAACGCGATGCAAACTCGGCTGCGTTGACCGTGCACAGCAACAACTCGACGTACTTTGACTCGAGCATGTTTTCCGACAGCGCCCACTCGCGCATGAGGAAGTACCCCTCGAGTGCACGCGGTGCTTCGTCGGCCATCAACTCGATGTAGCTCGGCACGAAACCGAAGTACGACACGAAGTACTCCTTCGCCTTCTCGGCCGATGCCTCGAATGTCGGTCGCGGTGACGGCGGGGTGAGCGCCGGCATGCCACCGGTCGCCTGCTCGGCTGCCGCCCAGAACTTCTGAAAGACCGATTCACCGCGTGAGATGAGCACCGACACGGCGGCACCCTGCAACTGCTTCACGGTGACGCCGCGTTCGACCGCGCGACGCAATTCGCGACGCGCCGTCTCTTCGTGGTTGCGCACGACGGCGGCCGTCGCCATGAACAACGCCTTGATGCCGGCCGGCAGAGCCCCGTCGAAGTCGCACACCTCCCGCACCCGGGCGAGACCTTCGGCGAACTTCGGACTGAGCGCGGCGAGTTGTCCGGTGCGCAGCAGCATGCTGCCGGTGTCCTCGTGCCGGGCCTGCGGCGACGATGGTGCACCCGTGGTCTCGGCAAGCAGACATCGCGCCGCTTCGTCGACGCGCTGTCCGACGTACACGCCGCGTTGCCGCGCGAGCTCGTTGCATGCGGCGATGCGACCGACTTCCCATGCGTCGAAGGCATCACCCATGGCGGCAGTCGACACGTCGTAACACGCGCCCGCAAGACCGGATTCCTGGAGCATTGCGAGCCCCGAGATTCCGGAGTCGTTCTTCGAGCGGCCGCCGTCGGCACAAATGAATCCGTGCGGCGACACTTCGGTGATGAACCGCGCACCCGTCGGACCGGTGTGCCCGGCCGTCACGAGCACGTTGCGCTTGTCGTCGGGATGTGCGAACACGATCGAATCGGTGACGACGATCTGGCGCCCCGTCGGCGAGGTTTCCTTCGACTCACGACGCACCTTCGTCGTCGGTGTCGTGTCACCCGGGTCCTTCGTCGCAAGTAGCTCGGCGGCCTTCTTCGTCGCCATACCGATGGTGACGCCGCAGCGTTCTGCGAGGATGTTCATACGCGAGATTGATCCGTTGTCGTACATGTCGCGGGCGTTGCCCAACTCGCCCGTGCGACCGTCGACGGTCACCGCAGGAATGCCGAGCGCTTCCAAGTAGAAGAGTCCTTGGATACCGGAACCGTCCTTGGCAATGTTCACGTCATGCCCGATGACGGCTCGGGGTCGGTGCGGTGCCATCAGGCGCACAGGGAGAACCCCGCAATACGACGCGGCGACCATGACGTCGCCGGTGTTGCGCGCGTCGCAATAGCGCGCCGAATCAATGGCGATGACCCGTACCCCGCCGTGCGAGGCCACGAGTTCCTGCGGATGGTCCTCTTCACGCGCCAGCAGCGGCGCATCATCTGTCGTGGTCATGGAATCCCCCTCCGCCGAACCGTACTCAAAAGATTCGGGGCTGCGCCATTGCCCCGGTCCGGGACCGGATGTACCATGACCCCAGCCGCCCGAACGGCGGTCGAATTTGTTCGATCACGAACTCGCACACGTTGGGGGTAATCACCATGACCGCACTACTCGAGGCACCATCGACCGATGACCTTGCCGCAATGAGCCCGGAGCAGTTCGTCGAACTTCTCCGCGAAACGCTCCGTCAACCCGGCGGCGGCATGCACAACCATCCGCTCGTGCTCGAGATGGAAGCCGGCACCGCGACGAAGAAGCAGCTCGCTCTCTTCGGGACGCAGTTCTACCTGCACATCTCGAAGATGCTTCCGTGGATCGGTCTCATGTACGTCAACTGTCCGTACCCGAACGTGCGCGCCACGCTCGTGAAGAACCTCGCCGAAGAAGAGTTGGGCATCATCACGAACACTGCGGCCCACCCGGCGCTGCTACTGAAGTGGCTCGACAAGCTCGGTGCACCCGAGGCGAGCGTCGTCGACCAGGAGCAGATGCCCCAGGGTCGCCGACTCACCGAGTATTTCGAGTTCATGGGTCGTTGCCGTCCCTGGTACGTGCCCCTCGCAGCAATCGGTATCGGCCTCGAGTCGTTCGTACCCGATACGTTCCGTCGCATCGTTGCCGCGCAGAAGAAGAACTATGGCATGACCGACGACGATCTCATTTTTTACACGATGCACATCCTCGCCGACGAGGAACACGGCGACGAAGGCATCGAGATCGTCTCGGAGTACGTCACCGACCCGGTCGGTCGCAAGCAAGTCTTCGACTGCACTGTCGAGACGGGTCGCATGTTCTACGACTTGTGGAACGTGTACAAGCTCGCCTGATCAACGAAAAACGGCGCCAACGTCTCTGACGTTGGCGCCGTTTTCTTTTGCACTGGTTGTCGTTTACAGCTTGGAAACCTCGCCGCCGTCGATGACGAAGCACGCTCCCGTCACGAACGATGAGATGGGTGACAGCAGGTAGCAAACAAGTGGTCCGAGTTCCTCGGACGCACCCATGCGACGCAGGGGAATCTTCTTCAGTCGCGCATCGAGCGTTTTCGGGTCGCCGGTGACCGCCGGCTGTGCCGCGGTGTCGAATGCACCCGGTGCCACCGTGTTCACGCGAATCCCGTGGCGTGCCCACTCGGCGGCAAGCGCTTCGGTGAAGCGCATCATCGCGCCCTTCGACGACGAATA
Organism: uncultured Bifidobacterium sp.; assembly: GCA_964540395.1. Classification (GTDB taxonomy): domain Bacteria; phylum Actinomycetota; class Acidimicrobiia; order Acidimicrobiales; family Ilumatobacteraceae; genus F1-60-MAGs027. The sequence continues at coordinate 22,915 of CAZIME010000012.1, forward strand.
GGCGACGAGGATCGGCTTTCCCTTCAGACCCGACGTCGATGCCACGTTGACGATCGAACCGGGTTGCTTGTTGGCGATCCAGTGGGCGCCGGCGCGCTGTGCCAGCGCTGCCGGCGCGAGCAGATTGACGGCGAGCACCTCGTCGAACACGGTGAGATCCTGCGATTCGAAGCTGCCGGCCGGGGCGATGCCGGCGTTGTTGACGATTCCGTCGAGGCGACCGAACTTCTCGAGCGCCATGTCGACCAGAGCAGCGACGGCATTGCGATCGCGCATGTCGCACGGCGCGATGGCGACCGTCGCACCGCAATCCTTCTGGATCCGCTCGAGATCCTCGCGTGAACGTGCAGCGGCAAGAACCTTGCCGCCCTCGGCGGCGATGGCGCGCACGCACGCTTCGCCCAGACCGCGGCTCGCGCCGGTGACGATGTAAACGCGATCCTTCAGGTTCAGGTCCATGAGTCGATCTCCTTTGCGAGGCGGGCGGCGATACCGAGACGCAACACTTCCGAAGCGCCTTCGTAGACGCGCATCGGGCGCGCCTGTCGGTAGAACTTCTCGATCTTCGAGCCACGCACGAGACCCCATCGACCCATCACCTGCACGCAACGGTCGGCGACGCGCGACGCCGACTCGGTGGCGAACATCTTCGCCAACGACGAACGGTCGAGGTTTGCCGCAGCATCGATGCGTGCGGCCTCGGCGGTGGCGTACGTGAGGAGGCGTGCCGCTTCGTACTCGGCCCATGCGTCGGCGAGCAGGCTCGACACCGGACCGTGCTTCAACAACGGGCGACCGAACTGTTCGCGGGTGCGCACGTGGCGCGTCGCCTCTTCGAGCGCGCCTTGCATGAGTCCGCACGCTGCGCCGGCGACGGAGATACGGAAGACGGCGAGCGTGGCGAGCACGTGCTTGAAGCCGTCACCCGAACCTCCGAGACGTGCAGAAGTCGGCACACGCACGTTGTCGTAGGTGAGCTCGCCGAGAACGTGCGGCGCGATGATCTCGGGCGACGCCGTGATGGTGAGACCCTTGCTGTCAGCCGGTACGAGAATGAGCGAGTAGCGCGGCTCGTCGTGGTCGGTTTCCTTGACGAGGGTGGTGTAAAACGCGGCTTCACCTCCGTTCGAGATGAACGACTTCGCACCGTTGATGACGATCTCGTCGCCGTCCATGCGCGCCACCGTCGTGATGCCCTTGAGGTCGGACCCCGCGACCGGTTCGGTGAGCGCGAGACCGGCGAGAACCTCCGCCGAAGCGACCTTCGGCAGCCACTGTTTTTTCTGTTCTTCCGTGCCGGCCCGCGAAATCGCGTAGCTGCCGATGCCTTGCAGCGCGAAGACCGAGTCGAGATGCGCCGACGTGCGCATCATCGCCTCACGGGCGACGCACACGGCGAGGGGGTCGATCTCCTCGAACCGACCGCCGTACTTCTTCGGCACCATGAGGGCGCTCAACCCGCTGCGCCGCAGTTCGGCGAGGGTCGCAGCGTGCATCGTCGACATCTCGTCGGCTTCGGCGGCGAAGGGCTCGCAACGTGCGGCGAGTGCCATGGCCTCGTCGCGGATCTTCTTGACGTCGTCATCTAGTTGGAACGGCACGGCGATGGGCTCCCTGTCGAGGTGTTGGCGCCAACGGTGCAGTGTCGAACCGGAGAACTTCCCCTGTACCGGCGGCGAACGCTCATGGTACTCTCGCCGACACCAGCGACCCACGGCGGCACGAAATGTCGACCCACATACGTGCGCTGGTTCCACACAACCGAGGGGAGTTCTTCATGTCCGACATCGTCCTCGACCGTCGCGGAGACGTTTTGTGGATCCGCCTCAACCGCCCCGAGCGGATGAACTCCTACGACCGTGCAACGGTCGACGACATCATCGGTGCGCTCGCCCACCACGTCGACGCCCGCGTCGTCGTCATCACGGGCACCGGCAAGGCCTTCTGCGCCGGTGGATACCTTGCGAACCTCAGCAAGCCCAACTACTGGGAATTGCGCAAGATGTTCTACGGCTCGATGGAACTGTTCGAGGCGATGCGTTCCGCACCGATGCCGATCATCGCGGCCGTCAACGGCGCAGCCTTCGGTGGTGGCAACGAACTCGTTGTCACCTGCGACCTGGCGATCGCCGCCGAATCGGCACAATTCGGTCAGACCGGCGTGCGGGTCGGCAGCGCACCGGTACTCGGCGGAACGAACCTTCTTGCCGGATCGATCGGTGAAAAGAGGGCGAAAGAAGTCTCGTTCCTCTGCCGCAAGTACAGCGCGAAAGAGGCGCTCGAACTCGGCTGGATCAACCGCGTCGTACCCGACGACCAGCTCGAGGCTGAGGTGAACAAGTGGTGCGACGAACTCCTCGCGATGAGCCAGCGCTACCTCGAAGTGGCCAAGCTCAGCTCGAACATGTGGTGGTACCAGATGAAGGAGAACATGGCCCTGAGCCTCGGCATCCTCACGCAGGCGATCGGCTCACCCGACATGGTCGAGGGCGCGACGGCATTCATGGAGAAGCGCAAGCCGAAGTTCCCGCCCCGCTCCGACGCCCCGCCGCCGTGGCGTGCCGACGACTGATTCACGTCCCGACCCACCTCTCACTGGCCCGACGAAAGGCACCGCGATGACCACGTATTACACCGAGTACACACCGACGTTCGCCGATCGCACCCGCTGGACGGTGCCGTCGGTGCTGCGCCACCATGTCAAGGAGCGCGGCGACGCCGTATACCTCGACGTGCCGTGGCAGACCGGCAATCACCGCTACACGTATTCCCAGTGCCTCGACACGGCCGAAACCATCGCCCGTTCGTTGTACGACCACGGTGCGGTGCGCGGTGATCGCGTGCTCATCATGATGCCGAACCGCGCCGAGTACATCCTCATGCGCATGGGCCTCGGGGTCGCAGGCATGGTCGAGGTGTCGATCAACGTCGACTACAAGGGGTCGTTTCTCGCCCACCAAGTGAGCACCGTGTCGCCGCGTTGCGCACTCGTCGATCCCGGTTTCGTCGAGCGTTTCCTCGCCATTCCCGAGGCCTGCACCACCCTCGAAACGTTCATTCTCTGCGGAGCGGACGACGAGGTTGCCGCCGGTCGAGCCGCACTCGAAAAAGCCGGGTACAAGACACTGTCGTGGAAGGAGCTTCTCGCCCACCGCTCGACGACGGCTCTTCCCGACGTGAAGTACAGCGACCTTGCCGCGATCTTCTTCACGTCCGGTACGACCGGCCTGTCGAAGGGCGTCATGATGACCCACGCCCACGTGTTCCTTTTCGCCGACGAGGCGGTCTCACTCACCCGGCTGTCGCACGACGACGTGTACATGTCGTGCGGACCGCAGTTCCACGGCAACTCGAGCTTCCTCGCCCAGTACCCGGCGATGATCGCCGGTGCTCGATACGTCATGCAGGAGCGGTTTTCGGCGACGGGATGGTTGCAGCAGGTGCGCGATGCGAAGGCGACCGTCACCAACTACATCGGCGTCATGATGGACTTCGTCTGGCAACAGCCCGAGACGCCGCACGACGCCGACAACTCGTTGCGCTGCATCTTCGCCGCACCGACGGCAACGTCGATCATGGACGCATTCAAGAAGCGCTTCGGTATCGATGCGTTCGTCGAGGTATTCGGTCTCACCGAAACGTGCATGCCGATCCTCACCCCGTACGGCGTCGATCGCCCGAAAGGTGCGGCGGGCAAGTTGAACGCCGATTGGTTCGACATTCGACTCGTCGACCCGGAAACCGACGAGGAAGTTCCCGTCGGCGAAGTGGGTGAACTCATCGTGCGCTCGAAGTACCCGTGGACGTCGACGATGGGCTACTACAACATGCCCGACAAGACCGCAGAGGTGTTCCGCAACCTGTGGTTCCACACCGGCGACGGCCTGCGCCGCGACGCAGAGGGTTGGTACTACTTCGTCGACCGCCTGAAGGATGCACTGCGCCGCCGCGGCGAGAACATCTCGTCGTTCGAGGTTGAGCACGCTCTACTCACCCACCCGGCGGTGAAGGAAATCGCCGTCGTCGCCGTACCCGCTTCGCAGGAGGCCGGCGAGGACGAAGTGATGGCGTTCATCGTCCTCGAGGACGGCGCCACCCTCGACCCCGAGGAGTTCTGGGCATTCGCCGATCAGCAACTGCCGTACTTCGCGGTGCCGCGCTTCATCCGCACGATCGACGCCCTGCCGAAGACGCCGTCCGAGAAGGTGCGCAAGGTCGACCTGCGTGCGATCGGCGCCGATGCCCAATCGTTCGACCGCGGACCCATCGGCAAGAAGGTTCGCCGCGAGGTGAAGTAATGGCCGGCAACTCGTCACTCCAAACCGTCGTGTCGACGTCGGCGAAGGGTCGCGGTTCCGTCGTCGCGATGGATTCGGCGTACCACGTCGCACCGGAGAATCGCGACCGTGACGTGTGCGTGAATGCGTCGTATTGCGGGGTGCTGCCCGCGCGATTCATCGCCGAGCAGAGGCCGCGCGGCGCGATCGGAATGGACTGCGGCGTGGGACCCGAAGGATCGGCGATCGCCGGTCTGTGGTACCTCGAGGCACTCGATATTCCTGCCGCGGTTGCCGACGTGATGACCGCGCACCTCGGTGACGGTGTGCATCTGCATGAGAATGGAATCATCTCGTTCATGAACCAGCCCGCAGCCGATCGGGGCGTGCGCAAGGGCATGCGCGTCACCGAGGCCGCGATGTGCCTGCTCGAAAACGACGCACCGACCGGACTCGCGGCAAGCGAGATCACGAACCGCACGGTCATGCACACGTTCAACGACCGTCACGTCATCGCCACCGACTCGATCGCCTTCGGACTTCCCGAGGATCGTGACCGCAACGTGCTCGTCACCGCCGGTCACACCGGTCGGTCGGCCGTTCCCTATCTCTTGAAGGTCCACCCGTACGGGTTCATTTGCTCCGACGGCGGACGCGGCATGGACGACTCGGGAATCCTCGGTCTCACGATCGTCGAAGCCGAGGGTCTCGCCGGCGCCACGGTCGATGCGCGTCGTGCACGCATGGGCTCCGGTCTTTCGCACTATCACGACGGGATCATCTCCGCCGTTAACAAGCACGCCTTCGCACGCGGCGTACGCATCGACATGCCGTGTCCGGAAGCGGCACGCTTGTTGCTCGAGGGCTGATGGACCTCGACCGCTTCGACTGGCTCGCCCGTCGCAACGAGACGGCGATCGAACCCGATCTCGAGATCGTCGACCCGCACCATCACCTCTGGGATCGGGGCGGCAGCACGTACCTCGCCGAACAACTCCATGCCGATACCTCTGCCGGGCACAGCGTCGTGCAGACCGTGTTCGTCGACTGCATGTCGAAGTACGACAAGTCGGCGCCCGCACACCTTCGGCCGGTCGGCGAAACACGCTTCGTCGCCGAACAGGCTGCGCTACTGCAGACACTCGGCGGTGCCGAAGTTGCGGGCATCGTCGGATTCGTCGATCTCACCTCCGGCGACCTCGTCGACGAGTCACTCGCGGCGCACAGGGCGGCATCTCCGCTGTTTCGCGGCATCCGCCATGCAACGGGTTGGGACGCCTCACCGGAGGTGCACGACTCGCATACCAAACCGACGCCGGGCCTCACGTGTGCCACCGAATTCGTTGCCGGCGCCAGGCGGCTTGCCGCGCGCGGCCTCACGTTCGATGCGTGGCTCTACCATCCGCAGATCGACGATCTCGGCGCCCTCGCGCGGGAAGTTCCCGCGTTGGCGAGCATCGTCAGCCACCTCGGCGGTCCACTCGGGATCGGTCCGTCTGCCGGCCACCGCGACGCAGTACTCGCCGCATGGCGGGCGTCGATGCAGCGGCTTGCGACGCAACCGAACGTGTTCGTCAAACTCGGAGGCTTCGGTCTCGACACGTACTTCGGAACCGGCTGGGCTGAACTCGACACGCCGATCGATTCCGACCGCGTCGCTGAGTACTGGGGTGACGTCGTGCGCTGGTGCATCGACACCTTCGGTCCGCGACGCTGCATGTTCGAGTCGAATTTCCCAGTCGATCGCCAGGCCCTCACGTACACGGTCCTGTGGAACGCCTGCAAGAAGATGACGACGGGTTACAACGCCGACGAACGTGGCGCTCTGTTCGCCGAATCGGCCCGTCGCGCGTATAGTTTGTCGCCGTGTCGCTGAACTTTTCGATGACTCCCGAGTGGGAGAAGCTCCGGGAACGCGCCCGACACATCGGGCGCGACGGGGCGAAGAAGTACGGCCGGTTGAATGACTCGTGGATCAACGGCTATTCGAAGGAGTTCTCGCGCATCCTCGCCGCCGAGGGCTGGATCGGCATGACGTGGCCGACCGAGTTCGGTGGTGGTGGCCGACCGGGCATCGAGCGCGTCATCGTCGCCGAGGAACTCATTGCCGCAGGCGCACCGATTGCCGCAAGTTGGATCGCCGACCGCCAGATGGGTCCGTCGATTTACCGCTACGGAACCCCCGACCAGAAGGCGAAGTTCCTTCCGGGGATGCTCACCGGCGAGGAAACGTGGTGCATCGGTATGAGCGAGCCCAACGCCGGCTCGGACCTCGCCGCACTGCGCACCTCGGCGAAGCGCGTCGGTGATCGCTTCATCGTCAATGGCCAGAAGATCTGGACGAGCCTCGCTGCCGACGCCGACTACTGCTATCTCATCGTGCGTACCGACTCGTCGGGCCCGCCTCACAAGGGCGTCAGCGAACTCATCGTGCCGATGAATCTGCCCGGCATCGAAGTGCGACCGATCACCGACATCGTCGGCAACCGCCACTTCTGCGAAGTGTGGTTCACCGATGTCGAGGTGCCCGCCGAGAATCTCGTCGGCGTCGAGGGTGATGCCTTTCGTCAGACGATGGCCCAGCTCGAGCACGAGCGCGGTGGCATCGACCGACTCATGTCGAATCGTCCGCTCTATGAAGATGCGCTCGAAGTGGCCAACCGATCGGATCGACGCGTACGCCAGGACATTGCCCGACTCGAGGCGGGGTACCGACTCGGACGCCTCATGATCTACCAGGCGGCCCTCGGTCAGGCACCGGCCGGTGCGAGCACGATCATCAAGTGCTACTGCACCGAACACGAACAACGCGTCGCCGACTTCTGCGCCCGCGTTCTCGGGCCGGCGGCGCTCGTCGATCCGGACCTGAGCAACGCCATCGCGTACGCACCGGCGTACACCATTCAGGGCGGAACGTCGAACGTGATGCGCAACATTCTCGGTGAACGCGTTCTCGGTTTGCCGCGCGAACCAGGAAAGTAGGACACCGTGCAACTCGATTCCGGACGTTGGCTAGAAGGAATCGTCGTTCTCGATCTCACCCGCTACCTTGCCGGTCCGTCATCGACCCGCTTGCTCACCGAACTCGGTGCAACCGTCATCAAGATCGAACAGCCGCCGTACGGCGATCCGAACCGCTCGAACCGTCCGCGCATCAACCGCCGTGCCGGCGCCCACATCCAGCAGAACCGCGGAAAACAGTCGGTATGCCTCGACATTGACAGCGACGAAGGTCGCACGATCATCAAGGAACTCGTCGCAAAGTCCGACATCGTCGTCGAAAACTTCAGCCCCGGCGTCATGGCGCGCAAGGGTCTCGGTTACGAAGATCTGAAGAAGATCAAGCCCGACATCATCATGGCGTCGGTGTCCGGATTCGGGCAGACAGGTCCGCTCTCCGAGCGTCCGTGCTTCGATCTCATTGCGCAGGCGTACTCGGGGATCATGCACATGACGGGTGACCCCGATGGTCCGCCGACCTTCGTCGGCATCGGGCTCGCCGACACCAACTCGGGTGTGCACGCCTTCGCGGCCATGGGGCATGCGTTGTTCCACCGTGCGCGCACCGGGAAGGGTACGCATCTCGACATCGCGATGGTCGATTCGCTGTTCCACTTCCATGAGCAGTCGGTGCACGGCTCGTCAATGGACCCGGAGAACTTCGTTCCGATGCGACAGGGACGCCACTTCCCGTACATCTGCCCCGCCGGTTCGTACCGCGGACCGCAGGGATGGATCATCATTCTCTGCACCGAGTGGCAGGTGAAGAACCTTTGGGTGGCAATGGGGCAGCCCGAACTCGCGCAGGATCCGCGCTTCGACACCAATCCGCACCGTCTCGAGAATCGTGATGCGCTCACCGAAATCATCGAGAAGTGGATGGCCACATTCCCCAACGATCAAGCGGTGATGGACGTGCTCGAAGCCAATCGCGTTCCGCACGGACCGTCGTTGTCGCCGAAGGACGCACTCACCCACCCGCACTTCGTCGAGCGCGGTGTGGTTCGCACGGTGCACGATCCACTCGCCGGCGATGTACAGATTCCGGGGTTCCCGTTCCGCACGACCGAGCCGCTGCCCGACCTCGATCTCATCGCCCCGGCACTCGGTGAGCACAACGTCGCAGTGTTGCGCGACGTACTGGGCTATGACGACGCGAAGATCGCCGACCTCAAGGCGCGCGGCGTTCTCGACGACAAGCCGCACTGACCCCGTTGATCTGCGACGAACGGATCAGGGAACCGGGAGGTTCCTGTCCCGGCGCAACTCGAGGTCGATCTCGGCGCGGGCGATGGCAGTGCGCATGTCGCTCCACTTGAAGATGATGAAAATTGGAAGCGCGATGTCCGTGAGAACGAAAATCGGGTACTGGAAGAGATAGTCGAGGTAACTCTCGCCCGTCTCCGCGTAGGCGCTGATCTGGGCGAGCACGATGGCGACGGGCCAGATGAGCGTCGCGTACGGAACGATACGCAACGCCGCCAGCGATCCCGACGTCGCATACAGAAGTGCGAGCGGAGTGACAAGAGCGATGGACAGCCAACCGAACAAGGCGATCCACAGCGTCACCTGGCGGAACACCCCCGTCGCATCGGTGGGATCGAAGAAGAAGAAATCCTGGAAAGTGAGCGCCATCAGCCAATAAATGACGAATGTCATGATGGCCGTACCACGAATGTGGAACCGTCCCGCTGCACCGATTTCCGTGGCACGCAGTTCGGCGTTGCTCATGGGTCAAGTCTGGCACACCTCTCCGCATGCGACACACGACATGGGTAACCTGACTTCGTGGGGCGCACGACGCGAGTAGCGCGTTTCGTCCTTGTTGTCGTCGTTGCGGCGTTGATCGGTGCAGCCGTAGTCGTCACCGCAATCGGCTCGAATCGGTGGATACCTGACGTTCTGCAACAGTGGCT
>CAZIME010000013.1:0-31980 GCA_964540395.1 uncultured Bifidobacterium sp.
TTCGTGCCCGACATCGGGAACTCGTCGACGAAGCGCACGTAACGCGGCACCTTGAACGTGGCGATGACGCCACGGCAATGCTCGATGAGTTCGGACTCCGTCGTGGACGCACCGGGCTTCAGCTGAATGTAGGCAGCCGGCACCTCGTGGTAGCGCGCATCCGGCGCGCTTACCACTTGGGCGGTGTGTACTGCCGGGTGGGTCTGCAGGTGGTCCTCGATCTCGGCCGCGGCGACGTTCTCGCCGCCGACCTTCAACATGTCCTTCAGCCGCGACACGTAACGCAGGCGGTCGCCGAACACGTACTGTCCGAGATCACCCGAATGGAAGAAGCCCTCGGCATCGATGACCTTCTTCGTCATCTCGGGATCGCGGTAGTAGCCGGTGAAGCACGACGGTCCGCGGTAGCAAATTTCGCCGAGTTCGTCCCCTTCGACTTCGCGACCGGTTTCCGGGTTGATGAGTCGCATCTCCATACCGGTGAGCGGTCGACCCATCGAACCCAGGCGCACCTCCTGCGGATCGTCGAGGTTGCCCATGGTGAGCAGACCCGCCGATTCGGTTGCACCGAAACCGGCGATCTGCAGCGCAGTCGGCAGGCGCTCCTGCAGCTCCTTCATCCGCGTCGGCAACCCGACACTCATGAGAACTGCCCGGATCCGCTTTCCCGTTTCCTCGTCGAAATCGGGATGCGATATCACGCCCTGCCACATCATGTCGAAAGCGGGCCAGGCGACCGTGATCTTCTCGTCGCGCAACTGCCGGGCCGATACTCCCGGGTCGAAATCACCCGAGTGCACGTACGTAGCACCGCGGACGAGTGCCGTCACCATGAACGCGACGCCACCGACGTGGAACATCGGCATCGGACACCACGTGCGGTCGACATCGGTGATTCGGAAGCTGTCGCGCGCCATCGCGGTACCGCAGCGCATGAACGCCTCGTGCGTCATCAGTGCACCCTTCGGGCTCGACGTGGTCCCCGACGTGTACAAGATGAGCGCAACGTCACGCACCGATACACCCCGGCCGCGCAACCAGATCTCGTCGCGTGACACGCGTTCGCCGTGGCGGAAAAACGCCTCCGGCGACATCGTCCACTGCTCCGCCGGTGCATCGTGGAGCACGACGTGGCGCAGCATCGGCGCATCGGGAACCGAGAGCGTTTCACCCGACTGCGCGTCGATGCCCGGGATCGCCTCTTTCACGAGGCCGAGGAAGTTCGTGTACCGCGGATCACCCGCGGTGAGCATGAGGATGCGCATGTCACTGGCACGGATGACATGACCGAGCTCGCGGGCCTTGAACCGCGCGTTGATCGGAACGGCGACGGCGCCGATGCGCGTCGCGCCGATGAGCGCCGCCATGTAGTCGACGTCCTGCGACATGAGGATGCCGATCTTGTCGTTGCGCACGATGCCGAGTGCGGCGAACGATCGTGCGAACTCGTCGACACGGTCATCGAGTTCGCGAAACGTGGCGCGCTGACGGCGAGTGACGATGGCATCGTGGTGCCAGCGTTCCGCGCCCATGGCGACCATGTCGCCGAAGGTCGTCACCGAGATGAGATCGTCGGAGCGATTCATCACGTGGTCAGCAGTCGCACAACAATCGATCGCCTCGTGGATGCTCGAGTCGTCGGGCGAGGTCATCCGGCACTCGGTGTGCGGCATGACGAGAACCCGCTTGACGCCGAGCAGGTAGGTGGCGGGAACGAGGGTTCACAGCACGTCGGCAAAGGCGTGCTGCGGAGACATCCGCCTGAGGACCACGGGATCACAGTAACCACTGCGGATGTGCGGCTTCGCCTCGTTGCGGTGCCGCCGCAATCTCGTAGCCTCACTTTCATGATCAAGCGCTCCCCCCTCGCGATGCTCGCCGGGCTCGTCACCGCGGCCCTGCTCACCGCGGGTTTCGGTTCTGTCGCATCCGCCACCGACGACACCGTCACCATCGGTTTCTCGCTCGAGCCGGTGAGCCTCGACATCTCGGGCACTGCCGGTCAGGCGATTCCCCAGGTGTTGTTGAACAACGTGTACGAGGGCCTCATCCGCATGGAGGACAGCGGCAAGATTGCACCGGCGCTCGCATCATCGTTCGTGCAGTCGAAGGACGGACTCAGTTGGACCTTCACGTTGCGCAAGGCGAGTTTCCATGACGGAACGCCGGTGACGACGCGTGACGTGCTGTGGAGCTACAACCGCCTGCTCGACAAGTCGAGCAACGCCGTGCTCGACGCACAGAAGCAGGAATTCTCCGCAGTGCAGTCGGTGACGGCGCGCGGTACGAACCAGATCGTCATCTCACTGTCGCGGCGCGACAACAACCTGCCCTTCGCGCTCACCCAGCGCGGCGGAGTCGTGCTCAAGGCGAACTCCACGAACCTCGCCACCGTCGCCAACGGCACGGGCCCGTACAAGGTGAAGACGTGGAACCGCGGCAACAGCATCACGCTCACACGCAACGATGCGTACTGGGGTCCGAAGGCGCGCACGAAGAACGTCGTGTTCCGCTACATCCCCGACGCGACCGCATCGAGCAACGCGATGCTGTCCGGACAGCTCGACATTCTCACCACCGTGGCCGAACCTCGCCTCGTCGATGCGTTCAAGAAGAACAAGAATCTGAAGGTCAACGTCGGCAGCACGAACTGTGAAGTCGTGCTGAGCATGAACAACGGTCGTGCACCCTTCAACGACGTTCGCGTGCGCCAGGCCGTGCGCCACGCCATCGACAAGAAGGCGCTCATCAAAACCGCAGCCGGTGGCTACGGATACGAGATCGGCAGCTTCGTTCCGCCGACCGACCCGTGGTACGAGGACCTCACGGGTCTCTTCCCGTACGACCCGAAGAAGTCGCGTGAACTGTTGCGCAAGGCCGGATACCCGAATGGACTGAACGTCACCTACGACGTGCCGCCGATCTTCTACGCCGTCGACTCACAAGAGTTCATCGCCGCTTCGCTGAAGAAAGTCGGCATCAACGTGACGATCCGGCCCGTGTCTTGGCCCGAGTGGCTCGACCGCGTACTCGGTCGAGCCGATTACGACATGTCGATCGTGTGCCACGTTGAACGCAACGACATGGGTGTCTATGCGCTGCCGAACTTCTACTTCCGCTACGACAGTGCCGAATACCAGTCGCTGTTCAAGCGATCGGGTGAGGCACGGTCGGTGACGCAGCAGGTGCAGTTGTTGAAGCGCGCGGCTCGCGTGCTCGCACAGGACTCGCCGAGCGACTGGCTGTGGGTCATCGCCAACACGCAGGTCGCGAAGAAGAACGTGAGCGGATTCCCCGTTAACTCGACGGGTGATGCCTACTCCGTGGCGAACGTCGTCAAGGGCTGAGCGAAGCGCACGCACTACCCTCCTTTTCCAGCGACGAGGAGGGTTCGGTGACGACGGTGGTAGCGATCGCGCGCAGATGTGCGCTGCTACTTGCTTCGCTCGTCGTGTCATCGTTGCTCGTCTTCATCCTGTTGCGCCTACTGCCGGGGGACATTGCCCGCACGAAGCTCGGGATGTTCGCCACCAACGAGGAAGTCGAGGCGCTGCGTGCACAACTCGGACTCGACCGTCCGCTGCCGGTGCAGTATCTCGAGTGGTTGGGCAACGCCCTCCGGGGCGACCTCGGCACGTCGATGATTTCGGGGGCGAGCGTCGGTGGTGAACTCGCGGCGAAGTCGGCGGTGACGTTGCCGCTCATCGCCGCGGCGAGCGTGCTCGCGTTCCTCGCCGCCGTTCCGCTCGGCATGTACGCGGGAGTGCGGCGCACCTCGTGGCGTGGAACGGTCGTGTCGGGAATCGGCCAACTCGGGGTCGCGGTCCCGACGTTCTGGATCGGTGTGCTGCTCATGGCCGGATTCGCCGTCACGCTGCAGTGGTTGCCGTCGGGTGGCTTCCCGGTGGATTCGTGGCGCGATGTCGGTGACGCGGCGCGTTCGATGATCCTCCCCACTCTCACGCTCGCACTCGCCCAGGGTGCGGTTCTCATGCGGTACGCGCGCTCGGCGACGATCGACGTCCTGAACACGGAGTGGTTCCGTACCGCGCGTGCCACCGGCATGTCGACGCCCACGGCACTGCGGGTGCACGGATTGCGCAACGTGCTATCCCCGGTCGTCTCGGTGCTCGGTGTCCAGCTCGCAACGCTCGTCGTCGGGGCGATCATCGTCGAGAGCGTCTTTGCCCTTCCCGGCGTCGGCCAGATGCTGTTGCAGGACGTGTCGCAACGTGACGTCATCAAGGTCCAGGGCACCGTTGCCGTCACCACGGCGCTCGTATTCGTCGTCGGTTTCGTCGTCGATGCGGTGCTGCGCGTCATCGATCCACGTACCAAGGACCGCGAATGAACACGATCGGTGCCCGTCACGTGCGCCGCGATCCCGGCTTCGTCGTCGGTACCGCGCTCGTCGGGGTCACCGTCGCGACGGTGGCGCTGTCGTACGTCTGGACGCCGTTCGACCCGCTCGAAATCGACCCCGATCTCTCGCTCACCGGACCGGCGTGGCCGCACGTGCTCGGCACCGACGAGAACGGTCGGGACATCCTCAGCAACGTCATCGTCGGTGCACGCAGCACGTTCGGTGTCGCCGTTGGTGCGGTCGTCATCGGATTGCTGATCGGCACGCTGATCGGATTGCTTGTCGGCACGGCGAGTGTACGGACGCGCGGTGCAGCGACCTTTGCCATCGACATCGTGCTCGCACTGCCCTCGGTGCTGCTCGCGATCGTCCTTGCCGCCGTGTACGAACCATCGACGCTCACCGCGATTGTCGCCATCGGCATCGCACTTGCGGCGGCCGTGTCGCGCATCGTCGCCCGCGACACGCGAGCCGTGCTCGCGAACGACTTCGTACTCGCCGCCCGCGCCTGCGGGGCAAATCGCCGCCGGATCATCCGTGTGCACGTGCTCCCGAACGTGCGCGGTTCGCTGTTCGTTCATGCATCGGGTGCGGCGGCCGTCGCGATCCTCGCCGAATCGACGCTGTCGTACATCGGTCTCGGCACCCGACCACCGACTCCCTCGTGGGGGCGCATGCTCGCGACGTCGCAACAGTTCCTCATCGTCGAACCACTGCATGCGCTGTGGCCGGGGGTTGCCATCGTCATCGCAGTGCTCGGGTTCAACCTGCTCGGGGACGGCCTGCGCGAGCGACTCGACCCGACGTTGCGGGGTACGACATGACGCTGCTCGAGGTGCGCAACCTCACCGTGCGGTTCGGCGAACACGCGGTCATTGATGGCGTGTCGTTCGACGTCGCTGGCGGTGGTCGACTCGGCATCATCGGCGAATCGGGCTCGGGAAAGACGATGGCGATGCTCGCCGTGCTCGGGGTCCTTCCCGCGGGCGCAGAGGTCACGGGCAGTATCCGCTGCGACGGTGTTGAGCTCGTCGGAGCGGAGGAGGACGTGCGCCGTTCGGTGCGTGGCCGCACGATCGGCATGGTCTTCCAGGAACCACTCACTGCGCTGAACCCGCTGATGCGCGTCGACCGTCAGATCGGCTGGCCCCTGCGCCTTCACCACGGAATGTCGCGACGCGATGCCGACGCTGCAGCGGTCGAATGGTGTGCACGCGTCGGCCTCGACGAACCCGAGCGGATCGCCCGTCGGCTCCCCCACGAAATGTCCGGCGGGCAGCGTCAGCGCATCGGTCTTGCCATCGCGCTTGCCGCACGACCGCGACTGCTCATCGCCGACGAACCGACGACCGCGCTCGACGTCACGGTGCAGGACGACATCCTTCAACTTCTCGCTTCCCTCGTCGACGACGAGGGCCTGTCACTCATTTTCGTGTCGCACGACCTCGGTGTCGTCGCCCGCATGGCACGTGACATCGCCGTGATGCGGGCGGGACGCATCGTCGAGCAGCGCCCGACGGCCGAGCTGTTCGAACGCGCCGAGGATCCGTACGCGAAGGCGCTGATCGAGTCGGCGCGTCGCGGAACCGTCGATCTGCGCCGGCTTCTGCGGGGTGACTCGTGACCGCGCTGCTCGAAGCGCGATCGCTGCGCCGGGTGTACCGCTCGGGGCGCATGGCTCTCGACGACGTATCGCTGTCGGTCGCCCCCGGTTCGCGCATCGGCATCGTCGGCGAATCGGGTGCGGGTAAGTCGACCCTCGTGCGCGCACTGCTCGGCCTCGAACGGCTCACCGCCGGTGACGTGTTGTTCGGCGGAACGCCGTTGTCGCAGTGCGACCCTGCATCGTTCCGGCGGGCGGTGCAACCGGTGTTTCAGGATCCGCGGTCGTCGCTGAATCCCCGCCTCACGGTCGGACGCATCGTCGCCGAACCACTCGAGTGCCTCCGCATCGACGTCGACCACGCGTCGCGCGTGCGCGAGGTGCTCTCCGACGTCGCACTCGACGGTGTCTTCGCCGATCGCTATCCGCACGAATTGTCGGGAGGCCAACGTCAGCGCGTAGCCATCGCCCGCGCACTCGCTCCCTCGCCGCGGGTGCTCATCGCCGACGAACCCGTGAGCGCACTCGACGTACTCATTCGCGATGAGATCGTCGGTTTGCTCGATGATCTCATCGAACGGAAGGGACTGGCGCTCGTACTCGTGTCGCACGACCTTGCCGTCGTTGCACGACTGTGCACCGAGATCGCCGTCATGCGCAACGGTCGAATCGTCGAGAGTGGGCCGATCGACCGCATCCTCAGAGACCCCGAAAGCCCGTTCACTCGTCGCCTCATCGATGCCGTTCCGCGACTACCTTCGGTGGGGTGACAGGGGGACGTCACTTCGTACGCCGCTGCGCCGTGCTCGTCGCGGCGTCGCTGTTCCTCGCGCCCGCGGCGGAGGCGTCGAACGACGAAGAGGCCGAGGGTCCGTTCATTCGCGGTCGCAAGAAGCGTGCCGAATGGAAGTACACGTTCCCGGTCGCCGGGCCAGACGTGTTCTACGACGACTATCACCTCAACTACCCCGCTACCGATCTCACCGGATGTCGACAAACGGTGCGTGCACCGATTTCGGGACTCATCGTCGACGTGCGCAAGGTCGACAACTGGGATCCCGCGGTGGACGATCCCGGAACACGCGGTGGTCTCACGATCACGATGCACGGCGACGATTTCGTGCGCTACTACTTCTCCCATCTCGGGCGACTCATGGTGAAACGCGGCCAGCGCGTCGAGTCGGGACAGAAGATCGCCACCGTCGGCCAATCGGGTAATGCACGCACGACGCTGTGTCACCTGCACTTCGGAATCTCGCGCATTTGTCCGCAATCTGAGCAGAACCTGCGCCGCGGCGAGATCTGGCCGGCGAAGTACCTGCGTGCATGGCAGCGCGGCGAACAACTGTCACCCAACGAAGAGATGCGCAATCTCGTGCGCCGCACCCCCACCGCCTGCATCGTCGCCGCCGCTGCTCAACGCCGTGGGGGCGATCAGTAGATCGCCGTTACGGCGTCATCAATACAGCCGTGGAGGCGATCAGTAGATCAGGTGTAGTACGGGTTTGCGCCGGTGGAGTGATCGGTGAGGTCCCGCACCCGCGAGATTGACGGCACCTTGTCGGCGATCATCGTCTGCACGCCCTCGAGCATCGTCTGACGACTCATCGAGCAACCGTGGCAACCGCCACCCATCGTGAAGTACGCCGTTCCCTGCGAGTCGTGCCCCGCGAAGGTGACGAATCCTCCGTGAGCGGCGAGCGCGGGGTTCACCTCGACGCGCACCACTTCTTCGATCGCGCGCGACACGTCGTCACCGGAGACGAGGCCCTCGACCTGCGGTGCGCGCGGCTTGTTGGGATTGCGGATGACGAGACCCGCATTGTCCGAGAAATCGAGTTGCGCGCCCTGCAGCGCTTCGACGTCGCGGCCGGGAATGATCACCTTGAAACCGTCGATCGTGCGCACTTCCTCGTCCATCGCAGCCGTGAGGAACTCCTCGAACGCGAGGTCGTAACGGAAGTCCTCACCGGGTTGTGAGGCGATCGCGAGACGCAAACCGAGCTTCTCGGCATCGGGCTCGGTGTCGCGCAACTCGCGCAGTTTCACCATGGCCTGCTCAGTGATGGTGATGATCGTGTCGCGCTGCTCGGTCATTGCAGCGAACGGCGACGTCGGGGTGGTGCTCACGCTGGGCAGGCTACCGATGTACCTTCCCGCCCGTGATGCCCAGCCGTGTGAAATAGAGCCTGCTGTAGAGTGACGTCGTCACGCACGGGGAGTCCGAGGATCGTCGGACTGAGAGGGTGAACGCCACCACCGACCCGCACAACCTGATCTGGGTCATGCCAGCGGAGGGAGCAGACAATGAGCGAAGTCGACGCATCCCCGACGAGGTCGGTGTACGTCATCACGGGCGGTGATGCGCTGCACGACGACCACGTCGCCGACATCCGTGCGCACGACATCATCGTCGTCGCGGACGCCGGCATCCACCATGCACTCGACAAGGGCCTGCGTATCGACGTCGTCATCGGCGATCTCGACTCGGCACGACCCGACGCCGTGGCGCGGGCACGACGGGACGGCGCCGAGATCGTCGAGTTGCCCGGCGACAAGGACCTCACCGACACCGAGGCTGCGCTGCGTCATGCCGCGTCACTCGGCGTCGACTCGCTGTGCGTTGTCACCGGCGGTGGCGGTCGTCTCGACCATCAACTCGGCACGCTCGCCGCACTCTTCCACGAGGATCTCGCGGGTGTGCGGATCGAAGCGCGCTGGGCGCGGTCGCGTGCCTGGCCGCTGCATGCGGGCGGAGTTCTCGACGTCGTCTGCGCGATCGACGACACGATCGGCCTCGTTCCCTTCGGCGGTGACGCACATGGAGTGCACACCGAGGGGCTGCGCTGGGCATTGTCGAACGAATCGCTGCGCGCTGCATCGTCGCGCGGCGTGAGCAACCGGGCGATCGCTCCCCGCGTGCGCGTGGAACTCGGCAACGGCCGACTGCTCGTCATCAACGAAGGAAAGGTGTCGTAATGCGCATTCGTCTCGTCACGTTGGCAGTTGCTGCAGCGGTGGTTGCCGCTGCATGCGGAGGATCGGATTCGGCGACGAGCCCCGACGCGGGCAACGGCGAACCGGTCACGCTCACCCTTCTCGCCCACGAGTCGTTCACCCCGAGCGAGGGCATCTTCGAC
Organism: uncultured Bifidobacterium sp.; assembly: GCA_964540395.1. GTDB lineage: Bacteria > Actinomycetota > Acidimicrobiia > Acidimicrobiales > Ilumatobacteraceae > F1-60-MAGs027. Next base: position 9,107 of record CAZIME010000013.1, read on the forward strand.
GAGTTCACCGCCGCCACCGGTATCTCGGTCGATGTCGTGCGCAGCACCGATGCCGGCACCTTGGTAACGAAAGCGGCTCTCACCGCAGGTGCGCCCGAGGGTGACGTTCTGTGGGGAGTCGACAACACGCTCCTCTCTCGCGCACTGGAAGCGGCAGTGTTCGAGCCGTACCGCAGCGCGAACGCCGAGTTCCTCGATGCCGACGCACTCGCTCTCGTTCCGAACGACGAAGTGACCCCCGTCGACACGGGTGACGTGTGCATCAACTACGACAAGGCGTGGTACGCCGACCGCAACGTGGCACCGCCGACGTCGCTCGACGACCTCGTCGACGCGCGGTACCGCTCGCAGCTCGTCGTGCCGAACCCGCTCACGTCATCCCCCGGCCTGGCATTCCTCCTCGCGTCGATCGCGAAGTACGGCGACGACGGCTGGACGACGTGGTGGGAGAAGCTGCGCAACAACGACGTGCTCGTCGTCGAGTCGTGGAGCGATGCGTACTACGGACCGTTCTCCGGATCGTCGGGCAAGGGTGACCGTCCGCTCGTCGTCAGTTACGCGTCGAGCCCGCCGGCCGAGGTCGTGTTCGCCGATCCGCCTCGCGACGACGCGCCGACGGCGGTCATCGTCGACACGTGTTTCCGACAGGTCGAGTTCGCCGGTGTGTTGCGCGGAACGAAGTACCCCGAGGAGGCGAAGCGACTCGTCGACTTCCTCACCTCGGTCACGTTCCAGAACGACCTGCCGCTCACGCAGTTCGTGTACCCGGTGCACCGTGACGCAACCCTGCCCGATGTGTTCGTGCGTCACTCGTTGCGTCCCGACACTCCGCTCACCCTCGACCCTGCGCGCATCGCCGCGGGTCGTACGCAGTGGCTCGACACGTTCAGCTCCGTGATGCTGCGTTGACGTGACCTCCGTTCGACGCCGTACGACGAGCAACTACCCGCCGGGGTGGTCGGCGCTCGCCGGCCTACCCGGCGTTGCGTGGCTGGCGTTCTTCGTCGGTGTTCCCGTCACGGCGCTCGTTGTGCGCGTCGTCGACACGGATTCTCTGCGCGTGTTGCGCACTTCGGTGCCGTGGCGGATCGGCTGGTTCACGCTGTGGCAGGCAGTTCTCAGTGCAGTGACGACTCTCGTCGTTGCGTTGCCCGTCACGTGGGTGCTCGCCCGACACGACTTTCGCATGCGACGCACCGTGCGGGCGATCGTCGTCAGCGGCTTTCTGTTGCCGAGCGTCGTCGTCGGTACGGCGTTCGTCGGCCTGCTGCCCGATGGCCTGCAACGCACGTGGATCGCGATCGTCGTCGCACACGCCTGGTTCAACGTCGCCGTCGTCGTGCGGGTCGTCGGCGCGCGATGGGAGCGCATCGACACCGGTCTCACCGATGCCGCGGCACTTCTCGGTGCCGCACCGCTGCGTCGGACGCGCACCATCACTTTGCCGCTTCTCGCACCCTCGGTCGCCGCGGCGACGGCGATCGTGTTCCTCTTCTGCTTCACCTCGTACGGCGTCGTGCGCCTACTCGGCGGCCCGGGGCGGGTCACGATCGAGAGCGACATCGCCCTGCGCGCCCTGCAGATCGGCGACGTCGCTGCGGCCGCCGTGCTCGCCGTCGCACAAGCCGTGTTCCTCGTCGTCGTTGCGGCGCTGTCGACGACTCTCGGTCCGCGCATCACGCGCGGTGCTGCATTGCCGCGCATCGCGGCTCGACGCATCGGTATCGGTGCGGCACGTCGACCCGTGATTGCCAAGATGATCGTTGCGGTGACGCTCGTCGTCGTGTGTGCACCGCTCGTCACTCTCGTCGTCGGTTCGTTGCGCGTCGGAGCCGCGTGGTCGCTCGGTGGATGGCGCAGCTTGTTCAGCGGTGAAACGCTGCGGGGTTCCGTCGACGTCATCGCCGCGGTGTCAACATCAGCGCGCGTCGCGCTCGTGGCGCTCGTCATCGCCATCGTTCTCGGTGCGTGCACGGCGTTCGCCGCGGTGCACGGTGGTCGCCGGGGTCGGTTCGGCGACACCGTCGCCCTCGTCCCGCTCGCGATCTCGCCCGTCACCGTCGGTCTCGGCATTATCGTCGCCTTCGGACCGAATGCGGGCAACTTGCGGGCATCGTGGTGGATCGTGCCGATCGCCCACTCACTCGTCGCGTTGCCCCTCGTCGTGCGCCTGCTCGTTCCCGTGTTGCGCACGGTGCCGTCGGGACTGCGCGACGCCGCCGCAACGCTCGGTGCGTCACCCTGGCGCACGCTGCGCACCGTCGATTTCGCACTCGCCCGCCGCGCACTCGCCGGTGCCGGCGGACTCGTCGTTGCCGTGTCCGTCGGAGAATTCGGTGCGTCGTCACTGCTCACGCGCCGCGGTGCCGAAACGATCCCCGTGGCGATTGCCCGTCTGATGGCACGCACCGGTGACGTGTTGCGCACCCAGGCATTCGTGTTGTCGACGGTGCTCGCCGTGTTGTGCATTGCGGCGATGATCCTCGTGGAGCGCGGTGATGCTGCACGTTGACTCGCTCACCGCACGTCACGACGGGCGCAATTTGTTCACCGGTCTCGCGCTGCACATCGCGACGGGTGAACGCGTCGCGCTGCTCGGCCCGAGCGGCAGCGGAAAAACGACGCTTCTGCGAATCATCGCCGGGCTCGAAGCGGCGGTATCCGGACGCGTCGTCATCAATTCGCGTGACGTCACCGACGCCGCGCCACATACTCGCGGTGTCGGCATGGTGTTCCAGGACAACCAACTCTTTCCCCACCTCGACGTCGCTGCGAACGTCGGATACGGCGAAGCGGTGCATCGCCTGCCGCGCGACGAACGCGAACGGGTCGTTGCCGAGATGCTCGAACTCGTCGGGTTACGGGGATTCGCCGGGCGGGACGTCACCACGTTGTCGGGCGGCGAAGCAAAGCGTGTGGCGCTCGCCCGTGCCCTTGCTCCGCAACCCGCGGTGTTGCTGCTCGACGAACCGCTGACGGGGCTCGACGCCGCCTTGCACGACCGTCTGCTCGGCGACGTGCGCACCGTGCTTGCGACACGCAAGACGACGACGCTGCACGTCACCCACGACCCCACCGAGGCCGCCGCGATCGCCGACCGAGTGGTGCTCCTTGCCGATGTCGCGACTGTCGCGACACCGTAGCCACATCTCGTCGCTAGCGTCGCGAGGCGATGAATGCGCCTGTGAGCAGACCCGTTCCGGCACCCCGTGTCGTCGACATCACGTCGCTCGACACCCACGAGGTGCGCATGGCGGTGCTGCGCAGGGGCACGCCGTCACGCGATCCGCGGTACGCACAGGACGATCTCCCGGATACACGTCATCTCGGTGTGCTCATCGCCGATGCAAGCGGTGATCGTCTCGTCGCAACGTCGACATGGCTGCCCGCGCCGTGGCCGCACGACGATGCCGCTCCGGCCGTGCAGCTCCGTGGCATGGCAGTGCTCGACGACGTACAGGGTCTCGGCGTCGGACGACTGCTGCTCGCTGCCGGCATCGATCGCGCCCGAGCCGATGGTGCCCGATACGTGTGGGCGCGGGCCCGCGACTCGGCGATCGGCTTCTACGAGCGGGCCGGTTTCGGTGTCGTGGGCGACGTGTTCGTCGACGACGCGACCGGGCTCGATCATCATCTCGTCGTGCTGGAGATCGGTACCTGACTAGTCGGCGACGTTCATCGTCGTGCGGTACGACAACGGTGTGCCGCTGTGCGCTTCGGCTTCGATCGTTACCTCCCACTCGCCGGATGCAGCGAGCTCGATATCCGCATGAAAGTGGTTGGCGCCGTCGTCGATGAGCACCACTTCGATCGGAGTGACCCCCGACGCTTCGTTCGACAACGTTGCACGAACGTTGTCCACCTTTTCGAGTCGCCCCCCGGGGGGTGAGAACTCCATGTGCAGCGTCGTCGCGCCGACCTTTGCCGGATCGAGCGTGATGTCGACGATGACATCGTTGTTCACGAGTGCGACGTTCACCGCCTTCGATCCCCCGTGATCGTGAAGATCGGACGACTCCGTAACGTCACCGCCGCACCCCGCGAGTACCGCGATACCGATGATGAGTGCAACGGAGGCAAACGTGGCGCGGCGCACGACCACAGTCTGGCGTCAGTGCGCCGTGCGGCGCGGTACGACCACCACGGTGCCGTCGTCCTGGTGCTGCACGTGCACCGATACGCCGTAGAACTCGGCCAGGGTCTCGCTGCGTAACACCTCGCGCGCAGTTCCCGACGACACGACGACCCCCTGGTGCATGAGCACGAGACGGTGTGCGTACACACCGGCGAGTGTGAGGTCGTGCATCGCCGAGACGACGACGAGACCCCGCTCCCGACGCAGCCGATCGACGAGTTCGAGTGCCTGCTGTTGGTGGCCGATGTCGAGCGCGCTCGTCGGCTCGTCGAGCAGCAGGACCGGTGCCTGCTGTGCCAACGCACGGGCGATGACGAGGCGCTGACGCTCGCCGCCGGACAACGTTGACAAGCGACGTCGGGCGTACAGCGACAGGTCGAGATCAGCGAGAGTCTCGGCAACGATCGAGTGGTCGTGACCCGTCTCGCGACCGAACGTCGACACGTACGGGTTGCGGCCGAGCAGCACGTAGTCGGTCACCGTCATGTCGTCGGGCAGCACGGGTGACTGCGGCACGTACGCAACACAGCGTGCCCTCTCGCGGGCACTCATCTCGCCGAGCACACGGCCGTCGACGTCAACAGATCCCTCGTGCGGCACGATGCCGACGATGGACTTCAGGAGCGACGATTTGCCCGCGCCGTTCGGTCCGATGATGCACAACCACTCCCCCGACGATGCCGACACGTCGACGGCGACGACGGCGGGACAACCGTCGTACGCCACGCGCACCGAATGCAATGTCAGCTTCACCGCGGCACCTCCCGCGTGCGCAGCAGTGCGAGGAAGAACGGTGCACCGAAGAACGCCGTGACGACGCCGATCGGCGTTTCCGCCGGGTCGGTGAGCACGCGTCCGGGGATGTCGGCGGCGATGAGGAACGCCGCACCGAGCAGCATCGACAGCGGGAGGACGCGGCGGTACGTGCTGCCGGCGAGCAGACGAATCGCGTGCGGCACGATGATGCCGACGAAACCGATGAGCCCGCTCACCGATACCGCCGCCGACGTGCCGAGCGTGGCGGCGAGCACGATGATCAACCGCGTGCGCTTGACGTTGGTGCCGAGCGCCGCCGCCTCTTCGTCCCCCACACGCATGACGTCGAGCACCCGGCGGTACGCGATGAGCACGACCATGCTCACGATGACGTACGGCGCGATGAGGCGAACGTCTGCCCACGTCGCACTCGACAGTCGCCCGAGGATCCACGAGTACACCTGGCGCACGACGTCGGTATTGCGCTGCAACACGAAGGTCTGCACCGCGGTGGCGAGCGCCGTCACCGCGACTCCGGCAAGCACGAGCGTGGTGGCTGATCGTTGCGAGCCGAATGCCGTACCGACGAGGTACGTGAGCAGCACTGCGACGGTTCCACCGATGAATGCCGCGAGCGGCACGGGATCGATCGGCAGGTCGGCGAGCACCGAAGGATTGGCGACGAACACGACGGTCGCTCCGAGCCCGGCGCCGGCGGCGACGCCGAGCAGGTACGGATCGACGAGCGGGTTGCGGAACACGCCCTGGTAACTCGCACCGGCCATCGACAGCATGGCGCCGACGAGCGCAGCGAGCACGACCCGCGGTGCGCGAATCTGCCAGACGATGTCCCACTCGCGCTCGGTGATTCCCGCATCGATCGTGACGAAGGGCAGTCGGTCGAGCAGTGCGAGCGGAACCCGCCACCAGATCGGACCGGCCGGCCCGACGACGGTTCCCGCAACGAGCGCAACGACGAGCACGACGGCACCGGCCACCACCCACGTGGTGGCGCGCGGCGTCGCCGTGCCCGTCTGCGTGCTCACGCTCCGAGTGCCGCCGTTACCGCGTCGGCAACCGTGCGCACGAGGTCAACGAGTCGCGGACCCCAGCGCGAGGCGATGTCGTCGTTCAACTCGACGACGTTGCCGTTCTTCACCGCGGCAAGATCGGCCCATCCGTCACGCGCAGCCACCGTCGCGGCCGTCTGCTCGCAGCACAGGGTGTCGGCGAGCATGATGATGTCCGGGTTCTTCTCGACGATCACCTCGGCCGACAGCTGCGGGTAGTCGTTGCCCTCTTCCACACCGTCGGCAATGTTCGTGAGACCGAACAGCGACATCACGCCGCCGATAAAGGTGTTCGATGTGACCGAGTACAGGGTGGGGTCGAGCTCGTAGAAGTACGACAGCTCCTTGCCGCCGAGATCGACCGACGCGACGATCGCGTCGATGTCCGCACGCATCTGTGCGGCGATCTCCTGCGCCGCGGCGAGGTTGCCGGTCAGTGCACCGATCTGCTCGAGCTGCTCGTACGCGCCGTCGAGGTCGGCGACGGCACCGGCAAAGAACACGGCGATGCCGAGGGCGTTCAATTGCTCGACGAGGTTGCCCGGGTCGTACGTGGCGATGACGAGGTCGGGTTCGAGCCCGGCAATCGCCTCGACGTTGGGTTCGAAGCTGTCGACCTTCTCGAGCTCGGCGGCTTCGGCCGGGAAGTTCGAGTAGTTGTCGACGGCGATCACCTGGTCGCCGGCACCGACGGCAAAGAGCATCTCCGTCGCGGTCGGCGACAGCGACACGATCCGCTCGGGGCGCACCTCGAGGGTGACGTCACCGACGGGCACCGGGAACTCGGCGACGACCTCGGTGTCGTCGGGCGACGTGTCGTCGGTGGTCGGATCGGTCGAGGACGAGCCGCATGCGGCGAGTCCGAGGAACAGGAACGAAAAAAGGCCGGCAATGCCGACCTTGCGCAGGGATTTCATCTTGGTGATGTCTCCTTGTCCTTCGCGCGAGGACGATTGAAGTGGGCGTGCACCCCAGGCGACCGGACTCGCGACGCTCGACGGATGTCGAACCTCGCATCACCGTTGCGGGACAGTGCCGGAATCTCACCGGACTTCGCTGTGGTACTCACACCGCACCTATTGGCGCGGCGACGTCACCGTAGCAGGTCAGCCGACGAGTGCGGCGAGTCGCGTCATTCCCTCGCGCAGATCGTCGTCGCCGAGCGCGAACGAGAAGCGCGCGTACCGCGGCGCACCGAACGCCTCACCCGGCACGAAGGCGACCTTCGCCTTGTCGAGCACGAGGTCGGCGAGTTCAAGCGACGTTGCCGCGGTCGAACCGCCGAGGTTGCGACCGAGCAGACCCGACACGTTCGGGAAGCAGTAGAAGGCACCCTGCGGCGGCATGCACGTGATGCCCGGGATCGCGGTGAGCATCTGGTGCATCAGCTTTCCGCGACGTTCGAACGCCGTGCGCATGCGCACGACGTCCTCGAGTCCGCCGCTGACTGCGGCGAGTGCGGCGTACTGTGCGACGTTCGAGACGTTGCTCGTCGTGTGGCTCTGGAAGTTGATCGCCGCCTTCATGACGTCGCTCGGTCCGATCATCCAGCCCACGCGCCAGCCGGTCATCGCGTACGTCTTGGCGACGCCGTTGACGATGAGGCAGCGATCGGCGAGCTCGGGAACGAGCGTGACGATCGAGTGGAACTCGTGCCCGCCGTACGTGAGGTGCTCGTAAATCTCGTCGGTGACGACCCAGATGCCGTTCTCCACTGCCCACTTGCCGATGGCGATGGTTTCCTCGCGCGAGTACACGGCACCGCTCGGATTGTCCGGCGACACGAACAGCAGAACCTTCGTTCGCGGCGTGCGCGCACGCTCGAGCTGCTCGACCGTCACCTTAAACTCGGTCTCTTCGGTCGTTTCCACGACTTTCGGCACTCCTCCGGCGAGCGCGATCGCCTCGGGATACGTCGTCCAGTACGGGGCGGGACAGATGACCTCGTCACCCGGGTCGCACAATGCGGCGAAGGCGACGAACACCGCGTACTTGCCCCCGACGGTGACGAGCACGTCGCTCGCCTTGGCATCGAAACCCGAATCTCGCTTCGTCTTCACCGCGATCGCCTCGCGCAACGCGGGCAAACCGGCTGCCGGCGTGTAACGGTGACTCTTCGGGTCGCGTGCCGCGCGCACCGCCGCCTCGACGATGTGCTCGGGGGTCGGGAAATCGGGTTCGCCCGCCCCGAATCCGATGACGTGCTCACCCTGGGCCTGCAGTGCTTTCGCCTTTGCGTCCACCTTCAGCGTCGCCGACTCCTGAATGGCGGCGAGTCGCGCCGAGACACGTGACTTTTCGTTTCGACCGGTGGTGTTCGCAGACATCCCTGCCATGCTTACACAGTGACGAACGACGCCGCGACCTCGATGAAGATTCCCGCCGACCTGCTCCCCCGTGACGGACGTTTCGGATGCGGTCCGTCGAAGGTGCGTTCGGAACAGATCGATGCGCTCGCCTCGCGGGGCCGCCAACTGCTCGGCACCTCGCACCGCCAGGCACCCGTGAAATCGCTCGTTGGTTCGGTGCGCGACGGGCTCACCGACCTGTTCACGCTCCCCGACGGCTGGGAGGTCGTGCTCGGCAACGGCGGCAGCACCGTGTTCTGGGACGTCGCCAGCTTCGGTCTCATCGAGAAGCGCAGCCAGCACCTCGTGTTCGGCGAGTTCTCGCAGAAGTTCGCCGACGTCACCACCGCTGCGCCGCACCTCAACGACCCCGAGGTGATCGCGAGCGAGCCGGGCAGCCATCCGCAGGCCCGCCGCGGTGCCGTCGATGCGTACTGTCTCACCCACAACGAAACGTCGACCGGTGTGGCGATGCATCTCGTTCGTCCCGTGCACGACGACGATTCGCTCGTGCTCGTCGATGCGACGTCGGCGGCCGGCGGCATCGCCTGGTCGCCGGAAGAAGTCGACGTGTACTACTTCGCCCCACAGAAATCCTTCGCCTCCGACGGCGGGCTGTGGCTCGCATGCTGCTCACCGCGCGCAATCGAGCGCATCGAGCGCATTGCGGCGTCGAAGCGCTGGACGCCCGCGTCGCTCGACCTGAAGATCGCCCTCGACAACTCGCGCGCCAACCAGACCTACAACACGCCCGCCATCGCAACGTTGCTGCTCCTCGACGAACAGGTGCGGTGGATGAACGACAACGGCGGTCTCTCGTGGTGCACGAAGCGCACCGCCACCTCGGCAAATGCGTTGTACTCGTGGGCCGAGAAGTCGTCGTACGCCGCGCCGTTCGTCGCCGATCCGGCGCAGCGCTCGCAGGTCGTCGGCACGATCGATCTCGAGGGTGTGTCGGCCAACGACGTGAACGCCGCTTTGCGTGCCAACGGCGTCGTCGACACCGACGGCTACCGCAAGTTGGGCCGCAACCAGATGCGCGTCGGTATGTTCCCCGCGGTCGATCCTGCCGACGTCACGGCCCTCACGGCCTGCGTCGACTGGGTCGTCGATCGCCTCGCCACCTCGTAGCGTCGGCGCATGGCCCGCGTGCCGCGCATCGACGACGTACTCGACAGCCACGTCGTCGATCTTCCACCGTTGCGCGATCCGATCGCGCTCGTCGCTTTCGAGGGTTGGTTCGATGCCGCACAGGTGGCGACCACCGCGGTGTCGTGGTGCCTGTCGGATCGCACTCCCCTCACCGTCGCCTCGATCGATTCCGATCCGTTCTTCGATTTCACGCAGCGCCGACCCGAGGTCTTCCTCGACGCCGACGAGGTACGGCACATCCGCTGGCCGGTGAACGACATCGTCGTCGTCCGCGACCCGAATGCATCGCGTGACGTCGTCGCGCTGTGCGGCGTCGAGCCGCACATGTACTGGCCCACGTTCGTCGAATGCATCGTGAGCACCTTGGGTCAACTGCACTGCACGACGGTCGTCACCGTCGGTGCCGCCCTCGATGCCACGCCCCATACGCGCACGCCGCTCGTCACCGGCAGCTCGTTGAATACGCACCTCTCGCGCACGTTCGGCCTCGATCGCCCGAGCTACCAGGGCCCCACCGGCGTCATCGGCGTACTGCACGAGCGGCTCGAGCGGGACGGAATCGACACGATCTCTCTGCGCGTCGGCGTGCCGCACTACCTCTCCGAATCCGAGCATCCGAAATCGACCGCGGCGATGCTGCGCTTCCTCGAGCGTGTCATCGGCATGCCCACCAACCATGCCGATCTGTACGAAGAGATTCAGCGTTGGACCGACCTGCACGATTCGGCCATCGAAGACGACGACGATGTGCGCGCCTACGTCAACGGGCTCGAGGCGGAGTACGACCGACTGCACGATGGCGAGATGACATCGGGCGAGGACCTCAGCGACGAGATCGAGCGTTACCTGCGCAATCGGGACGACGATCCACCGGCGTGACCCCGCCCGGCGGTCCTGCCGGCCGATCGAACGTCACCAGAAGTTCATCTCCGTTTTCTCTCAATTTTGATTGAGAGATGTTAGGGTTTCTTCGTGGCTTCGCTCAAACGCCGTGCCGAATGGTTCGCCGCCCTCGGGGACCCCTCGCGGCTCGCCATCGTCGATGAACTCGTCGCCTCCGACCGCACCCCCGGTGAATTGATGCAGATCACCGGGTTGTCATCACCGCTGCTCACCCACCATGTCGACATCCTCCAGGCGGCGGGTGTCATCGTGCGCACGGTGTCGCACCACGACCGTCGCAAGCGCTTTCTGCGCCTCGTTCCGGCGGGCATTCCCCTTGCCACACCGGCACCATTTCCCACCGGTCCGGTGTTGTTCGTGTGCACGGCCAACTCGGCACGTTCACAACTCGCCGCCGCATTGTGGACGCATCTCACCGGGTCGCCCGCCGACAGCGCCGGAACCGAACCGGCCGAGCGCGTCCACCCGATGGCCGTGCGTGCCGCCGGCATGTTCGGCGCGGACCTCGCCGACAATCTGCCGCGTGTCGTGCGCGCGGGCGAGCTGCGCCGCGGAACCGTGATCACAGTATGCGACCAGGCACACGACGAACTCGCCGTATCGTCCCGGCGCTGGCACTGGTCGATCCCCGATCCGGCCGTCGACGGCAAGTCGCGCGCATTCGACGCCGTCGTGCGTGAATTGCGCACCCGCATCGCACCGTTCGCCGCCGAACCTGCCAAGTCGTAACACACCGAACCCAACCCCACAACGGAGCAACCACCATGAGCATGATCCAGCCGAACGAGGAAAACGAAATTCTCGAGAATTCGGTGTCCCAACTGGCACGCAAGTACGCCGGCAAGTTCGACGAATCGGAGATTCGCCCGATCGTCAAGGAATCGTTCGACAGCTTCTCCGACGCCAAGGTGCGCACCTTCGTTCCGGTCTTCACCACGCGGTACGCCGACGATCGCCTGCGCGCGCTCGCCAAGGTCCGCGGATTCATCACCGATGCACCTCCGTCGGTGTTGTTCGTGTGCGTCCACAACGCCGGTCGCTCACAAATGGCCGCCGGCTGGCTGCGCCACCTCTCGAAGGGTCGCGTCGAGGTGTACTCGGGCGGCTCGCTGCCCGGCAAGGATCTCAACGCCGCCGCAGTGGCCGCGATGCAGGAGGTCGGCATCGACATCGCGAGCGAATTCCCGAAGCCGTTCGCCGTCGAAATCGTTCAGGCGGCCGATGTCGTCATCACGATGGGCTGTGGCGACACATGCCCGATCTTCCCCGGCAAGCGCTACGAAGATTGGGCTCTGGACGACCCGGCCGGCCTCGGTGTCGAGGCGGTGCGCCCGATACGTGACGCCATTCGCCGTCGCGTCGAGGACCTGCTGCAAGACCTCGGTGTGAGCACAAAATGAACACGCCTCTCTCGCGGCGCCTCATTGCCGAAAGTCTCGGCACGGGGCTGCTCATCATCGCCGTCGTCGGTTCGGGAATCATGGCTACCCGTCTCACCGACGACGTCGCGGTGCAGCTACTCGCGAACGCCGGCGCAACGGTGGGTGCGCTCATCGCACTTATCCTCATGTTCGGCCCGATCTCTGGGGCACATTTCAACCCGGTCGTGACCGCGATGTCATGCATTCTCGACAAACGTCCCTGGGGAGAACTCGTTCCCTACTTCGTCGCCCAGACGATCGGCGGAACTGTCGGTGCCGTAATCGCCAACGCAATGTTCGACATCACACTGTTCGGTCCGTCGACGAAGGTGCGAACCGGTACACCGATCTGGCTCGGTGAGGTGGTCGCAACGTTCGGCTTGTTGTGCGTCATCTTCCTCATCGCCAAGCATCGTCCCGAATCGGTGCCGATGGCCGTCGGTGTATGGATCGGTGGTGCGTACTGGTTCACGTCGAGCACGTCGTTGGCGAATCCCGCTGTAACGATCGCACGATCGTTCAGCGATTCATTCGCCGGCATTGCACCGCAATCGGTGCCGATGTTCATCGTCGCTCAACTCGTCGGTCTGGCCGTCGCGTTACCTGTTCTCACGGCACTTCGTCGTTCGTAAGTCGACACGCGAAAATCCGCGGCGAGGGAAATTGCCCGCATGAAGTAACGACAAGGGAGCAAAGCAAAGGCCCCGGGGTTTCCCCCGGGGCCTTTCCATATTCTGGGGAGTTGGATCAGCCAGCGCCACACTTCTTGGCGAGCGGAACCGCTTTGTCCTTGAATGCGCCGAGCAGCGGCGTGTAACCGAGTGCTTCGGCATTCTTCGGACCGAAGTCGTTGAGCACCCACTCGAAGAACTGGGCGACAACTTTGTTTTGCGCGTCGTTGGCCGTCTGACACAGACCGTATGTCACAGCACCGATGGGGTACGCCGTGCGGTTGGTGGTCTGGTTCCAGTTGAAGGTGACGAAGCCGCGGGCATCCTGCGTTGCTCCATCCAGGTGCGAGTTGTAGCCGATTGCCGTCGGAGCGACGTATTTCCCGGCTGCGTTGCGCACGAGCGCGGCACGCATGCCCTTGGCGGCACGGGTCGCGTCGGTGATGTAGGCAACCTCGGTGTACGTGATGGCACCGTTGGTATCAGCCGTGTAGTTCGACAGGTTGTTCGACTGTGGCTGGCCGACGAACCGTGAGCCGAAGCGGGTGATTCCACCGGGCACGCAGTTCTGGAAGGCATCGTTGATGGTCCAGGCGGTGTCCACGAAGCCCTTCATGTACTGGCAGAAGTTGTTCGTGGTGCCCGAGGTGTCGGCGCGGTAGACGACGATGATCGGTCTGTTCGGGAGTTTGACGTCAACCCGCTTGAAGTTGGCGACATCTTTGCCACCGACGCGGATCGCATACTCGTGCTTCAGCTGCACCGGCGAGGTCATCGACACCTCACCCTTTGCGCCGACGGTCAGGCTCTTGAGCACCTTCTTGTTGGTCGTGTCGACCCACTCGATCTTCTTGCCCTTGTTCGCCCTCAGCGTTGCAGGAACCATCGACACGATGACCTTCGCTGAAGTCGTCGACTCATTTTCCCACAGCGCCGTCGCACCCTTCACGTCGCTGCGCTTCTTGGTGTTGCCCCACGGCGGGTTGATTTTCATGTCGGCCGCGATGCTCGGGTGATCCCAAGTTTCGATGCTCCCACCGAAGATTCCACCGATGGTGTCCTTGCTCAACGACAGTGGCACACCCTGCAGTTCATCGAGGCGGTAGCCGAGTCCGATCGCACCGGCAACGTAGGGAACGTAGGTCCATTCGAACGACGGTGTCTCGCTCGCACTCACCGCAGAGTCGGTGCCGGCGAACTTGAACGTACCGCTGCGGAAGTTCCGCTTACCCGTTCCCGAACCGGTCGAGGTGTACGTGAGGTTGTGGCCGAAGGTGCGGTTGAATTCGGCGAGTGCCGGGGTGAGGAACTGCACCGGGAACGATGCACCGCCACCCGTGACGTCGACGGCGCGCGCAACGGGTGCGGCGCTGAGAACGCCGGCCGCAGCGATCGCCACTGCAACGAACTTCTTGCGGAAACTGATCATTGATGCTCCTTGATTTCGGGGTTGTAGTTCACCCCGAAACGTACGAGCAACACCTGAATGACGAATGGAAACGGATCAACGTCCCGACGAAGCGCAGATGAACGTTGCGTGAACAGCGGCACGTGTGCACCCGCCGGCCGATGGCGGGATCAGCCGAACTTGCCCTGGACGTAGTCGGCCGTGCGGGGATCGACCGGATTCGTGAAGATCTTGCGCGTCGAGTCGGCCTCGACGAGGTAGCCCGGGCCGCCATCGGTAAGGAAGAACGCGCAGTAGTCGCTGACGCGGCTCGCCTGCTGCATGTTGTGCGTGACGATGACGACGGTGATCTTCTCCGCGAGTTCCTTGATCGTCTCTTCGATGCGCAGCGTGCTGCCCGGATCTAGTGCCGAGCACGGCTCGTCCATGAGCAGCACTTCCGGGTCGACGGCCAGCGAACGAGCGATGCAGAGACGCTGCTGCTGACCACCCGACAACGAGCCACCCGATGCGTCGAGACGATCCTTCACTTCCTTCCATAGGCCCGCCCGCGTGAGACACTGCTCGACGATGTCGTCGTGATTATCACGCTTCAGGTGGGCGAGCTTGATTCCCGACAGGACGTTCTCGCGAATGGTCATCGCCGGGAACGGGTTCGGCTTCTGGAACACCATCCCGACCTTCAGTCGGATCATCGCCGGATCCTGCTCGGCCGCATAGATGTCCTCGCCGTTGAGCAGCACCTCACCCGCCATCGCTGCACTCGGGATGAACTCGTGCATGCGGTTGAGCAGCCGGATGAAGGTGCTCTTGCCGCAACCCGATGGCCCGATCAAGCCGGTGACGGTCTTTTCTGGGAACCGCAGCGACACGTCGGCAAGGGCGTGGTGCTTACCGAACCAGGCATGTGCCCCCCGAGTTTCGAGACCACGGAATGCGGTTGGAGCGGGGCTGATTGTGTCGGTCATGGACTGCCCTACCTTGCCGGTGGCTGTGGTGACGGCGGAAACATTGGATGACATTAGACGACCTCGATCACTTCTTGGATCTGACTGCGACCTTGCGTCCACCGAGACGGCGGGCAAGGAGGAAGAAGAACAGGACGAATGCGAGCAGAACGAGTGATCCGGTCCATGCGCGTGCCGTCGAGTACTCGGTGCCGTACACGAACATCGAGAAGATGTACGTGGGCAACGATGCCACGGTTCCGCCGAACGGGTTGAATACGAAGCCATTCGTGTTGAGCGACGTGAGCAACAACGGCGCGGTTTCGCCGATGACTCGGGCGATTCCCAGAATTGCAGCGGTGACGAGACCGGCCCGCACCGTCGGCAGAACGACCATGAGAGCGGTGCGCCACTGGCGCGCACCGAGTGCGTAGCCCGCGGCGCGGAGATCTTCGGGGACCAGCTTCAATACCTCCTCCGCAGTGCGAGACACCGTGGGCAACATGAGCACCGCAAGCGCCAATCCGCCCGCCAGACCGGAGTACTTCCCCATCGTCTGTACGACCGTCGCGAAAATGAACAAGCCGGCGACAACCGATGGCACACCGGCCATCGATTGCACGATGAACCGTACGAGGAACGTCAGCCGACCGCGCACTTCGGTGAGATAGATGCCACTGAGGATCCCGAGCGGCAACGTGACGACGGTGGCGATGGCCACCATGATGAGTGAACCGACGACTGCGTGACCCGCACCGCCCATGTTGAACTCGTCGTCGGGGGTCGTGATACGCATGTCACTAACGAAGTACCCCGGGTACAGCGCGCGATAGCCCTTGAGAATCACCGAGACGAAGATCGACAGCCACGGAATGAACGCGAGCATTCCGAGTGACGTGATCGTGAGACGCAGCAGTACGTCTTTGCGCTCCTTGACGCCCAGCTTCGACGTGACCCCGACGTTCCACACGAAGTTGACGAGTAGGAAGGCGACCGCCCAACCGTCGACGTTCGCCAGTGGCGTCACGAGCGTGATGCCGAAGGCTGCGATGGCAAACACGACCAGTCTTCCTGCCGACAACAGCCGCGTCGTGCGCTTCACTGCCCACGGGCGTTGCGGTTGCACCTCGCCGGTCGGCGGTACGGCTGCGGTGCTCATGCGCGCGGGGTCGTGCGTTGCACGATGCTCGAAGCGATCATGTTGACGATAAGAGTGATGATGAACAGCACGAGACCTGACGCAATGAGAGCCGAAATTTCCTTGGTCGTTGCTTCACCGAACTTGAGGGCGATCATTGATGCCACATTGCCGCCCGCCGAATCCAGGATGCGGTACGAGTAGCTGAAGACCAGATTCAACATGAGGTAGATCGCCACCGTCTCTCCGAGTGCCCGACCCAAACCGAGCATTGCACCGGCAAAGACACCGCTGCGGCCGTAGGGCATGACGACGGTGCGGATGGCGCCCCACTTCGTGCCGCCGAGGGCGTAACACGTGTCAACGAGGTCCCGCGGCGTGCGCGAGTACACCTCTCGCGCAACGGACGTGGTGATCGGCACGACGAGTGCGGCAAGCACGCAACCCGCGACGAAGGGGCTGCGCCCGAAGTTCACGAAATCGACGCTGAAGATCGGGATGAACCCGAGACGGTCGTTGAGAAACGTCGACCAGCGCACGCCAATCGAGGTGAAGATCTCGATACCCCACAAGCCGAAGATGAGGGACGGAATCGCCGCCGCGAGATCGAGCAATGCGACGAGTAGTCGGTAGACGGACCTCGGTGCGTAGAACTCGATGTACAACGCCCCACCGATGGCCAGGGGAATCGCCATCGACATCGCAATCAGGGCAACGACGATCGAACCGACGATCATCGGTCCGATCGAGAAGACGTTCTCGGAGTCGAATCCCTCACCCGCCGAGAACCACTCGGCCCCGGTGATGAAACTCAGACCGAACGTTCGGAACGTGTCGGCGCTGCGGTACACAAGGAATGCAGCAATGAGCCCGAGCAAGATCAACGAGGTTGACGCACCCGCGGTGACGATGCCCCGGAACACCTTGTCGGCACGGCTGTACACGACCGTCATTTGCCGCGGCTGCGGAGGGGCTTGCATCACCACGAGGGGAAAGCCTCGCCGAGGCACCTGACCCGCGACTGGCGCGAAGGTGAACGGGAGGTGAATTGTTCAACGGGTCGGCGCCGCACTCGGCGGCACCGACCCGTGAAAACCCGCGAAATCAGCCCTTGGCGGCGCGGAAGCCGGCGTCGAGGTCGGCGAGGATGTCCTCGATCGACTCGAGTCCGACCGATAGGCGCACGAGGCCGGGTTCGACACCCGTCGCGCGCTGCTCGTCCTCGGTGAGCTGGCTGTGCGTCGTCGACGCCGGGTGGATGACGAGGCTGCGCACGTCACCGATGTTCGCGACGTGGCTGTGCAACTCGAGCGCCTCGACGAAGCGCTGTCCCGCATCGCGACCGCCCTTGATGACGAACGCGAGCACCGAGCCGTAGCCGCGACCCCGGCCGTACTTCTTCGCCCGCTCGTACCAGCGGCTCGACGGCAAACCGGCGTAGTTCACGCTCTCCACCTCGGGACGCGCGGCGAGGAACTCGGCCACCTTCTGCGCGTTGGCGAAATGGCGCTCCATGCGCAGCGACAGGGTTTCAAGACCCTGCAGGAAGAGGAACGAGTTGAACGGCGTGACGGCGGTGCCGAGGTCGCGCAACATCTGCACGCGGGCCTTGATGATGTACGAACCCTTGCCGAGCGCCGGCCAGTACGCAAGACCGTGGTAGCTCGGGTCGGGCTCGGTGAAGTTCGGGAAGCGACCCGAAGCAGAGAAATCGAACGTCCCGCCGTCGACGATCGCACCGCCGATGCTCGTGCCGTGGCCACCGATGAACTTCGTCAGCGAGTGCACGACGATGTCGGCACCCCACTCGATCGGACGGATGAGGTACGGCGTCGGCACCGTGTTGTCGACGATGAGCGGCACGCCGATCTCGTGCGCCACCTTGCTCACGCCCTCGATGTCGAGCACGTTGTTGCGCGGGTTGGCGAGCACCTCGCCGTAGAACGCCTTGGTGTTCGGTCGCGCCGCCTTGCGCCACTGCTCGAGATCGTCGGGGTCGTCGACGAAGCTGACGTCGATGCCCATCTTCGGCAGCGTGTAGTGGAACAGGTTGTACGTGCCGCCGTACAGACTCGGCGACGACACGATGTGGTCGCCGGCCTCGGCGAGCGTGAGAATGGCGAGCAGTTCGGCCGACTGGCCGCTCGACACCGCGAGCGCGCCGGGCAGACCGACGGCGGTCGTCGTTGCACCTTCGAGCGACGCGAGACGTGCTTCGAGCACGCCCTGCGTCGGGTTCATGATGCGCGTGTAGATATTGCCGATTTCGGCGAGCGCGAAGAGGTTCGCCGCGTGTTGTGAGTCGCGGAACTCGTAACTCGTCGTCTGGTAGATGGGAACGGCGCGCGCACCCGTCGCCGCATCGGGCTCCTGGCCGGCATGGATCTGACGGGTCTCAAAACCCCAGTTGGCGTTGGTCATGCGGGCAGGCTACCCGAAAAACCCGACTTGTCAAGTCGGAATTGACGCCAACTTCTCTTGGACCTTCGCCAGGGACGGGTTCGTCATCGCCGTGCCGTCTCTGAAGACGAGCGTCGGCACCGTGCGGTTGCCGTTGTTCACCTTTTCGACGATCTCCGCCGTGCCGGGCACCTGTTCGATGTCGACCTCAGCGAACGTGATGCCTGCGTCCTGCATCATCTTCTTCAGACGCTTGCAGTACCCGCACCACTGCGTGGTGTACATCGTGACCGGTGCGGCGTCAGCCACCCGACACCTCGGACACCTTCTTCTTGCCGCGCGAAATCCACGGCATCATGGCGCGCAGCTGCGAACC
Organism: uncultured Bifidobacterium sp.; assembly: GCA_964540395.1. GTDB lineage: Bacteria > Actinomycetota > Acidimicrobiia > Acidimicrobiales > Ilumatobacteraceae > F1-60-MAGs027. The sequence goes on from CAZIME010000013.1 coordinate 27,832, forward strand.
GACCTTCTCGATCGGGTGGTTCTTGCCCGCGTTGCGCAACTCGCTGAAACGGCGACGGCCCGAATCGCTCTCGTTGATCCACTCCTCGGCGAACTTGCCGTTCTGGATCTCCTCGAGGATTGCCTTCATCCGCTTCTTCGTGTCGGCGTCGATGATCCGCGGTCCGCGCGTGAGGTCGCCGTACTCGGCGGTGTCGCTGATGCTGTAACGCATTCCCGCGATGCCCTCTTCGTACATGAGGTCGACGATGAGCTTCACTTCGTGCAGACACTCGAAGTACGCCATCTCGGGCTGGTACCCCGCCTCGACGAGCGTCTCGTAGCCGGCCTGCACGAGCGACGTGAGACCGCCGCACAACACGACCTGCTCACCGAACAAGTCGGTCTCGGTCTCCTCGGGGAATGTCGTCTCGATGACGCCGGCGCGACCGCCGCCGATCGCCGATGCGTACGACAGGGCGACGTCCTTCGCCTTGCCCGTTGCGTCCTGCGAGATCGCGATGAGCGCCGGAACGCCGCCGCCCTCTTCGAACGTGCGGCGCACGAGGTGGCCGGGGCCCTTCGGCGCGATCATGATGACGTCGACACCCTTCGGCGGAAGGATGCGCTCGTAACGGATGTTGAATCCGTGCGCGAACGCGAGCGCCTTGCCGTCCGTGAGGTGCGGCTTGATGTGCTCGTCGTAGATCTTCTTCTGCTCGGTGTCGGGTGCGAGCAACATGATGACGTCGGCCCACTTCGCCGCATCGGCGATCGACTTCACGTCGAGACCGGCGGCCTTCGCCTTCGCTGCCGACGACGATCCGTCGCGCAGACCGACGACCACGTTGACGCCCGAGTCCTTGAGGTTGAGCGCATGGGCATGGCCCTGGCTGCCGTAACCGATGACGGCGACCTTCTTGCCCTTGATGAGCGAGACGTCGGCGTCCTTGTCGTAATAAACGTTTGCGGGCATCAGCTGGCCTTTCCTTTGGTTGAGCGGAGCGCACGGGGTTTGGCCGAGCGATCCAATTTTGGCAGCGCCACCCGACCGGTGCGTTGGGATTCGATGATCCCGTACTGGTCGAGAAGCGCCATGAAATCATCGAGTTTGTCGGGGCTGCCGTCCAAACTCACGGTGAGCGCGTCGTTGCCGACGGCGAGGATCTTGCCCTCGAAGATGTTCGTCAACTCGACGACCTGACCGCGCTGCTCGGGCGTTGCACCAACGGTGGCAACGAGCAGTTCGCGCTCGACGCTGCGGCGCGGATCGAGTTCGCTGATGCGCACGACGTCGATCAACTTGAACAGCTGCTTCGTCATCTGCTCGAGCGGTGCGCTCTGCAGGTCGACGACGATGGTGATGCGGCTGTACGCGGGATCGTCGGTGGGTGCCACCGCGAGCGAGAAGATGTTGTAACCGCGGCGCGCGAACAGGGCCGATACGCGTGCGAGCACGCCGGGTCGGTTCTGCACGAGCACCGACAGAACGTGGTGTGAGCTGTCCTGCCCGAACGGGTTGTTGCCGCTCATCGGAGGAACTCGCGTCGTGCGTTCTGCGCGGGGTGCAACATGATGTCGTCGTTGCTCTGACCGGCGGCGACCATCGGGAACACCTTCTCGTCGGCGGCGACGCGGAAGTCGACGACGACCGGGCGGTCGTTGATCGAGTTCGCCTTGTCGATCGCCGACTCGACTTCCTCGGGCGCCTCGACGCGGATGCCGACGCAGCCCATCGACTCGGCCCACTTCACGAAGTCGGGAAGCGTGCCGGACAGATTGACCTCGCTGTAACGCTCGTCGTAGAACATCTCCTGCCACTGGCGCACCATGCCGAGGTACGAGTTGTTGAGGATGCCGATCTTCACCGGGATGTTCTCGAGCGACGCGGTGACGAGTTCCTGTGCGGTCATCTGGAAGCAACCGTCACCGTCGATCGCCCACACGGTCTTGTCGGGCTGACCGACCTTCGCACCGATGGCTGCCGGAACCGCGAAGCCCATTGTGCCGAGACCGCCCGAGTTCACCCACGTGTACGGATGGTTGAAGTTCCAGTACTGACTCGTCCACATCTGGTGCTGACCGACGCCGGCGACGACGATCGTGCCCTCGGGGGCACCGTCGCGCACTTTTTCCAGGCAGAACTGCGGCTTCAGTGCATCACCGGGTGCGCTCTGCTCGTAGTGCAGCGGGAACTGTTCCTTCCAGCCGTTGACGCGGCTGCGCCACGGCGTGATGTCGACCTGCGCGATACCGCCGGCCGTGAGTTCCTTGATTGCAACGATGATTTCTTCGATGACGAGACGACAGTCACCGACGATCGGCACGTCGGGACGGCGCACCTTGCCCTGCTCGGCCGGATCGATGTCGACGTGGATGATCTTCGCCTCGGGGGCGAAGGCCGGAACCTTTCCGGTGACGCGGTCGTCGAAGCGGGCACCGAGGGCGATGAGCAGATCGCTCTTTTGCATCGCCGTGACGGCCGTGGCCGTGCCGTGCATGCCGGGCATGCCGAGACACAACGGATGGTCGTCGGGGAATGCACCGCGCGCCATCAACGTGGTGACGACGGGAATCTGCGTGAGCTCGGCGAGCTCGCGCAACGCTTCCGCCGCGCGCGCCTTCAACACGCCACCTCCGACGTAGAGCACCGGGCGCTGCGACGACAAGATGAGTCGCGCCGCTTCCTTGATCATCTTCGGATGACCCTTCGTCGTCGGGTGGTAGCCGGGCAGGCTCGATCGCACATCGTCGTCGGTCGGCCAGTGCCACGTCATCTGGTTCTGCAGAACGTCCTTCGGCAGATCGATGAGCACCGGACCGGGGCGACCCGTCGTTGCGATGTGGAACGCCTGGCGCACGACGAGCGGAATGTCCTCGGCCGTCATGACGAGTTCGTTGTGCTTCGTGACGCTGCGCGTGATGCCGACGGTGTCACATTCCTGGAATGCGTCGGTGCCGATGGCGTGCGTCGACACCTGACCGGTGATCGCGACCATCGGGATCGAGTCCATGTACGCGTCGCACAACGGCGTCACCATGTTCGTGGCGGCGGGACCGCTCGTCACCATCGCGACACCGGGCTTGCCGGTGACGTGCGCATATCCCTCGGCCATGTGACCGGCGCCTTGTTCGTGGCGCACGAGGATGTGGCGGATCTTCGAATCGAGCAGCGGGTCGTACACCGGGAGGATGCATCCCCCGGGCAATCCGAACATCACCTCGACGTTTTCCTTCTCGAGCGCGCGGATCAAGGCCTGTGCGCCGGTGAGTTTCTCCGTCATGGTCTCCCCTCTTTCTTCAGTCTCGCGGTGGTTGTTGCGTTTCGTCTCGTGTCGTTGACATTGCTGATTCGTGATGCGCGATCGCGGGCATAAAAAAACCTCCCCGAAGGGAGGTGGACGCACGCGGTCGGGCGTGCGTCTAGAGACGTACTACGAGCACGGCGGCAAGGGTGCGCAGGCTCGTCATCACGTCTTTCAGTGTGGCAGGGCCGTGCGGCTCATGACAACCCCGGCCGGGCGGGTTCGGGGTGCGGCCCCCACCCCTCAACCGATCGGGGCGACGGCGATCTGCACCAGACGGGCAGTCGCATCCCCGCTCGCACCGCGCGGTGACCATGCGACCCGCACCGTCGTGCGCACCCGGGGGTTCGCCGCAGCGAGAACCGCACATGCCGCACGGGCACGTTCGCGCGCAAGGCGGCGCATGATCGAGGCGGGGCCGGTACCCGCGGTGCCGGTGCACGTGACTCCGTCACCGTCGCGCAGGGACGAGGCGAGTCGTGCGAGTTGTTCGCGCTGCAGCGGGCTGAGCGAAGCGCGCAGCGGCAGGAAAGCGGGCAGAGTCGTCGTACGCGTTGCGGCCGCCGCTGCTGCGGCACGATCGGCCGGAGTCTCGGCAGCCGACTCCGACACGCGATCGGGAATCGTCGATGTTGTCGTCGGCGTTGTCGTCGGCGTTGTCGTCGGTGTTGTCGTCGGCGTTGTCGCCGGTGATGTTGCCGCTGGAGATGTAGTTGTCGCGACGGGAGGCGGCGACGAAGCACCTCCGCCCGACACTGCCGGGGCAGTCGTGGATGTCGTTGATGTTGATGTCGTTGATTCGGGCGCCGTTGTCGTTGTCGATTCCGGGACGGATGTCGCCGTGGTTGTGGTCGTGGTCGTCGTTG
>CAZIME010000014.1:0-27311 GCA_964540395.1 uncultured Bifidobacterium sp.
CACGACCTCTTGTCCCCCAGACAAGCGCGCTAACCAAGCTGCGCCACAGCCCGAAATCTCTCATGGCGCCGGTACCACCGGCAACGGATGCGGCAACATTCGTCCACATCAGTCTACAAACGGAGCGATGATCCGCCATCCGAGATAGGCGACGAGGAGAAACATGAGCAGTTTGAAGTGCCACGGAGCACGCTGGTCGGTCGCGTCGGCAAGGTCCCGCATGCGAAGAGAGTCGGCCGTCACCCGTCCGTTGACGTCGGTCGTGCCGATGACCCGAGCACATTGCGGGCACGTTCCGTCCTCGTTCACCGAGGAAGGTGTGAAGTACTTTGCGCACGGTTCGCACCACGGCACGGTCAGGACTCCGAGCGTGTGCGCACCCGAATCTTGATCGGAGTGCCGCCGAGATCGAACGCTTCGCGCAAGGATCGCTCGAGGTAACGCAGGTACGACTGTGGCAGTTCACGGTTGACGAACAACGTGAACGTCGGTGGATCGACGGCGCCCTGCAGCGCATACAGGACGCGCGCACCCTGCCCGGCGGGCTGGCGCTGTTGTGCCGCCGCGAGCACGCGGTTGACGTCACGGGTGGGTACACGGCGGTGGTACTGGCGAATCGCCTCCGACAGCTCGGGTACGAGTCGGTGTACACCCTTGCCCGTGAGCGCCGACACCTTCAGCACGGGCGAATCCTCCGTGAAGTACAGCTTGCGGCGCACCTCGAGATCGATCGCCTCTCGACCCTCTGCGTCGAGGAGTTCCCACTTGTTGAGCACGATGAGCATCGGACACCCGGCTGCGTCGACCCGCTCGGCGAGTCGCTGATCCTGGCTCGTCACTCCCTGCGTTGCATCGATGACGAGCAGCGCAATGTCGCTCTCGTCGACCGCACGAAGTGCGCGCACGAGCGAGTAGTACTCGGTCGACTCGTCGACCTTCGAACGACGGCGCATTCCGGCGGTGTCGACGAATACGACCGGGCCGTCGGTGGTCTCGACCCGCGTGTCGATGGCGTCACGCGTCGTCCCCGGCATGTCGTGCACCACCGACCGTTCCTCACCGACGAGGCGATTGAAGAGCGTGCTCTTGCCGACGTTCGGCCGCCCGACGATCGCGACGCGCGGTTCGCGGGTCTCGGGATTGCGTACGTAGTTGCCGTCCTCGCCGTGCACCGGTTCGGGCTGCACGCCGATCCTGTCAATGATCACGTCGAGCGCGTCACCCGTCTTGCGACCGTGCGTCGCCGAGACGGGCACCGGGTCGCCGAAGCCGAGGGCGAGAAACTGCCACAAGTCCGCCTCGCGGCGCTCGTTGTCCACCTTGTTCGCCACGACGACGACGGGTGCCGACGTGCTGCGCAGCCAGTTCGCCACCGCCTCGTCGTCGTCGAGCAGACCGACCGATGCGTCGACGACGAAGAGCACGAGATCCGCGCCGCGCACGGCAGCCTCGACCTGGCGCGACACCTTCGCATCGAGCGCGGATCCGCCGGGCATCCATCCGCCCGTGTCGACGAGGTCGAAGTGTCGACCCAACCACTCGACCTCGCGGGTCATGCGATCCCGCGTCACACCGGGACGGTCCTCGACGATCGCGTGCTGCTCGCCGAGGAAACGATTGAACAGGGTGCTCTTGCCCACGTTCGGTCGCCCGACGATGACGACGGTTCTGCGCGTGCCCGTCGTCGACATTTGAGTCAGGCTATCCACGCGCCACCGCACTACCGTGAGAGATGCAATGGCAGTCGACAGAGTTCTGCTCGCCGCACCTCGCGGGTTTTGCGCCGGAGTCGAAATGGCGATCAAGGCGCTCGCATGGATGGTGCGCACGTTCGAACCGCCGGTGTACTGCTACCACGAGATCGTGCACAACAAGATCGTCGTCGACCGGTTCGCCGAGCTCGGTGTCGTCTTCGTCGACGACGTCACCGACGCCCCGCACGGCAGCCCCATCATGCTCTCTGCGCACGGCTCTGCCCCGCAGGTGGTGAGTGATGCGCGGTCGCGCGGCAGTTACGTGGTCGATTCCGTGTGTCCGCTCGTCACGAAGGTGCACCACGAAGTGAAGACTCGCGCGGGCAAGGGCTTCCGCATCGTTTACGTCGGCCACGAGGGCCACGAGGAAGCCGTCGGAACGATGGCAGTGGCACCGGATGCGATCAGCCGCGTCGAGTCCGTCGCCGAGGTGCGGGCACTACCGAACTTCGACGAACCGGTTGCACTTCTCGCCCAGACGACGTTGTCGCACCTCGAGTGGCGGGACGTCGCCGACGCCGTCCGTGAGCGGTACCCGACCGTGTGGAGTCCCGGGCGCAGCGACCTCTGCTTTGCAACGACGAATCGTCAGGCGTCGCTGATGAGAATCGCCGACGATTGTGATGCCCTCGTCGTCATCGGCTCGGAGAACTCGAGCAACACCCGCGCACTCGAACACCTCGCCCGCGAAGTCGGCTGTCCGAGGGTGTTGCGCATCAACCATGCGGGCGAACTACCGGGCGACCTTCACGGCATCGTCGGCCTCACGGCCGGTGCGTCGGCACCCGAGGAGCTCGTGCGCGACGTCATTGCCGCACTCGCACCGCGCGACGGAGTCGAAGAGGTTCGCGCGACCGAGGAGGACGAGTATTTTCCGCCGCCGCGACAGTTGCGCGAGTTGCAGAACGCAATGGACACTGCGGTGACGGCGCTTCTCGGAGGCAGTCTCGCGCAGCGCCGCTCGTTCGACGATCGCGCGATGAGTGCGAGCGACGTTCTCGCTGCGCTTGCACCCGGTGCCTGACGGCATCCGTCCGTCGCATCAGTTCGAATGGCGCATGAGGCGCGCGAACTGCTGCGTCTCACTCGGACCGATCTCGGGGATGAGCGAGCGAAGGTGCATCACCCAGCGCACGTTGGCGGGTTCTGCGCGCCGCACGTAGATTGACTTCAGGTTGTTCAACACGCGAATGACCATGTGCCGTGCCGGTGTGGGTGTGAGGAAATCGTCCCGCCAGTTCGTGAGGTTCGTCAAACTCTCGTAGAGCCCCCGCACGGACACTGCATCGTGACGAGCTCCGGAGTGGAACGGATCGAAATAGGTGCGCCCGCCGTCACCCGTCGGAGCGGCGACGATGAAGTGCCCGGGAACACCGATCCCGACGAGCGGAATACCGAGCCTGTGTGCGACCTCGAGTGCAACCGCCGACAGGGAGATGGGGATACCCAAGCGTCGCTCGATCACCCGGAAGAGAAACGAATTCTGTGGATCGTCGTACGATGCGGAATTACCCGCAATGCGACCGGGCCCGAAGAGTTCGTGCATCAACTCCGGTGCCGTCGCCGCGGCCGTACGGTTGGCGAGGTCGTCAAGTGAACGCCGGGTTGTTGTCGCGCTGACGCTCGGCTCTGCGAGCTCGCCGATGATCGCGAGAACCTCACCGAGCGGAACCTCGGAATTGCGGCGGTCACCCATGTGCTCGGCAAACCGCGCGTACAACGCGTCGCGACGCTCCCGCTCCGCTGCACCGTGAGTTGCGGGATCCGTCACGGCGACGCACAGTATCAGCGAACGAGGTCGTCGGCTACCGTCGGTTCGTGACCGACGCGGCACTCGCCCATCCCGGACTTGTCGCGCAACGCTCCCCGGAATCCGTTGCGATCGTGATGGCGTCGACGGGTCGAACGATGACGTACGGCGAACTCGACCGCCGCGCCAACCGCCTCAGTCGATACTTGCGCAGCCGGGGACTGCAGGCGGGTGACCACGTCGCAATCTGCATCGAGAACCACGAACGGTTTTTCGAGGTGATGTGGGGCTGCCACTACGCGGGTCTCGTGTACACACCCTGCTCGACTCGGTTGACGACGGAGGAACTCTCCTACGTCGTCAACGACTGCGGCGCGAAGGCGTTCATCAGTTCGCGGCATCTCGTCGACCTCGCCGAGTCGATCGTGTCGGCAACCCCGAACGTCGAGTTCCGCCTGATGCTCGACGGAACCGCCTCGCACCACCTTTCGTACGAGTCGGAAATCGCGGGTTCCGTCGACGACCCGCTTCCCGATCGCGTCGAGGGCGGAGACATGTTGTATTCGAGTGGGACGACGGGCCGGCCGAAGGGAGTGTTCTTCCGTCCGCGATCGGCCCCGCTCGGTACACCGCCGCCGATCCTGCAGTTGGTGTCGACCCTGTTCGCTTTCGGCGAGGGGACCAGGTACCTGTCCCCCGCCCCGCTGTACCACGCCGCACCATTGCGCTTCTGCATGTCGGTGCAGCGCCTCGGTGGAACGACCGTGATCATGGATCACTTCGACGCCGAGACGTACCTCCGCCTCGTCGAGGAATACCGCATCACGACGTCACAGGTCGTTCCCACGATGTTCGTTCGGCTGTTGAAGCTGCCCGTCGAGGTGCGTACCCGTTACGACGTGTCATCACTGTCGTGCATCGTCCATGCCGCCGCACCGTGCCCCGTCGACACGAAGCGTCGGATGATCGAATGGTGGGGTCCGATCATCCACGAGTACTACGCGGGCACGGAGGGCAACGGGTTCGTTTACTGCGACTCCGTCCAGTGGCTCGCCCACCCCGGCACCGTAGGTCGGGCGCTTTCCGGAATCGTCCACATTCTCGACGACGACGGCAATGAGTTGCCCGTCGGCGAGACCGGCACCGTGTATTTCGAGGGCAGTGCGGCTTTCGAGTACCACAACGATCCGGACAAGACCCGTCAGGCTCGCGACCCCCGCGGACGTGGCTGGACGACGCTCGGCGACGTCGGACATCTCGATGCCGACGGATTCCTCTATCTCAGCGACCGCAAGGCGTTCATGATCATCAGCGGCGGCGTGAACATCTACCCACAGGAAGCGGAGAACGTCCTCATTGATCATCCTCTCGTCGCCGACGTCGCCGTCTTCGGCATTCCCCACGATGACTTCGGCGAGGAGGTGAAGGCGGTCGTGCAACCCGAACGGATGCCCGCCGACGCCGTCGAGGCGTTGCGCTGGGAACGAACCCTCATCGACTACTGCCGCTCGCGCCTCGCCGACGTGAAGTGTCCGCGCAGCGTCGAGTTCCGACCCGAGCTACCGCGCCATCCCACCGGCAAGCTGTACAAGCGCCTCTTGCGCGACGAGTACTGGAAGGATCGGGGACGCAGCATCTAGGGTTCGGCTCTCGCCCGCAGCGAGGATCACCGTCGGCGCATGACCACCCACCCCTTTCTCTCCGCGCGAACACCGATCGCCTTTGCCCACCGCGGAGGCGCGAACGCCGCCCCGGAGAACACGTTGGCGGCCTTCATGGCTGCGCACGAACTCGGCTACTCCTACATGGAAACCGACGTGCACGCCACCCGCGACGGGGTGCTCGTCGCTTTCCATGATTCCGACCTCTCGCGCACCTGCGGTGTCAACGCCCGCATCGTGGATCTCGATTGGCACGAACTCGCCGGGGTGAACGTCATCGGTGGCGGAACCATTCCACGCTTCGAGGAATTGCTCGACACCCTCCCCACTGCCCGGTGGAACGTCGACTGCAAGAGCGACTCGGCACTCGGTCCCCTCGAGGATCTCCTCGCGCACCGCGAACCCTTCGACCACGTCCTCGTCGGATCGTTCAGTGACGCGCGCCTCGACCGGTTGCGGCGTCGGTTCGGCACGGACCTGTGCACGTCGATGGGGCCGCGCGACGTCGCCGCACTGCGACTCGGACGGCGAGTCATCCGCCGCGCCGGCATCGGCGCGCATGCCGTCCAGATTCCACTGCGTCAGGGCCCCGTGAAGGTGCTCATACCGCGCGTCGTCGATATCGCCCATGCAAACGGGTTGCACGTCCACGTGTGGACGATCGACGATCCGGCAACGATGCATGCCGTGCTCGACATGGGGGTCGACGGCATCATGACGGACGTTCCGTCCGCACTGAAGGACGTCCTCGTGGCGCGGGGTTCCTGGTGAGTGCCGCACTGTCGTTCCGGTCTGTTGGACGCACGTTTCCGGACGGAACCGAGACGCTGCAGGACGTCACGTTCGACGTGAACGACGGCGAACTCGTCGCCGTCGTCGGTCCGAGCGGATGCGGTAAGTCGACTCTGCTGCGTATCGCCGCCGGCCTCGATGCACCGACGACCGGGACCATCCGGCGCACGGATGTGCCGCTGTCGGTCGTGTTCCAGGATCATGCACTGATGCCGTGGCGCACTGTGCGCCGCAACGTCGCACTCGTCGCCGAACTCACGGGTGACATCGCCGATCTCGATGACCGCGTCACAGATGCGGTCGCCAGGGTCGGTCTCGCCGATGCAGCCGACAAGTTTCCGCGCCAGCTGTCGGGAGGGATGAAGATGCGTACAGCCCTCGCCCGCGCACTCGTCACACGGCCCCGACTGGTTCTCTTCGACGAACCATTCGGCGCGCTCGACCATCTCACGCGCCTGCAGCTGCAACGCGATCTCGACGCGATGCGCCGCCGCGAGGGCTTCGCCGGAATCCTCATCACCCACGACATCGAAGAGGCGGTGTTCCTCGCCGATCGCATCGTCGTTCTCGGTCCGCGACCGGCGCGGGTCGTCGACGACATCGTCGTGTCACTCCCGCCGCAGGCGGACGGGGCGCGCGATGCGGGCATCCGCTACGACGCGCGCTTCACGACGTTGTGCGCGACCGTCGCCCGCGCACTCGGGGTGATTCCGTGACGGCGCGCACCGGACCGAGCGCACGTTCGCGACTGCGCGGACTGGTTGCTCCGGGCATCGTCAGTGCGGTGATCATCGCCGCGTGGTACGCGCTCGCATACTCGCTGCCGAACAACTTCGCCTCCTCCAGCGGAGCGGCGCTCATCGTGCCGCCGCCGCACCGGTTGTTCGAGGGGATCAATGCCGCGACATGGACGCGCATCGGGTTGGCCACCCGGATTTCGCTCGTCACGAGCCTCACGGGTTTGGCGCTCGCAGCCGCCGTTGGAGTCCTCCTCGGGGTCGTCATGTCCCTCTCCCGCACGATCGAGCGGGCGGTATGGCCGTGGCTCATCGCGGTTCAAGTGACACCGATCATCGTTCTCACCCCGCTCATCGTTCGGGTCATGGGTGCCAGCTTCTCCGCGCGCGTCTTCGTCACGGTTCTCATCGCATTCTTTCCGATTGCGAGCAACACACTGTTCGGCATTCGGGGAGTCGACCCGCATCTGCGCGACGTCTTCCGCATCGCCGGCGCCGCACGATCTGCGACCCTGCGACACCTCGAACTGCCCGCTGCCCTGCCCGCGATCATGGCGGGTCTGCGCGTGTCGGCGGGTCTCGCCGTCATCGGTGCGATCGTCGGAGACTTCTTCTTCACCCGCGGCGATGCCGGCCTCGGAAAACTCATCACGTTCTTCTTTCTCGACACGCGCGCCGGTCCGATGTTCGTCACCGCTCTCATCGCCACCGGCATCGGCATCCTTTTCTTCGTTGGATTCGCTCTGATGACAAGGCTGACACTGCGCCGCTGGCAGGATTGAACCCATGACGACCCGACGACACTCCCTGCGCGCCCTCATCGGAATCACCGCTTCTCTCGCCGTGCTCGGTGCGTGTTCGGGTGGATCGTCGACATCGGAGGCGGACATGTCCGCAAGCTCAGCAACCGCCGATACTCAACCGGCCACGTCCGGCGTCTACCTTGAAACGCTCACGACCCCGGGCGCTCTCGAGGGATCCTGCCCTGCGACGGTCGTCGTGCAAACGGACTGGTTCCCGCAAGCGGAGCACGGCGGTACGTTCGAGTTGGTCGGAGCCGATGCAGTCGTCGACAAGGATGCGGGAACGACTCGTGGTGCGCTGACGTTCCGCGGTATCAACACCGGAGTCGACATCGAAATCCGTGCGGGTGGTCCGTTCCTCGAGTCGCCGGTCGTCACCGAGATGTATCTCGACGATGCGGTGACGCTCGGCTACGTCGGCAACGACACGGCGATCTCCCGTTTCGCCGATGCGCCGACGGTCGCCGTCTTCAATGCGCTCAACGTCAGTCCGCAAGCGATCCTGTGGAATGCGGACCTGCACCCCGATGCACGCACGATCACCGACATCGCACGAGAGGTGGATCAGATCAGCGTGTTCGGTGACCGACCCTTCATGCGCTACCTCGTTGCACGAGGTGACGTGACCGCCGACCAGATTGACGGCAACTACAAGGGCAACCTCCTCTTGCTCACCGACGACATCGCCCACCAGGGATACGCCACCTCCGAGCCGCACAAGTACGCCACGAACCCCGATGCCCCGCTCAACGCCGGCTGGCAACTGTTGCACGACGTCGGTTGGAATCAGTATCCACAGAATCTTGCCGTGCGCGCCGATCGCCTCGACGCGTTGCGCGACTGCCTGCAACTGCTCGTGCCGATGATGCAGCACGCGAAGCTCGATTACATGGCCGACCCGACGCGTACGAACGCACTCATCGTGCGTGTCGTACGCGAGTTCGATTCGTACTGGACCCAGAGTGATGCCGACGTCGCATACGGCCACGCGTCGATGCTCGATCTCGGCGTCATCGGCAACGGGACGACACCGACCTTCGGCGACCTCGAGGAGGACCGGGTGAATGCCTTCATTGCCACGGCGACTCCGATCCTGCGAGATCAGGGTCTGGATGTCCCCGATCTCATCGCAACCGACATCGTTACCGACGAATTCCTCGACCCGACGGTCACGTTCGCCGGCGATTGAGTATCAGGCGTCGCGAACCGACCACTCCCGCTTTGCGACGGGATCTTTGTCGCTCCACGGGAAGTTGATCCACTGGTCCGTGTACTTCCACACGTAGTCGCACTTCACGATCGACGCCGATTTCTCGTAGAGAACGGCGATGCGCGACTCAAGCACCTGACCGGAGCAGAAGTCGTTGACCATATTCAGGGTGTGGCCTGTGTCGGCGACGTCGTCGACGATGAGCACGCGGGAGTCGCGCAGATCGATGAGGCTCGGCACCGGCGGAAGCATGATCGGCATCGCGAGGCGCTCGTTCACACCCGTGTAGAACTCGACGTTCAGCGTGTACGTGTTCTTCACGGACAACGCATATCCGAGTGCACCCGCCGTGAGCAGTCCGCCGCGGGCGATGGCGAGGATGATGTCGGGTTCGTAACCCGACTCGGCAACCTTCACGGCGAGTTCACGGCTCGCCGAACCGAAGGCTTCCCACGTCAGAATCTCGCGCTCGGCCACCGTGTTTCCTCCGTCATGCGTCGTACGCGGTCACTCTAGTTCACGGGTCCTCGACGGCCCGAGTGCGCGCACACTTCGTGACGGGCGTGAGTGGCCTTCAGTGAGCAACGTTCGACCGCAGGCGGGCAATGTTGGACATCGCCGTCCAGTACTGCGGCCACGATTTCGATACGACGTCGGGATCGGCAACGACGATGCCGTCGATGCGCAGGCCGATCAGAGCGAGTGACATCGCAAGACGGTGGTCGTGGTGCGGATCGACGGTTGCCGCAGTCCCGACACCCGGAACCACGCGCAGTCCATCGGCGAGCACCTCGGCGTCGATGCCGCACTTTGCCATTTCGGCGGCGAGATCCCCGAGGCGATCGCTCTCCTTTGCACGGATGAAGCCGACGTCGCGGATCGTCGTCGGCGACGATGCACATGCGGCAACGACGGCGACGGTGGGAACGAGGTCACTGAAGTCGGCCATGGAGACGTCGACACCGCGCAACGGGACGGATGGATCGCGGTGCAGCGTCAGCCCGTGGGAGCCCCATTCGAGTTCGGCACCCATCGCCTCGAAGACGTCGAGAACCCCGACCTCGGGCTGGACGACCGAGCGCACGAGTCGCGGCACGGTCACCGACCCGCCGCCGATGAGCGCCGCGGCGAGGGGGTAGGACGCCGACGCGACATCGGCTTCGATCGTCAATTCCGTGCCGCGGTATCCGTGCGAGGCGATGCGGAAACCCGACCCGTCGCGGGAGACGTCGGCACCGAATGCCGTCATCACCGATGTCGTCATGTCGAGATAGCCGCGCGAAACGACGTCGCCTTCGACCCGCACGTCGCGCACGGGTGCCCCGGCTCCGGCGACGAGGAGGAGGCCGGAGACGAACTGACTCGACACGTCGGCACGCATCGTGACGGAATTCCGACCGGATGTCGCCGCGGGGATGACGCGCACGGGCAGATGACCCGGACGATCGAGCCACTCGAGCCGCGCACCCATTGCTTCGCCGGCGATCGCGAGTCCGTCCATCGGTCGGCGGCGGAGCGGTTCGTCCCCGTCGATCGTCGTCTCCCCTGCGCGCAACATCGCGAGGGTGACGAGAAAGCGGGCGGTCGTTCCGGCGAGACGCGCATCGAGTCGTACAGGATCGCTCGTGCGTCGGTCGATACCGCGGGTAACGACGACGACGTCGCCGTCGTGGGTGATGTCGGCCCCCATCCGGCGCAGCGCTGTGATCATCGCCCGCGTGTCGTCGCCGTCGGCGACACCGACGAGTCGTGACACGCCGTCGGCGAGGGCCGCGCACACGAGAGCACGGTTGGACAGCGACTTCGACCCGGGAACGTCGACGGTTCCGCGCAGTGGTACCGCGGCGGGGACGAACCCCCGCACGGAGTTCCTTCCGGTCGGGGTGACGTTCGCCGACATCGTCACTCGATGGCGGCGACGACCGCTTTAAATCCGCGCGCTCGCAGACCGCCACGGAAGAGGTCGGCATCGGAGGCGGCGACGACCATGACGAGGATTCCCCGATCACCCTCGACGGAGTGCACGACCTCGAAGTTCGCCGTGTTGACGCCGAGCTCGGCGGCGAGCGAGAACACCTCGGCGGCCGCTCCGGCACGATCGGGAATGGGGATGCGCAATTCGACGACGTCGGCAAGTTCGCGGACGCGACCCGGGAGATTCGCCCGCGCCTCGCGTGCGGTGCGCAGAATCTCGAGCAATGCGGAATCGTCCGATTCGGCGACGATGCGCCGCATCTTCGTGAGACCGACAACCATGGCATCGACAGCGTCGACGATCGCATCGCGATTCTCCCGGCAAATGTCCACCCAGATCGCCGGGTGCCCGCTCGCAACACGCGTCATGTCGCGGAAACCGCCGGCAGCGAGACGCATGACGGCCGCATGGTCGTCGGCACGCTCATCGGCGAGCGACATCAACGTGGCGGCGGTGAGATGCGGCAGGTGGCTTGTAACGGCGACGAGGCGGTCGTGCTCCTCGGGACGCAGGACGAGAACTTCGGCACCGAGACTGCGAACGACATTCGCCACCCGCTCGAACGTGTCGTCACTCGTTGCCGACGACGGTGTGAGCACCCATACCGCACCGCGAAAGAGCTGTGCATCTGCGCCGTCGAGACCCTGCAACTCGCTGCCGGCCATCGGGTGACCGGCGATGAACCGCTCGTCGAGAACGGCGGCGGCGAGGGGCGCCTTCACGCTGCCGACGTCGGTGACGAGGCCCGTCGTCTCCGCGAGTGCACGCCGCACCCAGCCGGCGATGCTCGATACGGGCGTCGCAACGATCGTCAACAGCGCCTGCGGATTCAACCCGACATCGGCGATGAGGCCGCGGGTGCGGGCGTCGTCACAGCGTCGCGCATCATCGTCGACACCCGACACCAGCCAGCCACGGTCCGTGAGGGCAGCCGCCACCGATCCACCGATGAGACCCAGCCCGACGACATTGGCGCGCTCAGACACGGCTAACGAGCGTACGCCCGTCCGTCACGCACTCAGTCACGCCGCGAGGCACGGGCGAGTTCAATCACCTCGTCGGACGTGAGGTGACGCCAGGCGCCGGGGGCAAGCTGTCGATCAGCGATCGGACCGATTCGCGTGCGTACGAGGCGGTTGACGGGATGCCCGACGGCCTCGCACATGCGGCGCACCTGACGGTTGCGTCCCTCGTGGATGACGATGCGCAACACACCGGGCTGCGGCTGTCCGATTTCGGCCGGCGCAGTGGGACCATCGTCGAGTTCGACACCGCGCCGCAGTGCCGCGAGCGCGCCGTCGGGAACGCCACGCTCCGGGGCACGCACGTGGGCGAGGTACTCCTTGTCGACACCGAAACTCGGGTGCGTAAGGCGGTGCGCCAACTCGCCGTCATTCGTGAGGATGAGGAGACCTTCGGTGTCGAGATCGAGTCGCCCGACGGGGAACACCCGCGGCTCGTCGGGTACGAGGTCGACGACCGCAACGCGGTCATGTTCGTCGCGCGCCGTCGTCACGACTCCGGCGGGTTTGTTCAGCAGGTAGTACACGAGATCGGGTCGCACGCCGATCGGTGCACCGTCGACCTCGACGAGATCGCGCTCGACGTCGATGCGTCGACCGAGTACGGCGACCTCGCCGTTCACCCGTACCCGACCCTCTTCGATGAGATCCTCGCATGCACGGCGTGAGCCGATGCCCCGCTGCGCAAGAACCTTCTGCAGGCGCTCACCCTCCGGCTCGCGTTCGGCTGTGTTCATGACACGGTATTCATGACACGGTGTTCATGACACGGTGCTCAAAGAACGCCGTTCGTACAACGCGGTTCACGTGGTGGGACTCGTGCGGCGGGAGTTCACGGACCGAATCACGACGTCGTCGGGTTCGCACCGGCGTTGCCTGGCGAGGTCGCGTCGGATGGTGTCACGCGCAAACCCTGTTCGAGCGCCTCGACGACGCGCGCGTCGGGCACGAAATCGCTGATCGACGGCAGATCGTCGAGCGAGTTGAGACCGAGTTTTTCAAGGAACAGCGGCGTTGTACCGAACAACACGGCCTGACCGGGCCCCTCGTCGCGCGACACCTCGGTGATGTACCCGCGCGCCTGCAGCGTGCGCATCACCGCCTCGGGATCGACGCCGCGAATGGCCGCCACTTGCTGACGGGAGATCGGCTGCTTGTACGCGATGATCGCCAGCGTCTCGAGTGCAGCCGACGAAACGCGCGCCTGCTGGCCGTCGAGGAGGAAGCGCTCGACGTATGCCGACACGTCCGGATGACTCTGGTAGCGCCAGCCGCCGGCCACTTCGACGAGTTGGAAGCCGTGACCCGCCTCGGCGTACGTCTCGGCGAGGCGGCGGCACAATCCGTCGACGACGTCGAGCGGCTGTTCGAGCAACTGCGCGAGCAGGGTGACGGGTACCGGTTCGACCGCGACGAGCAACACCGCTTCGAGTGCCCGCACGACGGTGTCGCTCACCGGTTGCGTCTCCCCCGTATCGCCCCCCGTTGCACCGCTGCCCAGATTCGTCATTGCACACCTTTCGTCATGGTCCGTGTCGTCATGGTCCGTGTCGTCATGTTCCGTGCCCCTCAGCCGTCGTAGTCGTCGACGGTGATGGCTCGGGCGAGATCCTCGTCGTGGTCGGTGAGCCAGGTGACCTGGATGTCACCGAAGCGGGTCGCCTGCTCGAGATCGACGCGACCCTGTTTGAACAACTCGAGGATCGCGAGGAAACGGACGACGATCTCGATGCGATCGGAGATTCCCGACACCAGTTCACGGAACGTGCATCCACCCCGCGACGGCAGCTCGGCCATCAATTCGACGAGTGCATCGGCAACGCTCGCACGGATCGGCGCGACGTGGAAGAGATCGATCGAGACGGGTGCCTTCGGCGCGGCCCCGCGCTCGAAGGCCTTCTTCATGCGCATCGGCGACACACCTTCGAGCAGATCGGGCATCACGCCGGCGAAACGCTCGTCGGCGCCGGCCTGGCGCGGATACGCCAACGACGCCCGATCGAGGAGGTCGTGCATAACGGCGGCGACGTCCTTGAACGTCTTTGCATCGAGCAGTCGGGCGAGCAGTAGATCGCGCTCTTCCCACAGCGCGAGTTCCTCGTCGATCTCGCCGTCGTCCCGGGTCGGCAGCAGTCGCCGGGTCTTCAGGTCGATGAGCGTCGCGGCGATGAGGAGGAACTCGGTCGCCACCTCGAGATCCACCGTCGTCATTTTCGCGACCTCGGCGAGGTAGGCCTCGACGATCGTGCTCAGCGACACCTCGTGGATGTCGACTTCCTCGCGCAAGATGAGGTGGAGAAGCAGGTCGAAAGGCCCCTCAAAGACGGGGGTTGCCACCGCGTACGCCACGGCGACGAGAGTACCTCGCATGACGAGGGATAACTTGGTCGGGTGCCGCGCGTGCTGTCATGCATCCAGCCGACGGGTGACGTCCATCTCGGGAACTACCTCGGTGCGCTGCGCAACTGGGTGAGCGGTCAACACGAGGCCGACGTATACCACGGGATCGTCGACCTCCACGCGCTCACCGTCACCGACACCCCCGGCGTGCTCGGTGAACAGACGCTCTCGCTCGCCGCGATGCTCTTCGCCGTTGGTTTGGATCCCGACGTTGCGACGGTGTTCGTGCAGAGCCATCTCCCCCAGCACTCCCAACTCGCATGGGTGATGGAGTGCACCGTCTCCTACGGCGAACTCAGCCGGATGACGCAATTCAAGGACAAAGCGGCCAAGCGCGAAGCCGATTTCGTCTCCGCGGGTTTGTTCACCTATCCCGCTTTACAGGCCGCCGACATCCTCCTCTACGACGCCGAAGAGGTGCCCGTCGGCGACGACCAGCGACAGCACATCGAGATCACTCGTGACATCGCGGTGCGCTTCAACGGTCGCTTCGGCGACACGTTCGTGCTGCCGAAGGCGGTGACGCCGAAAGCCGGTGCCCGAGTCATGGACCTGCAGGAGCCCGGGTCGAAGATGTCGAAGTCGTCGTCGGGCGATGCCGGAATCGTCTACCTGCTCGACGAACCCGAGGCGATCGAGCGCAAGTTCAAGCGCGCCGTCACCGACAGCGACAACGACGTGCGTTACGACCGGGCCGGGAAGCCGGGCGTGTCGAACCTGCTCGAGATCCTCGCCACCGCCCGCGGCACGACACCCGAAGCAGCCGCCGCGGGATACGACGGCTACGGCGCGTTGAAGCGCGACGCGGGTGAAGCGGTCATCGAGATGCTGCGCCCGATCCGCGAGCGGTACCACGAACTTCGCCGCGATCCCGGTGAGTTGAGTTCACTGCTGCGTCGCGGCGACGAACGTGCAGAGGCCGTTGCCGCAGCAACACTCGATCGCGCATACCGCGCCATCGGCATGCTCCCTCGCCACTCTTGACGAACCCACACACCGCACGCAATCTGCACCGCGCGATCGGCACGCGGTAATCGAGACGGCGTCGGCTCGGATCTACACCCGGTCGGCTTCGCGCAACGCCGCTGCCCATCGTTCGCCTTCACCGGTGTCGCCGTCCCCGTCGGCACCATCATCGCCCGCGACGAGACATATCGTGAGCGGGTCGCTGCCGATTGAACGCAGCATCTCCGCGCCGCGCGTCTCGTGCGCGTGATAGTGCGCCAAACGCGTTCCCCGCGACCCGAAGATGCTCGCAACGACCCTCAGCGCAACCGATAGATCGTCGTCGATCTTGCCGATGTCGTGGAGCAGTGCCGCACGACGCACCGCAACGGGTGCGGAACCGTGCTTCGCGTCGAGGCGATCGAGCACCTCGAGTGCATGACGCTGATCGTGGGTCGCGAAGCAGAAGAACAGATCCGCCTCATCGTGCGTGAGCAATGTTCGCACCTCATCGCGCTCGCCCGCCGACAGCGGCCGGGCCCGAAGTGCCTTCCACCACCGGCGCACGAGGTGCAGCGGATCGCGCAGAGGGCGCCCGGACGACGTCATCGCGTCACCAATGCCCGGGGATGCGATGCGCGGTACGTCTCGGCGAGAAGGTCGTTGTCGACCCGCGTGTACACCTGGGTGGTGCTCACCGATGAGTGTCCGAGCAGTTCCTGCACCACACGAAGATCGGCACCGTGCACGAGCATGTGTGTCGCACACGAGTGCCGCAGGACGTGCGGCGACAGGTGTTCACGGATTCCGGCGACCGTCGCCCACTTGCGCACGATTGCGAATGCAGCCTGGCGCGTGAGGCGCGTACCGCGGACTCCGAGGAACACGGCATCGGCATCGTCGCGCGAGCGCCACCGGGCGGGAACGAGCCGGGCGCGACCTCCCTCGTCGAACCAGTCACGCAGCGCGCGGTGCGCACCCGACCCGAACGGCACGATGCGCTCCTTGTTCCCCTTGCCGAGCAGCCGGGCGAGCGAGTCGTCCATGTCGAGGTCCGCCATCGACAGACCGCACACCTCGGAGATGCGCGCACCCGTTGCATAGAGGAACTCGAGCAGTGCGCGATCGCGACGGGCGAACGAGTCGTCTCCCGTCACCGCTGCGAGAAGTTGTGCCACCGCATCTTCGCTCAGCGCCTTCGGCAAACCCGCGGGAACCTTGACGCCGTCGACGAGGGCGCACGGATCGTCGCGGCGCTCGGACTCGTCGAGCATCCAGCGGTGGTACATGCGGATTGCCGCGAAGCGGCGGGCAACCGTCGTTGCCGCCAGTCCGCGACTGCGCAGGGCCTGCACGTACGCCTCGACGTCGCCACTCGTAGCGGTGAATGCCGTACGCCGGCGCTTGCCGAGCCACGATTCGTAATCGCGCAGATCGCGACGGTACGCATCGACGGTGTGCACGGAGCGTCCCTGTTCGACGGTCATCCAACCGAGGAACCGCTCACTCGGTGCGAGCGCCATGGGTCAGGTACTCATGCGGCGCCACGCGAGCAGCGAGCCGATGATCGTCTTCGAGTCGTCGATCTCACCGCGGTCGATCATCGCGAGAACCTCGCTCAGGCGCGGTCGCAGGATCGTCATGTGGTCCTCCTCCGGACCGTGCGGCGCGACATCAACGGGGCGAAGATTGCGGGCGAGGAACATCTCGACGGTCGAGTTGGCGATTCCCGGTGCCGAGACGTGACGACCGAGCGGCTCCATCGAACCCGCCTCGTAACCCGCCTCCTCACGCAGTTCGCGGGCGGCAGTCGTCGCGCCATCCTCCCCGTCCTGATCGCGCATCCCCGCGGGGAGCTCGATCGTCATCCGGTGCAACGCGGGCCGATACTGACGAACGAGCGCGATCCCGGGGTCGGCCGAGTCGTCGAGCAATGCGACGACGGCGACGGCACCCGGCGAGGAGACGAACGTCCGGGTGAACGTTTCGCCGCGCGGCCCGACGAAGTCACCCTGGACGAGGGTCCATGTCGCCCATCGGTAGATGTCGCGCAACGGCTCGCTGCGAAAGCCCCCGACGGCTTCGTGACGCGTCACGGTGACGGCTTGCGCCTACGACGCGTTGCTCGATACGCCGTTCGTCGCCGGCTCGGCGCTGCGCGCTCGGGACGCCACCGGCTCCATCGAACGACCGTGGGCACGACGATTCTCCAGAGCGGCGCCGATGAGCTCGCGGAACAGCGGATGCGGGCGGTCGGGACGACTCTTGAACTCGGGGTGCGCTTGGGTCCCCACCCAGAACGGATGATCACGCAACTCGATGAATTCGACGAGACGCTTGTCGGGCGAAGTTCCGCTGCAGATGAATCCCTTTTCCTCGAACCGGGCGCGGAACGACGAGTTGAACTCGTAGCGGTGACGATGGCGCTCGCTGACGACGCTGTCACCGTACGCGTCGGCCACCTTCGTGCCCGGCTGCAGCACCGCGTAGTACGCACCGAGGCGCATTGTGCCGCCCTTGTCGGTGACGCTGCGTTGGTCGTGCATGAGATCGATAACGGGGTGCGGAGTCGCGGAGTTGAATTCCGTCGAGTTGGCGTCCTTCCAACCGAGGACGTGACGGGCGAATTCGACGGTCATCACCTGCATGCCGAGGCACAATCCGAGGCATGGAATGCCGTTCTCGCGCGCGTATTCGGCGGCACGGATCTTGCCCTCGATTCCGCGCGGACCGAACCCGCCGGGAATGACGATTCCGTCGAGCTCGGCCATCCGGTTCTCGGCGAGCAGACCCTCGACGTCCTCCGCCTGCACCCACACGATGTCGACGCGCGCCGAATGATGAAAGCCGGCGTGCTTCAGCGACTCGGTGACCGAGAGATACGCATCGTGCAGGTCGACGTACTTGCCGATCATTCCGATCCGCACGGGCGTCGTCGACGCTTCGACACGATCGACGAGCGCACGCCAACCCGAGAGGTCGATCGGCGGATCGATGCGCAACGTCTCGCACACCACCGCGTCGAGACCCTCGTCATGGAGGATCAGCGGAAGTTCGTACACGTTGCCGACGTCGGCGGCATTGATGACGTTCTTCGCCGGTACGTCGCACTGGCTGGAAATCTTGCGCTTCAGGCCGTCGGACAACGGCTCTTCGCTGCGGCACACGATGACGTCGGGCTGAATTCCGCGGCTGCGCAGTTCGGTGACGCTGTGCTGGGTCGGCTTCGTCTTTTGTTCGCCGCTCGGCCCGATGAACGGCACGAGAGTGACGTGGACGTAGCACACGTTGTCCCGGCCGACGTCGTTGCGCCACTGCCGGATGGCCTCGAGGAACGGCAGGATCTCGATGTCACCGACGGTGCCGCCGACCTCGGTGATGACGACGTCGACGTCGGCGGTCGTGATCGCCTGAATGCGTCGCTTGATTTCGTCGGTGACGTGGGGAATGACCTGGACGGTGCGCCCGAGGTAGTCACCGCGGCGCTCCGCGGCGAGAACGGCCTGATAAATCGAGCCCGTTGTGGCATTCGAGGAACGGGTGAGGTTCTCGTCGATGAACCGCTCGTAGTGACCGAGGTCGAGGTCGGTCTCGCCGCCGTCGTCGGTGACGAACACCTCGCCGTGCTCGAACGGGTTCATCGTGCCCGGGTCGACGTTGATGTACGGGTCGAGCTTCTGCATCGTCACCCGCAGTCCGCGCGACTTCAAGAGTCGACCGAGGGACGATGCGGTGAGACCCTTGCCGAGAGCGCTGGCCACGCCACCCGTGACGAACACGTGCTTGGCCACTCGACGCCTCCGTCTCCCTCGGGGTGCGCATCGCGCACCGTGTCTGACGGGAGGTCAGCATACCCCGCGGGGTCGTGACGGTTCGTACGCCGGTCAGCGGCGCGTGCGGCGCGCCGGGCGCCCGAGAAGGTCGCGGGCGTGGGCAACCGCAGCCTGCGCCGTGGCATCCCCGGACAGCATGCGGGCAATTTCCGTCACCCTGTCGTCGTCCGACAACGTCGTCGCGACGGCGAACGTTTCACCACCGCGCACCGACTTCGCGACGTGCAGGTGCGTTCGCGCCCTGGCCGCGACCTGCGCGAGGTGGGTGACGACGAGCACCTGGTGTCCGTCGCCGAGCTTGGCGAGCGCATCGGCGACAGCAACCGCCGCTTCACCGCCGATGCCCGCGTCGACTTCATCGAAGATCATCGTGGCGGGTGCATCACCGACAACGAGGCGCGTGGCGAGCATCGTGCGCGCGAGCTCACCGCCCGACGCCACCTTCGCGAGCGGCAAGTGTTCACCGCCGGGGTTCGCCCGGAGCAGGAACGTCACGGCGTCACCGGCAGCATCCTCCGACTCGGCGGCAACGTCGACCTTGATCTCGGCATGCGGCATCGCCAGGGTGCGCAGCACCTTTTGTACGTCCTTGGCGAGCGACGGCGCCGCCTTGCGACGAGCCGCACCGACGGCGGCTGCGGCCTTGGCCACCCTGCGACGTACGTCGGTGCGCCGCGAATCGAGGTCGGCCGCCTGTTCGTCGAATGATTCGAGCTCGGCGACCCGTTCGCGCAGGGCGACGAGCTTGCTCTTCATCTCGGCGATCGTTCCGCCGTACTTGCGGCGCAGATCGAAGATCATCGCCCGCCGTTCGACGAGTGTCGCCAGCGTCGCCGGATCACCGTCGGTCGACTCGGCGGTCGCCCGCATGTCCTCGGCGGCCTCGCGCACCGCCTGCTGGGCGGCTCGCAGAGTGTCGACGTGACGGCTCAACGCGTCCCGGCGGCCGAGCGCGGCGACTGCTGCTGCGAGTCGGTCGACGGCGCCGTCGTCGTCGACGAGAGCACCGATCGCGGCGGCAAGTGCCGCACGGCTGCCCTCGGCATCCTGCAGCAGATCGATTTCGGCGTCGAGCCGAGCGTCCTCGTCGGGATCGTCGAGGCGGGCTGCATCGAGCTCGGCGACCTGGAATCGCACGAGATCGAGCTCACGGGCACGGGACGCTTCGTCACCACCGAGCGAACCGAGGCGCGCCTCGATGTCGGCGAGTTCGGCGCGCGCACCGCGCAACTCCGAGACGTCGATGTCGGCGAAGGCGTCGAGCGCTTCGCGCTGGGCAGCCACCCCGAGCAACCCCTGATGTGCGTGCTGGCCGTGCAGATCGATCACCCCCGAGGCGATGTCGGCGAGCTGACCGACGGTGGCGAGTCGACCGTCGATGTACGCACGCGAGCGTCCGTCGCGCGGAACGACGCGGGCGATGACGTGCTCCTCACCGTCGACACCGACGAGGCGTCCCTCGACGCGCAACTCGTCGGCACCCGGACGGATCATGTCGGGATCGGCGCGCTGACCGACGAGCAGCGAAATTGCCTCGACGATCATCGTCTTGCCCGCGCCCGTCTCGCCGGTGAGCACGGTGAGCCCGGGACCGAGAACAACGTCGAGCTCGGCGATGACCCCGAGATTCTCAATGTGCAGTTCGTCGAGCATGGTATGGCGCGGCGTGACGTGACCCGGATTACTCGGGGAGTCCGGCGAACTTCGTGCGCAGGATCTGGTGAAAGCGCGGCGCACCGAAACGCACGAACCGCACGGTGCACGTGTCGGGTGCGAACGCCACGCACGTGCCCACCTCGAGAGTGACCGTCTTGCGACCGTCGACGACGACGTCGACCGGACGCGTTCCCGTCACGGTCATCGTCAGCGACTCGGACGGATCCAGCACGAGCGAACGGTCGAAGTTCATGTGCGCCGACACCGGGGTGACGACGAGGGCGCGATGGCGCGGCGACACGACGGGACCGCGTGCCGACAGCGAGTACGCCGTACTGCCCGTGGGAGTGGCGATGATGATGCCGTCGGCGGAATACCCCTCGAATAGTTCATCGTTGATACGCACGTCGATCCACACTGTGTGCCCCGACTGCTGCTTCTCGAGCACCACCTCGTTGAGGGCGCGCCACGTCGCCCCCGTTGCCGGTCCGGCAACCACGCGCACCCCGAGCATCATCCGTTCGTCGAGCGTCACCCCGATGCGCGACTTGCCGCACAGCACATCGATCGCCGCGATGGCCCGATCGGGGGTGATCTCCGTGAGGTAGCCGACCGTTCCGACGTTGATGCCGAGAACGGGAATCGGGGCGCCGTCGATGAGCGACACCGCCCGCAGCACGGTGCCGTCCCCGCCGAGCACGACGACGAGATCGGCGTCGCGCGGTGAGCGGTCGGATCCGAGCGCCCGTACGCCGTGAGCCGCGGCGTCGGCGACTGGCATCCATACGTGACGACCGAGCGCACCGAGACGGTCGGAAAGTGCGCCGACGAGCGCACCGACGTCGGCACGGGTGTGGTGCGCGACGATGCACACGTTGTCGAATGCCGTGTCGGTGATCGCCGTTTCGCTCATGGCACTTCCCGCGGCACGGCCCGACGCCGATGCTCCCCCGCCATGCGGATGCAAATGCGAATGATCGTTCGTCATCGGTGACTCAGACGTCCACGCTAGGCACGGCGGGCACGTCGAGCCACAACCACACTTCACGGTTGCCCGCCGGTCCGTGTACCGCGCAATCGACGCGCCCCCGTTCGCTGCAACCGGCGTGCGCGAAGGCCTCGGCCACTTCGTCGACGCACCGCAGACGCACCTCGTCGTCGCGGATCACCCCGGCACCGGCATCAACTTCGCCGCGCCTCGCCTCGAACTGCGGCTTCACGAGCAGGAGCGCCGCGCCACCGCCTCGCACGGCGGCGAGAATCCCGTCACGCAGAACCCGCAACGAAATGAATGAAACGTCGGCGACGACGAGATCGTGATCGGGCGCAACGTCGCCCCGCAACACCGCGGTGGCGAGGTCGCGACAGTTGAGCGAGTCACGAACCGTGACGCGTGGATCGGCAGCGATCCGCGGATGTAGGAGACCCTTTCCGACGTCGCATGCAGTCACCGCCACCGCCCCGTGCGCAAGGAGACAGTCGACGAACCCGCCCGTCGACGCACCGACGTCGATGACCTTCATGCCGCGCACGTCGAGCCCGAGATCACCCAGCGCCGACTCGAGTTTGAGTCCGCCTCGCGAAACGTATCGGCTCGGCTCGACGACGCGCACCTGTTCAGCGGGGTCGACGAGCCGACCAACGGTGAGTACGGGAGCGTTGTCGATCGTTACCACGTGGCGTTCGACGAGGCTGCGTGCGTCGTCAAGATCGTCGGCGAAGCCGCGGTCGACGAGGATCTCGTCAATGCGACGACGCCGCGTCATGACGTGATGTGCACGATCAGCCCACGGTCGTGCGCATGAACTCGGCGAATTCGGCGAGCGAGGCGCACACGACGTCGGGCGGTCGGTGCGGGTCGGGTTCTTCAGTTCCGGAGCGAATCATCGCGTACCGCGAGCCGATCGTGCGTGCGAACCCGCCGTCGGTGGTGTTGCGATCGCCGACCATCCAGGCCCGTGACAGATCGTCCACCCCGAGCGTGCGCCTCACGAGTTCGCCCATCGGCGCGTGCGGCTTGCCGGCAACGACCGGATCCATACCGGCAGCGACGGCGATCGCCGCGAGGATCGCACCGCCGCCGGGGATCGGTCCGTGGGGCGTCGGATAGGTCGGATCCTCGTTCGTACCGATGAGTCGCGCCCCTTTGCGCACGGTCACGGCCGCCCGGGTCATTCCGCGGTAATCAAAGCTTGAGTGGTAGCCGACGATGACCGCAGCGACACCGTTGACGCTGCGGGCGAACAACTCGTCATCGACGTCGTCGTCGGTGGTCGCCGCAACGATCGCACCGACGGATTCGACGGCCTCGCGAACGCCGGGCCCGCCGGCGACGAGCACACGATCACCGCTGCGCAACATGAGCGCGGCCGCCTGCGCCGAGGTGCAGACGTCGCCACGCGCAGGGATCCCGAGCGACTCGAGGATCGACACCTGTTCGCCGAGGGTTTTCGACGAGTTGTTCGTGACGAAGAGCACGCGATGTCCGCGCGCGCGGAGATCGGCGATTGCGTCGACGGCACCGGGAAGCGGCTCGTGCTTCAACCACACCACTCCGTCGAGATCGCAGAGCACGGGAGCAATCATCGGGCTTCACGGTAGTTGGGCGGATACTGAGCGGCAGCCACGAGGCGGACTGCTCTGCCGACCACGAGGCGCGCTACGACGCCTGGCACGATGTAGGTATGCCGGTATTCCTCCCGTTCCGCGGTGTGCGCTACCGCGCCGATCTCGATCTCCGCGCCGTCAGCGCCCCTCCGTACGACGTGCTCAGCGCCGACGATCGCGAGCAGCTCGCGAGCTCGCACCCGAACAACGTTGTGCACGTCGACGTGCCCATCGGCAACGATCCGTACGCGGGTGCTGCCGCGCGCTTCTCCGAATGGATGGATGCGGGGGTGCTCGTGCGCGACGCCGCACCGTCGTTCACCCTGTACCGCATGGACTTCGTCGACGCCGCGGGACGTCGCCGCCGCACCGTCGGAGTCGTCGGCGCACTTGAGGTGGTCGACGAGGGGTCGCCCGAAGTTCTGCCGCACGAGCGAACGACGCCGAAAGCGACGACTGACCGCCTCGATCTCACGCGCGCGACCCGCGCCAACCTCTCCCCCGTCTGGGGTTTGTCGCTGCGCGAACAGCTCAGCGACGCCCTGCTCGCGAAAGGCACGGCGATGGGATCCTTCGTCGATGCGGCGGGCGTGACCCACACGGTCGAGCGCGTCGACGATCCCGACAGAGTGCGGTCGATCTCGCGGCTCGTCTCGAGTGCTCCGGTGCTCATTGCCGACGGACATCATCGCTACGGCGTCGCCCGCACCTACCGCGACGAACGTCGTGCACGCGGCGACGGTACGGATGCCGAAACGACGCTCACATACGTCGCCGAGCTCGTCGAGGACCAGTTGAGCATCGCCGCAATTCACCGTCTGTACCGATCGATCGGCGTCGACGCCCTGCTCGAGGTGCTCACGACGTACTTCGACGTCGAAGCGGCGGGTCGGGTTGCAGACGACGTCGTTGCCGAGATGGATCGGCGCGGATCACTGTGCCTCGTCGCACCCTCGCTCGAGTCGTGGTGGCTCACGCCGCGCGACGATTCGTTCGGTGCGGCCCGCAATCTCGACAGTGACCGACTCGAGTTCGCGCTGCGATCGGTCGCCCATGACGTCGCGTACCAACACGGCGTCGACGAAGTATGCGCCCACCTTCGTCACGGCCATGCCGACGCCGCCATACTCATCCGCCCGACGGGAATCGACGAGATCCGCCGCACAGCAGCAGAGCGACTGCTCATGCCACCGAAGTCGACGTTCTTCACGCCGAAGCTGCGCACGGGGATGGTGTTTCGCACGCTCGAAGGCTGACCACCCGCATTTCCGAGGCTCCCCACGGCCGTCGCGATCGACGGGCAGCGACCGTGACGACGTCACCCGGACGTGGAGTCACCGGCGACTCAGCGTCGGGTGATCCCACTGGCGATCGACCGTCGACACGCACAGCGAGCCGCACGGTGCGTCGCCTGTGTCCACCCTCCGGGGACGTGTCGAGGACCAACTCCTGTGCGGGCCTACCGCGCCGCAGCGTGTGACCCACTTCGATGACCCGCCCGCGAATGAGCGCAGTGTTCCGTGTCGTGATGGCGACGTTCATGGTCGGGTTCAGGTTCCGGCTCATGCCAGGGATGTGTGCACTCGAGCCGCCGCGCGGCAACTGACGACGGTCGCTGCCGGCACACCGGGCGAGAGTTGTTTCGGGACGTCGCCCGTCGCAAGTCGTTCGATCGCCGAGTTCGGCGAGATGTGTTCAGTCGCCGAGTTCGGCGAGACGGTCGGCGACGTCGTAGTAGTTGGGGTCCACCGCGGCGACACGCTGGAACAAGCGCTGTGCCGACACCGTGTCACCGGCGCGATCGTGCAGGTCACCGAGTACGTACCACTCGAGAAGATGGTGCGGCAGCGGTCGCGCGGGAACGGTGCCGTGAGTCATGATTCGGATCGCGGTCATCAGTTCGCCGCGGTCGGCGTGCGACATCGCCGTCGACACGCGCCCCTCGGCGAGGATCTCAGGACTCGGCGAGAGTAGTCGCAGCTCCTCCCACAATTGTTCGACGCGCTCGTACCTGCGCAGCGCGCGATAGCAGTCGATGAGCACGGGAAGATTCGTCGCGTCCGAGCGATCGTTGCCGCGACCCGCCTCGAGGAATTCGGCGGCCTCGTCCCAGCGCCCGAGTCGGTAGGCCAGCCGACCGGCAAGCACGTTGACCTCCGGCATCGAGCGGAGATCAGTGAGCAGCGGTGCAACGAGGCGGCGTGCTTCGCCCCACCGCTCGGCGTCGTAGCACTCGAGGGCACGGGACAACTTCGCAGCAACCGCCGCCGCCCGACGCTCACCGACGCAACGAACAACGGCTTTGTGCAGTGCGGGATCGAGGTCCTTTGCCGGCCGTTCGGCTCGTTCGGTCTTCCCGGACGTGTCGGCGCCACGCTTCGGGCGCGCCCGCACCGGACCGAGATCGACGAGTTGCTCTTCCTCACGAACCGGCGGCTCGTAGGGCTTGCCCTTCTTGCCGTACACGCGACCGCCGACGCGGGCACGCACTTCGGCGGCACGGCGCGCCGCCGCTGTCGCGGGAACCTCACGGGCATCGTCGCGAGAGCGTCGGCGATCATCACGACGCGGACGATCATCACGACGCGGACGATCATCACGACCGGCAAACGATCGCCGCTCGCCATCACGGCGCGGACGGTCATCGCGACGCGGCCGATCATCACGCTTCGCATACGAACGACCCTCACCATCACGGCGCGGGCGATCATCACGACGCGGGCGATCATCACGACGCGGGCGGTCATCACGACCGGCGAACGGACGACGTTCGCCATCACGGCGCGGACGATCATCACGACGCGGCCGATCATCACGCTTCGCAAACGAACGACCCTCACCATCACGGCGCGGGCGATCATCACGACGCGGGCGATCATCACGACGCGGGCGGTCATCACGACCGGCGAACGGACGACGTTCGCCATCACGACGCGGACGATCATCACGCTTCGCATACGAGCGACCTTCACCATCACGGCGTAGGCGATCGTCTCTACGGGGACGATCATCACGCTTCGCATACGAACGACCCTCACCATCACGACGCGGGCGATCATCACGCCGCGGCACACCGTCGCGCTTGCCGTAACCGCCGCGGGAACCTGCAGCTCCGCGCGCACCCCCAGCGCGAGGGCCCGACTTGCCGCCCGACGCACGGCCTGGACGGCCTCCCGGACGGGATCCGCGTGGAGGGCGACGTTCGTCGTCTTCGTCTCGTCGCGGCATGGCCCTACGACGCTAACGGCGATTGAGCACTTCCGTGGCGAATGTTCGATCTACGTCGCGTGATGTCGCACGCGAAACGAACGTCATTCCCGATCGGGCAGGCGAACGGTGCGCACGCTGCGACACCGACGTGTTGCCGTCACATGCAATGCCTGCACTTTCGTACCGCGTCGCGACGCGGCAATCTCATCTGCAACCACTTCAGTCACTCCCTGGAGACGTCCGTTGGCGCGACAGAAGCGTCGACGTACGTATCCGAGAACGGTGACGTCGTCACCGGTCTTCAGGGCGGGAATGTCGAGATCGGTGGCGACAACAGGTACGAGAACGCGCCGACCACGTGCGATACATGCGAGATCGAACGTCGTCAATCTGCGACGACTGTCGATCACCCGCACTTCGGGCGATGCAACGAGTCGACCCCGCACAAGTGCCACGACCGACGATTCGCCTTCGGCGTCCACTGCCATCTTCGTACCCTCCCGCTGCATGCGTTCCTGCGCAGCAGGGATGTGTGCACGAAGCATGTCCCGTCGGAATCGAGACGGTACGGCATCTCAAACGGGCCCGAAAATGAGAAAAACCCCCGCTTTCGCGGGGGTTTTTCGAGTGAGAAATCTGGCGGCAACCTACTCTCCCAGGGGGTCTACCCCCAAGTACCATCGGCGCGTTCGGGCTTAACTTCCGTGTTCGGGATGGGAACGGGTGTGACCCCGACGCTATGGCCACCAGAAACTTGTCGTCCTTCGACGCGAGTGACGCGTCGTCGAGGACTTCAGAGCAAGCACGAGCACAATCCAAGCCCTCGGCCGATTAGTACCGGTCAGCTCCACAGGTTGCCCTGCTTCCACTTCCGGCCTATCAACGTGGTGGTCTCGCCACGGGCCTTACTGCGTTGACCGCATGGGAACTCTCATCTTGGAACGGGTTTCCCACTT
>CAZIME010000015.1:0-27162 GCA_964540395.1 uncultured Bifidobacterium sp.
GAGCATCTGACTTCGGATCAGAGGGTTGGGGGTTCGAGTCCCTCCGAGCGCGCGATGCCTAACGTTCTGACATGATGGGGCGTGTGGGCCGTCGCCTGGCGCTAGTTGCGGCACTGGAGTTGCCAAGTACGTCCCGCGCGCTGCGCAGCGTGGTTCTGTCAGGTGAACGATGAACGGTGGCGCCGTCCGATCGTCTTGACGCTCAGTTTGGGACCATTATCAGCGGAAGCGAACGGCAAGCGTGCTTGCGGCGCGTCGAGCAATCGCCGGAAAAGCAGCGTCGTACTCGCCACCGTATGTGATTTCCATCGCTCCCGTTCCGTGCTTGAAGTCGTACACACCGCGGTTGTCGACCGGATCGACTCCACCTAGGTCGTAGCGGATTACTCCCCGGCGAGCCAATTCGTTTGCCAATGCCCACAGCGTGCCGTGCGAGGCATAGTGCTTACGACCCTCGTACGTCGTGGCAGCAAGAAAGTCGAACGCGCATCCACCGGTGACGACGGCACCACGAATCGCGCGCAGAACCCCTTGCTCATTCACGCACTTGGCGACGACGAGTCGACTGCCGAAGTGCTTGATTGCAATTTGCACGTGGGGCAAGCTCGATTCCCAAGTATTGACCTGCTCACCCTTCAACGATTCAAGTTCCGCATGCAGTCGGACGATGTCCTCCGCATTGGGGTTTGATTCGATGGTGATCACATTTTCGTGTTGCTCGCAGCGCTTCAAGTTGCGCCGCCAGTTGAATGACAACCCGGCTCTGCGTTCCTCCTCGGGGTGGTCGAGTCGCATCTTCAGTGATTCAACGGCACTGAGTCGCTTCGACACCGGCGCCCAACCGAGGGCTTGCATGTCCGGGTTGAAGAACTTCGTTGGCGTGAGCATGTGGGTGCGCGCGTACACGAAAGCTGCCCCCGTCTCCCGGCGCAGGAACGATACGAACTCACGGGCCTCGATATGACGTGCCGCAAGGAAACCACCCGGTGCGTACGCGACCGCGACGGGTCCCTTGCGCTTCACGAGGACTTGGGCAAGCGGGGTGTCTCTATCGTCGACCAGACGGAGGTGACTCCAGCCGTCAAGCTCCTTGAGCCGCGCCCAGCCTGAGTAGTTATAAGGTGTCCAGACCCCGACACTGTGATCGTTGCCCGTCCAAATAACGACCTTATCGAGTGCACGATCCCATTCAGCGTCACTCCACTGAGCTACCTGAAACATTCTGTGAGGCTAGCCAAAATCTCATGTCGGTTGACATGGAGTCCAGGGCGACTCTCACTATCCGGTGGTCACCTCGTTGCATTCATCACTGCCCGAGCGCTGAAGATTCGCCCCTCACGAGCTCATGAAACTCGGCCCGTTCACTTCCCGTAAACGCGGCGTCGTAGATCGCACCCATCAGGTCGTCGGTAAGGGACTCGGCTCGCTCACGCGTCGCAACGAGATGCGAGCAGTCGGGATACGGCGGCTGGTAGCCATGCAATCCTGCCATGCGTTCGCCGTGCGACGAGGCGAGCATCGCCTGCAATGCGGTGAGACCCTCCGCACGAACGGCATGCATGTGTACGCAGCCGCGCAACTCGCGTAGATACGTGGCGAGTCGATATGCGCGCTCGACCTCACCCGACGGCAACCCGAGGGCGCGCAGACCGGCAAACAAAGTGAGCCCTGCAGAGTCGACTCCGTCAACGACTTTCCGGGCAAGGTCGATGAATCGCGGCATGTCGGCACTCGGCTTCATGTTCGCAACAGCCCATGCATCGGCCGCCCCCGCGTAACGGCGACTAGCCGGACCCGGACCTTCCACCGCTATCCCCTGGTTCCATGCCGACGTCACGAGTTCCTTGTCGAAGAACATGAACGCTGCGTAGATGACGTCGGGGTCGACGTCACCGAGCACGCCACCACGACCCGCCATGTAAAACGCGAAGCCGCGCGGGTATCCCGCTGCCTTGCCGATCGCCCCCGTTTCGGGATCGAGCATGTACTTCACCCCGAGCGCACTGAGCGCAGGATCGACGAGTTCGGCGAGTTGACGTCCCGAGAGTTGAGCCATCGCCTCACCATAGGCGGAAGAGACGGCCATCGTTGCAGGGGGTGGATACCGGGGGTTTACCATCTCAGCAATTCCCATGCGCATCACGTACGACGTCTCCCTGCTGCGCAACGGCACGTTCGACCCGACAACGCGCATCGTCGGCAACCGCGTCGAACGCGCCACGCTCACACCCGACGGTCCGGGGGCGATTGCGTTCACGTTCGACGACGGGGTTCACGTGGAATCGACGCACGGCCCGGGTGGCGACTGGCTCGCCGCAAATGCGTCGGCGCTCGCGGCACACGACGTTGATGCGTCCCCCATCGAACCGCAGCACGATGCGGTCCATCGGGCGCAGCGTGACGTGGGAATACTCCAGCTTCCGCGCAGCAATTCGCCGTGGCACGAGCTGTTGCCCGCGATTCTTGGTCAACGCATCACCGGCATGCAGGCACATGCCCAGTGGTCGCGGCTGTGCCGCACGTTCGGCGAGCGAGCTCCAGGTCCACTCGATCTGTACCTACCCCCGTCACCCGAACGCCTCGCCCGGGTGACGTCCTGGGAGTTCCACCGTCTTGGAATCGAACGCCAACGCGCGCGCACACTCTTGGTCGCCGCCCGACATCACCGTCACATCGAGCGCACCATCGACGTTCCCGGCGAGGACGCACGAGCGGCTCTCATGCAATTGCCCGGAATCGGTGTGTGGACGGCTGCGGTCACCGTCGGCGTGTCGCACGGCGACCGTGATGCGCTTCCGATCGGCGACTTTCACGTGAAGAACACCGTTGCGTGGGCACTCACCGGTCGTGCACGCGGCACGGACGAGGAGATGATCGCCACCCTCGAGCCGTACCGGTCGCACCGCTGGGCCGTCGTGCGCATGCTCGAAAAGAGCGGCGTGTCGGCGCCGAAGTTCGCACCGCGACGACCACTTCTGCCCATCGAACGGATGTAATTCCACTCGTCGTGCTCGGGACCTATGGTGGGTCCGTGGCGATGAGGCGACCGACGACGGTTCTCGTCGTCGCGACGTCCGTCATCGTTGCCCTCGCCGTCATCGTTCTCGCGTTCTCGCTCGGTCGCAACGTGACGGAATATGACCCCACAACCCCCGAGGGTGTCGCCCAGTCGTACCTCACAGCGGCATTCGACGGCGACTTCGATCTGTCCGCCGAATACATCGAATCGGGCAGCGACTGTGATGCCGACGACCTCGACCGAGCCTTCGTCCAGGAGGACGCGCGCATCAGTCTCGTCGACTCGTCGACCGACGGAGATCGCGCCCGGGTGCGCATCACCGTGGAGTTCCCCTCCGGTGGTCCGCTGGGCGGCTTCTACGAGGAGGAGCACACTTTGCGACTTGTGCGCATCGGCACGGACTGGATGCTCACGGGGATTCCGTGGCCGCTGTACGACTGCGACGCAACGGGCAAGTAAACAGCGATGTTCGGCGCATTGATCCCCCTCGCCGTGCTTGCCGTCGTCGTCTTCGCGATACGCAACGCGCGAAAACGGTCGTCGACACTGTCCACCGGCCAGCAGGTGAGGTTCTTTTTCCAGTACCTCCTGCTTCTCGCTGCGGTTCTCGTATCGGCTGCCGGGTTGTCCGGATCGATCGGAACCGTCGTCGACCGCGCGGCGTTCGTCGCCCCCGATGCGAACGACACTGCACTCAACCTCGCAATGCTCATTCTCGGCGTTCCGCTCTCGATACTGCTCGGTCTGACGACACGGCGTCGACTGCGAACCGACGTCACCGAGCTCGGATCGTTCGGTTGGTCGCTGTTCGTCACCATCGGCACGATCGTTCCGCTCGTCGTCGCCATGTTCGGCGGGTACCAAGTGCTGCTGTTCGTCGTCCGCGCCGAGAGGTACGACGGATTCGCTCTGGCCCAGGTTGCCGTGTGGGGTGCCGTCTGGTTCGCCATCAGACGGATCGATCGCACGACGTCGGATGAACCACGTACCGCGTTGCGTCACGTCGTTCCCGCTCTCATCGGACTCGTCGTCTCCGCCGTCGCCCTCGCACAACTCATCGCCGGTCTCGTCCAGCGCCTCTTCGATGCGACCTCCGATGCGGTATTCGTTCCGACGACCTCGCTCCTCCACCGCGGTCTGGCACTGCTCGTCGTCGGTTCGGTTGTGTGGTTGCACGACTGGCTGCGCGGGCTGTCCCGCGAGCCAACTAGCGACGCCTGGCGCTTCGTCGTGGTTCTCTTCGGAATCACCGGTGGACTTGTCACTGCAATCGCGTCGCTCGCAACAGCCGGTTATCAAACGGCGGTGTGGCTCGTCGGATCGCCGCAGTCGGAGATTGCGCGCACGCACTTCGAGGCGTTCCCCGACGCCGCTGGTGGGATGGTCGTCGGCCTGCTCGTGTGGTGGTACCACCGGGCTCTGCTCGCCGACCGACGCGCCGACGTGCGCACCGAGATCGACCGCATCTACGAGCACATCATGTCGGCGGGTGGCTTGCTTGCCACGGTGGTTGGCGCCGTCATTCTCCTCGTTGCCGTCGTCGAGGCAGTCACCGGTACGCGGATCATCCGTGGTGACATGGCGATCAACACGCTGCTGCTCTCACTTGTTCTCCTCATCATCGGTGTCCCCGTATGGGCGACGTATTGGCGCGTCACCGTGCACCGCGACAGCGTCGAGGAACGGGGCTCGATCACCCGTCGCGTATATCTCATTACGGTGCTCGGTGTCGGCGGACTCGTCGCACTCGGCACGGCGATCGCCACCGTGTACCTCTTTCTGCGTGATCTCATCGAGGGTGATCTGTCAACATCAACTCTGCGTTCACTGCGCTATCCGCTCGCCATTCTCCTCACGTCAGGCATTGCGGGTGGTTACCACTTCACGGTCTTTCGCAATGAACACGCGCTGGTCCCCGGCACTGACAAACGGCGACGCATCGTCATCGCCGGTCCGGCCGATTCGGCACTGGACACCGCGCTGCGCGGAATTCCGGGACTTGACATCGAGTGGACGACGACGAGTGATGGTGCGTGGCCCGTCGACGACGTCATTGCGACGATCGCGAAGTCACGTGACGATCTCGTCGTCGTGCTCGGTCGCTCCGGTGTGACGATTGCTCGGATCTAGCCGTACGCGACGGTCAGAACAGCTGGATTTGCCCCGATACGACGAGGACGGCCAGCGTCCACAGTGCGGCGCCACCGGCGTGCTTCACACTGTCGTCGCGCCACGACTTCCCGGAACGACCGAAGAGTTCGACGATGCCGAAGATTGCAGCGGGAACCAGCAACCACGGCGTGACGGTGCGCACGACGTCTGCGGACGCATCATCTGCGACGAGGATCGCCCCCATCCAAGCGCCGACGATGAGTAGCAGGAAGAAGCGCAGGAAACCGCGCGGCAGCCAGAAGAACAACTTCTCGTTGTTCGGAAGATCGTCCTCCCACAACTTCAACAGTGCGGGGCCGAGCACGAGAGCCGCAGCGAACACCGTGTTGACGTTGAGACCGAAGAACGGATACGCAACGAACAGATAGATGGCAAACCGGGCGGCAACCGACATGAGCCCCCAGCTGCGCGCTTGTGAGACCAACTTCGATGGCTGCACGGCGAGTGACCGGACGGGATACAGGCGAAGTGCGACGTCCTCACCGGCAAGGCGCAGGATCATCGTCAACCACACGGTCCACTTCACTGCGGTGACCGCACCGGGGGACACGAGATCCAACCCGGCAAGTCCGTTCAGAGCCTTCGCCATCGAGCCCGCGGCAAAAGCGACGAACACCGGCATCATCGCGTAGTCGTAGAACCGCTCGCGGGCGTAGTTCACACTCTCCGGATCACGACGCAACGGACGGATGACGTGGGCGAGAAGCGGAGTGGAAATGAGCAGGACCGCGACTCCGAGCAGTGCACGAACGTCAGCGGCGACGTAGATGCGATCGAAGACCAGTGCGGCGGTCACGATGAGTGACGACGCGATCAAGCCACTGAGGGCGTCGAGGGCGGTCATCGCCACGAGCGCACACAGCAACCATGTCGCAGGAACGACGACGAACGCCGACGTATCGATGAGCCACCCGATCGTGAGTGCGACGGCGGCAGTCCATTGCAAGGTTGCTCGTGAGCCGAAGATCGCCCGCAACCAGGCACCGTCGACGAGCACGCGCGAGAGCAGTGCGGAGAACTTGCCGACACGCAACGGTGCTTCGACGAATGAGCGGTCGAGTTGCTCGGTGCCGAGACCGCGCCACGTTGCGCTCAGGTCTCCGGCACCCTCGTCGCCGACCTGTACCGCCTTCAGTTTCTTGGTGACGACACTCGCGAGCTTGCCCCGGCGCTCCTCGCGACGATTACGAGCCACACCTGCAGCGGCCAGCGACATGAGTGCGGTCGCAGCAACGGCGAGATTGCGGGTCGTCTCGGGATCGTTTTGCGGCGAGTACTGGGCGATGGTCGCCCGCGGGCCCGGTGCGCGGCCCGAGTCACTCTTGCCGAGCACCGCTGCATCGGCGAGATCGATCGCCGTGACCGGTTCGATCACTTCAACGGCGAGATTCAGCGAACGAAGTGCTCCACCTGCAGTGATCCCGTTCACCTGAGCGGTGTGCTCACCGGGCTCGATACCGTCGGTCAACGCCATACGGTCACTGAACGATCCGTCGGCCCCCACGTTCGCCGTGCCGAGGCGATTCGGCACCGAGAACAGCCACACCACTGCCGTCGAGTTGGGGCGGAATCCCGTTCCCGACACCGAGATGAAGTCGTTCTGATTGACAACGATCGCGCCGTTCGTGTTGACAGGGAGAATGTCTCCCCCGCCGTCCGTGGCACTCACCGACAGCCGGAAACCATCCCCGTCCTGCAACTGAATGACCTGGTCGTTGATGGTGACGATGTTCAGCTGCGTGTTGGTGGTCTGGATGACGAGCGGACTGTTCGGTTCGGGAGACGGAAGCTGGTTCGACATGTAGATCGGCAGCGACAAGTCGCGCACGTTCTGACTCTGTTGCTGCACGTAACGCTGTACGTCGACCGGAGCGATGGGCTGCGACAGTGGCAGCGTCGTTGAGGACACCGTCTGCGGGCCGGTGATCGGTGTCGGCACGGCCTCGACGATGAGGCGGCGCTCGACGGTAGTCGACGGCGCCACCGTCGTTGAAGTCGTTGTCGTTGGTGCGGCAAGTGACGTCGTGGTGACCGACACGGGTGCACGCACCGTCGTCGTTACCGGCACGCTGGTCGATGCAACAACGGGGGCGGTCGTCGTGACTCGTGGGAGCGTGGTGCGCGGCGGACGTCGCACCGTCGTCGTCGGGGCGGGAGCAACCGTTGTCGACGTCGTAGTTGTCGACGTTGTAGTGGTCGTTGACGTTGACGATGTTGTCGGGCTCGGTGGCGCAGCCGGCGACGGCACGGTCACCACAATCGATCGCGTCGAGACGTCCATGGCAGTTTGTGCATTCCCGGCTGAATCGGTCATCGAGAACGATCCCGAGGCCGTGAGCGTCGCCGTCACAGAGGTTCCCCCGGCCGTGGCAGTCGACAGCGCCGTCACCGTGCAGATCGACGATGATCCACCCGTTGCCACCGACGAGATGGACGACAACCCCGAGGTGAGTACGAAGTCGGCCGAAGTGAGCGTCGAACAGTCGAGTGGTTCGTCACCAGTCACGGTGAACGTCACGGAGGTTGTTGATGCCGTGGACGGTGCGGTGAACGTGAGGGTCGGGGCCGTTGAATCGCGAGTGATCGTCGTCGTTGCGTTGACGTTCGTTGCCGGGCCGGTATTGCCCACCAAGTCGGCAATTTGCCCCGACTTCAATCGTGGGATGATCGTGCCTGAGGAACATGACGACACCGTGATCGTGAGCGTCGTGCCCGACGAGGCACTCGGTGTGAATGAGCATCCCGTTGCCGTACCGGCATTCTCGAAGTCGGCACTTGCTACGCCGGTGACGCGCTTCGACATCACCAGGGTGTAGGTGAAACTCGTGCTGCGTGACGGCGACGAATCTGCCGATGTGAACGAACTCACCGTCGGCAAGCTTCCGTCGTCGGGAATCGCTGCAGCGCTTGCTGTCGACGTCTTCGTCGTCACCGGTGTCGTATTGAACGTGGCTTGAACGGTGAACGTGTACGACGTGCCGTTCGTGAGACCTGAAATCGTGCAACTCGTCGTCGATACGGTGCAAGTAAAGCCACCGGGGTTCGATGTTGCGGTGTAGCTCGTAACGGTTCCCGTTGCCGGCGCCGTCCAAGAGATGTCGAGCGATCCCGATACGACGGGTGTCGCACGCGTCGCAGTGACGTTCTTCGGTGCATTGT
Organism: uncultured Bifidobacterium sp.; assembly: GCA_964540395.1. Classification (GTDB taxonomy): domain Bacteria; phylum Actinomycetota; class Acidimicrobiia; order Acidimicrobiales; family Ilumatobacteraceae; genus F1-60-MAGs027. The sequence continues at coordinate 8,351 of CAZIME010000015.1, forward strand.
CGACAATGGCGCTCACCGTGGCCGATGCAACGTCACTTCCCGTGTACGTACCCGAGTACTCGACGACGTACGCCAATTGATCAGTGAATGATCGCATTCCGTAGTCATTCCAATAGCCGCTCGAACCCCAATTGGTAACGACATAGTCCTCACCCGAGCAACAGTTGTTCGGCTCTCCACCCGCCCATCTTGAGTATCCCGTCTGAATCGTCGACTGTCCGGCCTCGGGGCCCGCCAGCCAGCGCCACGTGCCTTCGGTCTGGCGATCCGAGAGGCCGATTGCAATATTCGGCGCATTCATATACGTGGCGAGGAACTCATTTTCTTGAGCACTCGTAATTGTCACCCAGTATCCATTCACGCCGTATCGCGTCTTGGTACTGATTGCATTCTCAATGTTCGTCACGCAGTTTCCACCTGCGTAGCTTCCGGAATAGCACTCCGTTGACAGCTGATTCGGAGAGCCAATGAACTCGTAATAATGGTCGTTGATCGGGTTGTAATAAACGTTGGCGATGCTCTTCGATGCCGACACTCGAATCGTGATCGTGCCGTTCGTCGCCCCCGTCGACACCGTCATGGCAGCAAGCGCCGTATTCGCATTCGCCTGCGAGCTGGTGAAGGACAACTGCGTCTTGCCACTACCGAAGCTGTAGTTATGGCCGGCTGTCAAGCCACCGGTATTTGTCAGCGTGAAAGTCGTACCAGCTGGTGGATCGACGAAACCAACGGATACGAGCAGCGTGTCGCCACTGCCGAAACCGGAAATCTCGAAATCTCCGGGATCTTGGTTTGGCGTACTCAGTGAGAGCGTCGGAGCGGGCGGTGCGGTGACAGTGGGGCTTCCCGAGGACTCCGCAACCTCGACGGAGCCGTCGCCGTCAGGGACGACCATTGCAACGAGAAAGATGAGGCAGCCGGCGATGACAAGGCGTAGTCCACGGCGCACTACCGCTCCTGCCCCAGCCACTCAACGACCTCCGCCATCACACGGTATCAGTAGTGAAAAGAGGTGCTTCGCGCAGTTCTCAGAGCGTGGGGGCTGATTCCTTCTTCTCTCCGAGTAGCGGAATCTGGCGCGGCGGGCGAACAGCCTTGCCGCTGCGCGGCGCGAACGCCTTCACGTGTGCGAGCGCTTCGGCGGGATCATCGGTGAACTTCAACAAGTCGAGATCATGCGCCGAGATCATGCCTGCATCAAGCATCGTCTGCAGCTGATCGCGAAGCGGCTGCCAAAAGTCGCTCCCGCACACGACCACAGGGAAATCGTGCATCTTGCCCGTCTGAATGAGGGTGAGGGCCTCGAACAATTCGTCGGCAGTCCCGAAACCACCGGGAAACACGACGAAGCCGAGCGAGTACTTCGTGAGCATGAACTTGCGGGCGAAGAAGTAATGGAAGTCGACGTGCACGTCGAGATACGGATTCGGCTTCTCCTCGCGCGGCAACTTGATCGTGCAACCGACGCTCGTCGCACCAACCTCACGGGCACCACGGTTCGCCGCCTCCATGACACCGGGTCCCCCGCCGGTGATGACGGCGAACCCCGCTTCGCCGAGTGCCCGACCGACGGCCAATGCATTTGTGTACTCCGGTGAACCCTCGCGCACACGGGCCGAGCCGAACACGGTGACGGCCGGCCCGACGAAGTGCAGACGTCGCATGCCACGAAGAATTTCGGTGGCAATTCGGTGCAGGATCGCGAGGTTTCGCCACCGGCTGCGCGGGTTGGCGAGAAATTCTGCCTCGAGGGGACGACGTTCGGTCACGCGTCCAATCTACGAACGAGTCTTGCGCTTCGTACCCGTCTTGCGCGCTGTGGTCATCGACGCCGAACCCAATTCCTTGAGCCGCGCGGCGACGAGCGCATTGAGCAGTGACGTATTCACGACCCAGTCGAGCGGAATGCGGATCGTGTACTTGTTCACCTCGAAGTCGGCCAGTCGGTCGGCGAATGCGTCGAGCACCTTCTTGCTGCCGAGGTTGATGAGGAGATGGTTGGACGAAGAACCCACTGCAAAGACGATGTCCTTCCCCTTGCGCAGCATCGGCTGATTCCACGCGACCTCAAAGGTCAGGGTCGGATATTTCGCCTGCACGGCGGCGAACATCTTCTTCGACAACGCGCGATGCTTCGGCGGAATCGATGCGAAGTACGCCGCCGGTCCGTCGAAGCGTTGCGACGAGGTCGAGCCGCGCGCGTACATGACGAGCGCATTTGCGTGTGCCCGACTGAAACCGTGGCGCTCCTGGAGGAACGACATTTGCTCGGCGTACTTCACGTCACCGAGGTCCGTCAGCAGTTTCAGCCAGTGCGCTGCGGGCTTGCCGTGCTTCTTCTCGATCGCCGGAAATACGGCGCGGCGATCTCCGGTTGCCGCCACGCCGCAACGATACTTTCCCGTCATGTCACAGGGCTAGGGTGCGGGCATGGCCACACCTCCGTCATCACGACGTACCTTTCTCACCTCCGTCGGCGCTGCTGCAGCGTGGCTCGTTGCCGCTCCCGCCGGTGCGGCATTCGCGGCGTCACCGGGCATCGCCAAGGGCGATCCGTGCAAGAAGGCCGGTCGCGAACGCAAGGTCGGCAACAAGACCTTCGTGTGCACCGAACGCAACGGCAGGTTGCGTTGGCAACCGAAAAAGGACGAGCCCGTACAGACGTCGACGACGGTGCGCGCACTCGATGCAACGGCACTCGCCGTCGGCGCATCGCGAGTCGTCAATGTGTCCGCCCCGCGAGGCGGCACCATTGGCGTTGTCGTCACCCGCACATCGAGTGGAATCTCGGCGTTTCGTGTGAACTGCACACATGCCGGTTACCCGGTCGAACGCCGCGGATCGGTGCTCGAGTGCGACTTGCACGGATCGAAGTTCGACCCCGCCACGGGCGAGGTCGTCAACGGTCCCGCCGACCGTGCACTCACCCGTTACTCCGCGCGCGAAGCGGATGGCGGCATCTTCGTGACCGTCACGTCGTAACCGTCACGCCCTGACGCACATCGCCCGTCGATCTCACGCGGTCCAGCGCATCAGACGAGAGATCTAAGGTACGAAGGTCAGCGACCACAGGAGGTCGAGCCGTGGCCCGAGCCGCACGCACCATTCCATCCACTCACACGGGCAGCCTGCCGCGCCCCGACGACCTCATCAAAGTGATGTGGGCCGTCGGCGACGGCATCCCCGTCGACCGCACCGCGCTCGACGAGAAGGTGAATTCCGCCGTTGATCTCGTCGTGCGCAAGCAGGTCGAGGCCGGTGTCACGATCATCAACGACGGCGAGATGTCGAAGCCGTCGTACGCGACGTACGTAAAGGACCGTCTCTCCGGCTTTGCCGGTGAATCGGTGCAGAATTATTTCTTCGAGGATCTCGTCGATTACCCGCGCTCGGCCGAGGCGGTGGCGGGCAACCCGGGACGTCGCAAGCGCTCGGCGCCTGCGTGCACCGGGCCTATCGAGGTGCTCGACCGCACCGCGGCGGTGAAGGACATGACGGAGTTGCGTCGTGCGGCGAAAGCCGTCGGCCACGATGACATCTTCACGAGTGCGGCATCGCCCGGCGTCGTGTCGTTGTTTTTCGGCAACGAGTACTACCCGACCCGCGAGGAATACCTGTTCGCGATCGCCGAAGCGATGCGTTTCGAATACGAGGCGATCGCTGCGGCCGGTGCCGTCGTGCAGGTCGACTGCCCGGACCTCGCGATGGGACGCCACTCGGCCTACGCGAAACTTTCGCTCGAGGAGTTCCGTGCGACCATCCGCACGAACATTGAGGCCCTCAACCACGCGGTGCGCAACATCCCCGCCGAGCAGTTGCGCATGCACCTGTGCTGGGGCAACTACCCCGGCCCGCACCACCACGACGTGCCGATCGAGGACATCATCGACATCGTGTGGACGGCAAAACCGCAAACCGTGTTGTTCGAAGGTGCGAACCCGCGGCATTCGCACGAATGGCTCAAGCTGAAGGAGCTCGGCGTACCGAAGTACAAGTTCATCTGCCCCGGCGTCATCGAGCCGCAGTCGAACTACATCGAGCATCCGGAACTCGTCGCTCAACGCCTCGAACGCTGGGCCGAAGTCGTCGAACCCGATCGCTTGCTCGCGGGAGTCGACTGCGGCTTTTCCGTGCACGTCGGCACGACGACGATCGATCCCGACGTCGCATTCGCGAAGCTCGCATCACTCGCACAGGGCGCCGAACTCGCCGCCAAGCGTCTGTTCCGCTAGACCACCCCGGAAAAACAAAAGCGTCCGACCCGCATTGCGAGCCGGACGCCCTTGTTGGCGTTCTATTTCAGAACGTTCTCGTCAGCTGTCGCCCTTGGGCTGGTACAGCATTCCGATGAACCATCCGTAGATGAGGTGCCAGATGAGGATGCCCGCGGGGAGCTTCCAGCCATCGGGACCCGAGAAGAGGAACAGTCCGTACCCCTGCTCGGCCACGTAGGCGTACGGAACGAGCAATCCGGCGCTGATGATCGTCATGACCACGCCGTAAATGAGTCCCTTTGCCACGTGTCCCTTGGCGGGAATCGCCTTGTGGGCGAAGATGCCGAACAGCATCGCGAACACGATGCCGTTGACGAAGTGCAGCGCCTGCCCCGAGAAGAACAACCAACCGGCGTTGGTGCCGGCGATGGTGAAGTCCGCGTTGAAGTACGAGCCCCAGCTCGGGCCGTTGATGCCCAGCGCGAGTGCGCCGTTGTACATCGGCCAGGGAAGTGTCGGAAGACCGACGGCCGGGAACACGTACCCGAAGTAGGTACCGAGTTGGGTGGCGATGACACCGATGACGGCCAAGCCGCCGACGGGATGTCGCTCCACCCAGTTGTGCCAGCGCTGTGACGCGCTGGGTGCCAGTGATGCCATTTCGAATTACCCCCATGTGTTGGTGAGTCGCCGGCCTATTGACCGACTAGCGGACAAAGTACCGAACAACGGGCAACGAGATGTGCACCCTCGGTGAAGACGACCCCGCCGTAGAGGGGCTGATTGTTACAGAATGACGACAAATCGATGGTTCGTCGTCACGATGCCGAGCGCGCCGCGTGCGCGTTGCGTGCTACCGCTGCGGTGGTTGGTAGTCGGTGTTGCGATCGACGTTCATGTAAATGTCGATGCCGACCGGATCGTTCTGCTCCTCGACGAGATGTCCGAGCAATCCCGCACAGCGAGCAAGCAACGCGACACCGCGCAACACGCCCATCGGCAAGCCGAGATCGGCGAGCACCGCCCCGCACACACCGGCGCCGTTGAGCGGCAGGGTCTTGCCGAGTACCTGCGGGTGTACGCGACCGATCGCCTCGAACAACGACAGATGTGGTCCGAACGTGCCGTTTTCGCGTGCCAGCGCCATGAGCACCGGCGTACGAGGATCACCCTGCTTGTGCACCGGGTGCCCGAGGCCCGGCACGAATCCGCCGCGTTCACGCTGACGACGCACCGACTCGACGGCCGCCGCGTCCCATTGTTCCGCGGTTGTCGGCGTTGATGGCATTGCGGCAAGTTCGGCAGCGAGGAAGTTGGCGCAGTTCTCGGTGACGCCGAGGAATCGCGAACCGCCACCGAGCAGACCCGCGGCGAGCGCGCCCTGCAACGAATCGGGTGCGCTCGCATACGTGAGTCGTGCAGCGATCGCCGTGGGTGTGAAACCGTGGTCGGCAAGTGCGGTGAGCACCGCCTCGAACATGACGAGCTGCCCCTTCGACGGACGCTGCTTCGTAATGAGGTAGTACGCGAGCTCACCGAAGGAAATCTTGCCGAGCAGTTCACTCGCGAGGTCATGGCCGAGCAGCGTGATGCTGTCGGCATCGGATGCACCGAGACCGGTGCGGTAGGTGGTGCGTTGCGACGTCATGTTCGGTGTCTCCTATTTGTTGCTCAGCCACTGGCGGATGTCATCGGAATGCTCGCCGAGCAACGGCGGCGGCAGTTCGTACGTGAGTTCCCCCGTGGAGAAGGTGATCGGATTCCGCACGAGGTCGACCTTACGGTCGCCCTCACCGAGGGTGACCCGCGGTCGCAGGCCGAGCTTCTGGGCCAACTCGACGCCGTCACCGATCGTGTTGATCGGTCCGCACGGCACACCGACGTCGTTTAGCGCGTAGAAGAGGTCGTCCGAGTTCCACTTGGCGAGCTGTTCGAGCAGCAGCGGACGCAGCTCCTCGCGGTTCTTCGTGCGGTCGGCATTGATCGTGAATCGCGGATCGTCGGCGACGTGTTCGATGCCGAGCACTTTGCACAATGCGCGGAACTGCTTGTCATTGCCCGCGGCAATGATGAGGTCGCGGTCCTTCGTCGGCAACGCCTCGTACGGGAAGAGGCTCGGGTGCGCGTTACCCATGCGGAACGGAACGACACCTGCCGACGTGTAGGCCGCGGTTTGATTCACGAGTCCCGACATCGCCGAGGCGAGCAGGTTCACCTCTACGTGTTGTCCCTTGCCGGTGCGGTTGCGCTCGTTGAGGGCGGCGAGCAGACCGATCGTGCCATGCAACCCGGCCATCACGTCGAATACCGAGATACCGGCGCGGAAGGCCGGGCCGTCGGGTTCACCGGTGAGGCTCATGAGACCCGACACGGCCTGCACGATGAGGTCGTATCCGGGCAGTTTTGCACCCTCTTTCGTGCCGAAGCCGGAGATGGAGAGATACACGAGACCCGGGTTCGTCGTGGCAACCGACTCGTAGTCGAGACCGAACTTGCGCAGGCCGCCGACCTTGAAATTCTCGACGCACACGTCGGCGCGACGCACGAGTTCGCGGGCCAGCTTCACGTCCTCTTCTTTGCCGAAGTCGAGCACGACCGACTTCTTGTTGCGGTTGATCGACATGTAATACGTTGCAACGCCGTCTTTCACCGGCGGCATCCACGTGCGGGTGTCGTCACCGCCGGGGCTCTCCACCTTGATGACGGTGGCACCCATGTCGGCGAGCAGCATCGTGCAATAGGGCCCGGCGAGCACCCGCGACAGATCGGCGACGAGCAGCCCGTCGAGGGGTTTGGCGTTCGTGGTCATGCGTGGAACCTCCGTGAAATGGGCGGAATGAGAGACGACTTGATACGGGGAGCGGCGGCGCGATGTGCGGACCGACCGGACGACCTCGTACGGTGAGGGGCGATGGCACGACGCGAAACCGAACCCGACTTCGTCGAGGCACTCGCCCGCGGACTCGAGGTGATCCGTGCGTTCTCGCTGTCGCATCTGTCGCTGTCAGTGAGCGAAGTAGCCGAGTCGACGAAACTTGCGCGACCGACGGTGCGTCGCTTGCTCATCACGCTCGAACGACTCGGGTACGTGCGCTCCGTCGACGGGCAGTACTCGTTGACACCCCGGGTTCTCGAGTTGGGCACCGCGTACATCGCCGCGCAGGGGCTGTGGGACGTCGCACAACCGCATCTTGAGTCGCTCGTTGCGACGACGAAGGAATCGAGTTCGATGTCGCAGCTCGACGGATCGGACATCGTGTACACCGCGCGCGTCGCAGTGCCGAAGATCATCGGCTTGTCGGTGCACATCGGCACGCGCTTTCCCGCGTACGCCACGTCGATGGGCCACGTGCTGCTCGCCGATCTTGAGCCCCGCGAACTCGACCGCGTACTGCGCACGCCGTCGCGGTCCGACATCGTGCCACGCACCAAGCTCGTGCGGCGCACGCTCGATGCCTCGTTGCGCCAGGTGCGGACCCGGGGCTGGGCGTTGTCGGACGAGCAGTTGAGCTTGGGTATCCGGTCGATCGCAGCACCCGTGCGCAACGCCGACGGTGCCGTGGTCGCGGCCGTGAACGTCACCGTGAATGCCGCCGAAACGTCGATCGCCGAGTTGAAGCGCGTGCATCTGCCGAAGTTGCTCGCCACCGCCGAGTCGATCTCGCGCGACTTCGCCCGACTGGCGATGTTGCCCCGCTCGACGCGTCGCGCGAAGGGCTGAGCCTCGCTGCTCACCGGATTCGTCGCCGTCATGACGGCAGCGGCGACCGTCATCGCGTGACCGCCGCATGGGTGTCGGCGATGAAGTTCGCGGTTTGTTGCGGTGCGGAGAAGAACGGCGAGTGATCGCAGTCGATCTCGAGTGAATGCTTCGCCCAGCCGGCGCGAACGCGCTGCTGGTCGACGTTCACCGCACGGTCGTCACCGCACACGAGATAACTCGAGGGCACCGACAACCACGCCGGATTGTCGAGCGGTTCGACGGGTATCTCGCTGCGCATCGGACGGCGGTACGTCATCGCCAGTTGCGCCAGGTTCGGATCGCTGCGGTGGAAGAGGAATCGGTGCGCGTCGTCGGTGAGATTCAGCGCTCCCGAATCGTCGACGACCATGCACGTGCGGAAATCGGGGTTGCCCCACGTTGCGTTCAGTGCGGCCTGCGACTCACCGAGTGCCGGCATGCGCGCGGCGACGTATACGTGATGCTGTGCCGCATGTCCGGCGAGCGACAAGGTGATTCCCGTGTAGCTGTGCGCCACGACGGTGACCGGACCGTGCACAGCCGCTCGCGCGATTTCCGCTCGCAGATGCTGCGCATCGTCGGCGAGCGACGTGAACGGCAACTCCACCGTGCGGCACGTCAGGTGAGTGTCCGAGAGGTGTTGGATGACGGGCATCCAGCACCATCCCGAAAAGAACGAGCCGTGGACGAACAGGATCGACCCGGCAGCCATGGGGGGATGGCCGACGGTCAGCGGTAGTTGTTGTTCGAGGTGTGATCCCCTGCGAGCCAGCGCTTCAGCGTCTCGTGCGCATCCTTGCGACGATCGGCGTTGATCTTCTCGGCGCCGGGAGCATCGCACGTGAACTCGAGGAGCATGCCGTTGGGATCCTCGGTGTACAGCGAGCGGCAGTAGCCGTGCTCGAGCACGTAGGTTCCCTCGGGCTTCCAGTTGGCCTTCTTCAGGCGCTCGTGGATTGCGACCTGTGCGTCGGCGGTGACGTTCAGCGCGATGTGGCGGAACGGCGACGGCGTGAGCGGCGGATCGAACTCGTCCTGGTCCTTCTTCTCGGCGAACTGGAAGAACGCGAGCGCGCTGCCGTCGGGCATTCCGAAGAAGCAGTGGCAGTACACACGAACCGCACCGAAGAGCTCATCGGCTTCCGACCACGTGGCAACGAGGGGCAGACCCACGATGTCCTCGTAGAAGGCGCGGGTCTTCTCGAGATCCTTCGAGAGGTACGCGGTGTGGTGAAGTCGCATTGGTGCCGCTGTGGCCATGGTGTCTCTCCTGTGGTGTGTCTCGTGAATTGATAACTCGTTATCAACTGTCCCATATCGGACAATTGTCCGTCTGTCGGACAATCAACCGTTTGGCGTACATTCAACCACGAACCGGCATGGCCTGCCCCACCGAGGCCCCATTCGACGGGCGGCGAGAAGACCGCTATTTCACGGCAACGACGGGGCTCGCCCGCCACCCCGCAGGGCAACTCTGACTATGTCACTCCTCGCCTGAACCACGAGTGAACAGATGACGGGCCGCCTCGACGACACCGGTGATCCACTCGGCCTCGACCGCCGGATCATCGAGCACGTCGAGAACGTTGCGCCCCACGAAATGGGTCTGCAACCACATCGACAGCGCCATGGTGTCGATGCGCGGTGCGATGATGCCCTTCTCCGCAGCCATGGTCAACGTGTCGGCGAGGTGCTTCGTGCCGACGCGCTGAGCCGCCGCAACGATATCGACAAGGGCCTTGCTGCGCGATGCAATGACGAGTTGCTCGATGCGCCGGATGCGCCGGGCACGACTCGCGGCTCCACCGTCACCGCGCAGACCCGCCTCGAGCAATGCGATGACGTCGTCGACCGACTTCGCCGACAAGATGACCACGCGCATGAGATCCATCTCGGCCTGAAGTGTGCGTGCCGCAGTCTCGAATTCGACGGCGGCGATGAGTGCCTCGCGACTGCCGAAGTGGTGGTACAGCGAGCTGCGCGCCGCACCGGCGTCGGCGAGCACCCGGTCGAGGTTGAAGTCGATGAGCCCGTGTTTTTCGACTTCACGGTGGGCTGCAGCGAGCAATGCCCGCATCGTGGCACGGCCGTCCGCACGCTTGCGCCCCGCACTGCCCACACGCCCCACGATAGATCGCTACTGTTACCGGGTGCTCACACGACCCACACTCCGCCGTTTCCTGTCCGTTTTCGTTGCCGCCGTGCTCGTCGGCAGCGCCGCACCGAACCCGGCATCCGCCGCGGTGACATGGCAGCTCACCGACGATGCCGTATCGCTCGGCATGAACGGCGTCTCGCCGCACGTCGAACGCGTCGGCGGTGCCGACCGTGTGTGGCGCAGCGACATGGTTCCCACCGGCACGGCTGTGAGCCTGTGCACCGATACAGGTACATGCACGTCGGAGACACTTTCCACCGGTGGCGGCCCCGTTAGCGACTTTGCGATCGCACAGACCGCGAACGGCGCGCGCGCGTACTTCAAGCGCATGGACATGGCGTCGAATACACAGGCCGTGCACTCCGCTGCGTGCCTCACCGCCGATTGCCTCTCCATGGGACCGGCAACGCTCGCATCATCGGGCATGCAGGTATCCAAGGATCAGAAGGCATGGGGTGTCCCGGATCCCGTTCGCTTGCCCGACGGCCGCATTCGTATCTACATTGTCGAATCACCGGTGCTGAATTCGAGCTGCCCGGAGAAGGTGGCGTCGTACATCTCCGTCGACGGTGTGTCGTTCACGAAGGAAGCGGGATGGCGCCTCGAGGGTGGCTACGTCGACACCGAGGTTCTGCGCGCGACCAACGGCGAATGGCTGATGATCATGGCCAACGGCCCCGGCTGCGGTGCGCGTCAACAGTTGTTCGTGTCGTCGTCGAATGACGGTCTCGTGTGGAGCACGCCGCAGGTGCTCACCGGTACCGATCAAGGTCGCCTCGACCCGACCGGCTACGAGACCGCACCGGGTTCAAATGTCTTTCGTATCTATTACGCCCAGGGCGGTGCGGGCAACAACTTCACGATCAAGCGCGCCACGCTGAAGATTGCCTCGGGAGCGGGAGTCACCGCGGCGGGCAAGTCGTCGAAGGTACGCACAACGATCACCTGCGTGAAGGGCAAGACGACGAAACAGGTCACCGCCGTGAACGCGAAGTGCCCGAAAGGCTTCAAGCAGAAGTAAGTTGCGCTCGCGACATTCGGAATCCGTCGCGACGACTCAATGTGCCCGTCGCTGCGTCGGTCGCGTAGCGCCGTGACTCAGCCGGGAGTGCGCGACGGTTGTGCCGCGGCGTGCTCTCCGGCTATCGCACCGAACGTGAACGCAACACCGATCGTGCCGCCCGCACCCCAATACGCCTGACCCGCGGGTGAGGCGACGCAGTTGCCCGCACCGTAGATGCCCTCGATGATCGATCCGTGCTGGTCGACGAACCGCCCGAACTCGTCGGTGACCGGGCCACCCTTCGTGTCGAGCGCACCGCCACCCAACAGGATGCAGTGGTACGGACCCGAATCGCGCAGCGGATGCATGGTCTTGTTCGGCATGCCCTCGCGACCGGCAACCGACCAGCGTTGTTCGACCATCGTCTCGCCGCGCGAGAAGTCCGCGTCACGCCCCGCCACCGCCATCACGTTGAATCGCGAGATCGTCGAGCGCAGCGTGCCGACGAACCCGTCGTCGAGCTGTACGTGTGACACGAACGCGCCGAGTTTCGCGAGACGTTCATTGATCTTCACGGCGAGTTCGTCGAGCGTGTTCGCCGTGATCACGTAGTCGGCGGTTTCACCGGGCATCGGCACGGGCCAGCGGAAGGGGCTCTTCGCCGGGTTCTGCACGACGTCGTCGTCGAAAATCATGAAGAGCACGCGATTCGGATATTCGAGACGGTGCGGATCCCAGGCGAAGTGCGCCTGACCGCGTTCGTTGTACGGCGCCTTCTCGTTGACGACACGACGACCGAAGCGGTTGACCATGATCATCGAATCCCCGAACGCCGAGTACACGTCGTCGATCGTCTCGGTGAGCCGGTGCGTGAGCTCGAGCACGACCTGGTCCCACCATGCGTGCGCCATGTTGCCGAGTCGCGCACCGATCGTCGACGAAATGCCGACGAGATCACCGGTGGCATTCAGCGATGCCGCACCGCCGAAGATTGGTCCGCGCAGGAACTCGCGTCGCAACTCGGGGTTGTGCAGGAATCCACCCGAGCCGAAGACGACGCCTTTGCGCGCACCGATGAGCTTGGTGCGACGCCCGGTGTGCGCCTCGACGCCGACCACCTCACCCGCTTCGTTGCGCACGACTCCGGCGACGCGGTGCTCGAGCATCGTGCGCGCGCCGTGTGCATGCGCACCCTTTTCGAGGCTCTCCACCAACCACACACCGCCCCACGAATCGACGCCCTTGCGCCAGGTTGGGGGGTACTTCAGCTTCAGCGAGCGTCCACGGGGTGCGGTGTCTTCCGGCAACTGCGCGTTGTAATCGGGGTAATCGAGCGGTGCGAATTCAACGACACCTTCACGCTCAACGTCCTCGACATACTGCGCACCGGCGTCATAGAACACTTCGATGAGCCGCAGACGATCTTCGGGCAGCCCGAGATGCGGTTGCGCTGGGTCGTACAGCGTCGGGTACGCGCAGCGGGCCATGTACCGAATCGCCGATTCGCGTTCGTCGACGAGACCGGCCGAGCGCATGTGGTGATTGTTCGGAATCCACATGACACCGCCGGACTTTGCGGTGGTGCCGCCGACGATGGGCGCCTTTTCGAGCACGATGACACTCGCACCGGCGCGGCTCGCCGACCAAGCAGCAGCGAATGCAGCGGCGCCGCCGCCCACGACGACGACGTCGGCTACCTCATCCCACTCCGGGCCCCATGCAGCGTCACCGGCCGGCATGGGGCCAACGGTAGATCGTCAGTTCGTCGCCGGACGAACGCGCACAAATCCCGTTGGGCACTTCGGGGCAACCGCGGTGACGCGACGCACGGTCGTGCCCTTCCTGCAGCGAATCGTCTTCTCTGCCTGGGCGATCGTCACCGACAAAGTCGTCGATGCCGTGAGTGTGCCCTGCGTGGCGGTGATCGTGTACGTCGTTGCACCGATCGCCGCTGTTGGGGTACCGCTGATGACACCGGTGCTCGCGTTCATCGCAAGACCTGCGGGAAGCGCTGGAGCGACGGTGTACGTCGGCGTGTCGAAGCCCGTCGCGGTGATCGCGGTGGTCGGGGTGATCGCGCGACCGGTGGTACCGCTCACTGTTTGCGTCGCGGGTGCCAATGATGCAACGGAGATGTTGAAGGTGATCGTCGCAAAGAAGGTGAGATTTCCGTCGTTGTTTTCCTCCATCTGAACGCGCACGACGCGACCCGATACGGCCGCAGTCGGCGTTCCCGACACGACCCCGGTGTCCTCGTTGATGGTGAGTCCGGTCGGCAGGGCCGGCGAGCCGGGGGCGACGAAGAAGTCCTTCGAGTTGCGCACGCCGATGTCGGTGTACACGGCGGTGGGGGTGATCGGCTTGTTCACGAAGCCGTTCACCGTCTGCGTCGCCGGGTAGATCCCGGGGTCGGTGTTTGCCGAGACTGGTGCTGCGATGACGCCACCGGAGGCGATAACAAGTGCGGCAGATACGAGGAATCGGCGGACGGTCATTGGAGGTCTCCCTGGTTGCGGACTCGCGTTGTCCGATACCACAAAACTACCGTCTCCGAGCAGTGACCCTTGTCCGCGATGATCGCCGCATACGGCTGCGGGCGTAACGTACTGCGGTGCATCCGTTCATGCTCATCCCGCGCGACAAGAGTGCGGTCGCGGGGCAACGCCTCTCCCGCAAGTCCCTCCCGAGGGTTGCACACTTTGCAGCTCCGTACACGCGCGCGATCATCGGCTTTGTCGGCACGATCCTCATCGGTGCACTCGTGGCACTCGTGCCCCCGTTCCTGTTCCGTCGGATCGTCGACGACGCGATTCCCCGGGCAGACCGCGGGCTCATCGTCACCCTCACCATCGTCCTCGTCGTTGCCGCCTTTGGTGATGCACTACTTCAGATCGTGCAGCGCTGGTTCTCGTCGCGAATCGGCGAAGGACTCATTTACGACCTGCGCGTCGCGCTGTTCGACAAGGTGCAGACGATGCCCCTCGCCTTCTTCACCCGGACGCAGACCGGTGCGCTCATCTCGCGACTGAACAACGACGTCGTCGGTGCACAAACTGCCATCACCGGAACGCTCGGCAGCGTCGTGTCGAACGTCGTTGTACTCGTCACCACCCTCGCTGCGATGTTCGCCCTCGAATGGCGCCTCACCCTGCTGTCGCTCGTCGTTCTGCCCGTCTTCATCATCCCCGCACGTCGCGTCGGATCGCGGGTGCAGGCGATGTTCCGTGAACAGATGGAGAACAACGCGGCGATGAACACCCAGATGACCGAGCGCTTCAACGTCGCCGGGGCGATGCTCGTGAAGCTGTTCGGTCGACACAAGGACGAGGTCGCCGGCTTCTCCCAGCGCGCCGGTCGCGTTCGCGACATCGGTGTGCGCTCGGCAATGTACGGACGAGTCTTCTTCGTTGCACTCGGACTCGTCGGGGCACTCGGCGCCGTTGCGGTGTACGGCATCGGTGCATTCCTCGTCATCGACGGCGGCATCACGATCGGCACGCTCGTCGCGATGTCGGCGTTCGTGCAGCGCGTGTACCAGCCGCTGACCGGTCTCACAAACGCGCGTCTCGAGATCCTCACCGCATTCGTCAGCTTCGACCGCGTGTTCGAGGTGCTCGATGCACCCGTCGCCGTTGCCGACGCTCCCGACGCGAAACCCCTCGTCGCAGCCCGCGGCGAGGTGCGCTTCGACCACGTGACGTTCCGCTACCCACCCGCATCGGCCACGTCAATCGGCTCGCTGGAAGGAACGATGGTCGCCGCCGGCAGCGACCCCGACGTTGATGTGCTTCGTGACGTCAGCCTGCACGTCGCACCGGGAGAGACGATCGCCCTCGTCGGCCCGAGTGGTGCGGGCAAGACGACTCTCTCCCAGCTCGTCGCACGTTTGTACGACGTCACCGGCGGCAGCGTGAGTATCGACGGGCACGACGTGCGCAGCCTCACGGGCGAATCGCTGCGTGCAGCGATCGGCGTGGTACCGCAGGATCCGCACATGTTCCACGACTCGGTGCGCACCAACCTGCTGTACGCGCGTCCCGGCGCAAGTGACGACGAGATGGTTGCAGCATGCCGCGCGGCGCGCATCCACGACGTCATCGCCGCACTCCCCGACGGCTACGACACCGTCGTCGGCGACCGCGGCTACCGCCTATCGGGCGGCGAGAAACAGCGTCTTGCCATCGCCCGTTTGCTGCTTAAGAATCCCGCCGTCATCATCCTCGACGAGGCAACGAGCCATCTCGACTACGAGAATGAATCGCTCGTCCAGGAGGCGCTCGCCGATGCAATGCGCAACCGCACGGCACTCGTCATCGCACATCGGTTGTCGACGGTGCGCGACGCCGACCGCATCGTCGTCATCGAAGACGGACGAATCGCCGAAATCGGCACGCACGACGACCTCATGGCCCGCAACGGCACGTACGCCGGCCTCATCCGTTCGGGTGACGAGATTCGGGTCGACTCCTAGCCACGACCTACTATCTCCCGAGTGGGGGAAGTCGAAGTAGGCAATTCGGAGAGCGGTGCGCTGCGCGTCGTTCTCTCCAGTGCATTCGTCATCGCGATGGGCGCGGTATCGGCGAACACGATGGGCTACCTCGTACCCGACCTCATGGACGATCTCCGGATTTCCCGCGCGGCCGCGGGGCTCATCACCGGTCTGTTCTTCGGCGCGACGGGTGCGGGTGCCTTCACGGCCGGCTGGCTCGTCGAACGGCTCGGCGTGCGGCGGGCCCTCGTCACCGCATCGCTCACCGTCACGGTGATGGCGACGTCGTCGAGCCTCATCGGTCAGTACTGGATTCTCCTCTTCTACGGGCTCTTCTGCGGATTCGCGTATTCGATGGCGACGATCGGCACGAACGTCGCGGTCTCGTCGGTCGTCACCGAACGCCGGCGCGGTGTGGCGATGACGACGAAGACGTCATTCGCTCCGTTCTTCTCCGGTAGCTCGGCGATCCTCGTCGGGCTGTTCATCGACGACGTCGGTTGGCGCAACGTGCTCATCGTCATCGCCGTGCTGTCGGTGTTCGTGTCGTTGCAGACGAGCATCAACATCCCGAAGCGTGCGAGTACGCAGGCGGCGAAGTCGGGCACGCGTTCCCCTTCGGCGCCGGCACCGAAAGTCGTGTGGGTGTACGGCGCATCGGTGTTCCTGTCATCGGGGGGCGGGAGTGCATTCTTCCTGTGGATCGTTCCGTACCTCAAGCAGCAGCTCGAGTTGTCGTCGCGGGCAACGGGATTCGTCGCCGGTGGCATGACGATGTCGAGTGCCCTCGGCATGATCACGATCGCGACGGTGTCCGACCGACTCGGCGTGGCCCGTCGCTTTCACGTCATCATCACGCTCACCGTTACGTGCGGCGTCGCTGCGCTCGTTCTCGCAGCCAACGACCTCCTGCCCACGTGGGTGCTGTTCGTCTTCCTCGCCGCGGGCGTGCTTACCGTCGCGACGAACTCGGGGCTCATGCACGTGGCGATCGTCGAATTGGCGCCGGGGTCCGTGGCCCGCGCCACCGGCATCACGCTGACCGGCTACTACCTCGGCTCTTTCGTCGCCCCGTATGCATTTGGATTCATGGCCGACAACCTCGGCTACCCGGCGGCATGGTTGGCGAGCGGCGTCGCGTTGCTCGTGGCATGCGTCATGCTTCTATGGATCCAGACCTCGGTGGTGCGTCGCCAGACTGTGGGGTGATGTCCCTCTCCCGCCGATTCTCCGTCGTCACCGCTGCTGCGTGCATCATGCTCGCTGCATGCGCCGGCGGCGAACCGGTCGCCGACACGGTCACCGAGACGACGGTTGCGGTACCGCAGGTGTCGCTTCCCACTGCGAGCTCGTTGCCGACGATCGACGACGGCGCAGAGACGATCGCGCTCGCCGACGGCACGCAGCGTCGCTACCTCGTGTCGGCACCACCCGACGGTGCGGACGTTCCGGCACTCGTCGTCGTGTTACACGGCATCGGCGGATCGGCTGCGGGAGTTCGTGATTACGTCGACGTCGAAGCGGTCTCAGCCGAACTCGGCATTCGCGCGGTCGCGGTGTACCCCGAGGGCAGCGGCGATGACGTCGGATTTCCGCAGTCGTGGAATGCCGGGGGCTGCTGCCCGTTTGCGAACCTCGACGACACCGACGACGTCGGATTCCTCACCGCGGTGATCGAGAAGGTGCGCGCCGAGTACGCCACCGATCCCGCCCGCACATGGGTGATCGGACATTCGAACGGCGGAATGATGGCGTACCGCCTTGCTTGCGCGATGCCGTCGCTCGTCACCGCGATCGGCGTGGGCGCGGGAGCATTGATGACGCCGTGCACGTCACAAGGTGCGGTGAACCTCGTTCACCTGCACGGTGAGCAGGACATGGTCGTGCCGTTCGAAGGAGGCGCGATTGCCGGGATCACCTTTCCCCCTGTGACGGAAACCCTCGATGCATGGGGCGCGGCGCACGACTGCACCGCCGACACGACCACCGGATCGTGGACCTGTCGCAACGGCACCACCGCACGACTCGTCAGTGACGCCTCGTGGGGCCATGAGTGGCAGACGACCTGGACGCGCACGATGCTCGAGAGTTTTGTTCTCACCGTTTCGTGATCTGAAAACTTTTCTCGTCCCTACCGTGGATGAGCGTGGTGACGCTGCTGCGTGAGGACGTAATCGATCACTTTGTGACTGTCATGCGCAACGTTGCGCGCACGTGCCGACCTGACGATTCGCGCACCACCCGTTGGCTGTACGACGAACTTGCGTATCCCTCCGAACAGACCCGGGCCACGATCGATTCACTCGCTGTTGCCGCTCACGACGACGATTCCGCGACACTCCTCGCCCCCGGTGTGAATCGCGCCGTCGAAGACACGGTGATCGCACTCGGCGATGCGCTCGACCGACCGGTCGCACTCACCTACGTCGCGACGACCGTGGGGGCGTTGTTCCTGCACCCCCTGCTACCGGTCGGCGAGATTTCGTGGCCGCAGGTGATGCTCGTCATTCGTCGTCTCGCGCAACACGTTCCCCCGGTGGACGATGAGACCATTCGCGAGCCGCACACCCCTCGGGAGATTTCACCCGTCGTACGACGTCACGACGACGACGTCGAGGAGCTGCTCGCACTCTTTCGTCGTTCGGACGGCGTTCTGTACTCGCTCGACTCAGCGGCCCGATATACGGCATTGAAAGACTTCGTCGCACGCTGGCATCACGTCGACTCCCTGCCCGTCCACGAGGCAATCGTGAATGCGGTGGCGAGGTGCCGCGTGAACCCCGAACTGCGTCGGACCGTGCGACGCGACATTCTCGAGTCGCGCAGCGCCCTGTTTCAGGAACTGCAGCGAGCATCGGACCCGCGTTCCCCGTACGCGACGGTTTTGTGGACTCTCGTGCGGTGTTTTGCCGTCGGATCGTCGCTGCTGCAGTGTTGTTCGCGCGCGATGGACAACGACGAATGGGCGCCCGCAGCGGCGATCGCCGGACACCTGTTGTCCACGGAGAGCTGACGTCAGATCTCCGGCAACCGATTGCCCGGTCGACTTAGTCAGTTGGTGGTACGAGAGGTCACCTTCGGCGCCTCGGTGATTCCCTTCCCGCGCAGTTCAGCCGCGATCATCTCGCGCAGCTCGTTCTTCTTGACCTTCGTGCCCGACATCGGGAACTCGTCGACGAAGCGCACGTAACGCGGCACCTTGA
>CAZIME010000016.1:0-24540 GCA_964540395.1 uncultured Bifidobacterium sp.
TGACTTCACGTTGTCGAGACGGGTGCGAATGGTGTCGTCGATGACCTCGTCACCGATCGTGGCGACGAGTCCGCCGATGACCGTCGGGTCGACGACGACCTTGACGTTCAATTTCTTGCCCGTTGCACGCGCGAGGGCGTCGGCCAGCTTCGCCTGCTGCGCATCGCTGAGAGCGACCGCCGAGCGAACTTCGGCCACTTCGAGTTGACGCGCTCCCGACGAGCGCTTCACGAGCGCATCAACGATCTGCGGCAACTCGCGGGTGCGACCGGCACCGACGATGAGCGAGAGCAATTGCACTGTGAGATCGTTGGCCTTGCCGGCGAGCAGCTGCTCGACGACCTGGGCACGACGCACCGCCGGAATCGTGGCGTCACCCAGCGTGCTGCGCAGCGATTCATTCGACTCGACGGCGCGTGCGGCGCGGAAGAGCTCATCCTCGACGGCGACCAACTTGCCCTCTGCTTGTGCGATCTCGAGCAGCGCGGTGGCGTATGCGTCGATGCGTTCAGTACTCACTTGCCGGCACCTACCTTGGCGATGAAGCCGTCGATGAGTTCTTGCTGGGTGCGCTCGTCGAGTGCGGCACGCACGGCGTCAGCCGTGGCACGAGAGGCGCGACGCGAAATCTCCGCGCGCAACTCGTCGGAACCACGGGCACGAGCCGCGCCGATTTCCGACTCGGCACGCGCTTCCATGTCGGCGACCTCGGCGGCGATGCGGGCGCGACCTTCGCGCAGCAGCGCTTCGGCCTGGGAGTCGGCTTCGGCGAGCAGGCGGGAGCGCTCTGCGGCGACGTCGCCGAGTGCCGTACGGATGCTCGCCGCGTCGTTCTCCGCGGTACGCAAGGCCTGAGCGGAGTCCTCGAGTTCCTTGGCGATCGTCGCCGTGCGCGCCTCGAGTCCCTTCTTCGCCGCCGGCCAACCAAACTTGTACAGCAGGGCGAAGATGACGAGTGAGGCGAGACCGCCGTAGATGATCTCCCCGATTTCGGGGAACAGCCAGTGGTGGCTGAGCGTGGGATCTTCGGCCGCCAGGACGACGGCACGAGGAACGAGGATGTTCACGAGCGGGCTCCGTTCATGGATCGATCGACTGCCTGACGAATGACGTTCGGATCGGCGTCACGACCGAGCACGAGCCGCGCAGCGCGTCCGGTCACCGTGGCGACGGCACCCGACACCTGATCGGCTGCGGCGCGACGGGCGGACTCGAGTTCGGCCTCTGCTGCGGCACGCTTCGCGGCGATGCGGGCGTTGGCCGCGGCGACCTGCGACTGACGCTCCGTATCGAGCGTCTGACGCGCGGCCTCGAGGCGCTGCGCCGCTTCGGTGCGCACGGCGGCGAGAGCCGCCTCGTACGCAGCGACGTCGGCGCGAGCTGACGCCCGCAATGCATCGGCGGATTCGTGACCCGAACGGATGTGTTCGTACCGGGCGTCCATCCCCTTCTTCACCCGCGGAACGAGGAAGACGCGCATGACGAACAGGAACACGAGGAACGTTCCCGCACCCCAGAAGAGTTCCTTGTTCTCCGGGGCGATGGGATTCGGTCCCATCTCACCCGTGGCAACATCTCCCGTTGCGGCGAGCAGCGTGGCGATGAACATGACGGTACGAACCTCTCGATCAGGCGAACTTGAGGAGAATGAATGCGACGAAGCCGATGAGCGCGAGCGCTTCGGTGAAGGCGGCTCCGAGGAACATCGTCGTACGGACCATGCCGGCCGACTCGGGCTGACGGGCCATCGACTCGATGGCCTTGCCGAAGATCATTCCCAGCGCGATGCCGGGTCCCAACGTGGCGAGACCGTAGGCGTAACCCGCGGTTGCGGCTGCCGCTTCGGCCTTCGCCGCTGCGGGGTCAACGACCGCCTCACCGGCTTCTGCCGCGAGACGGGCGATTGCTGCAAGTGCTTCCATTGCTGTTTCTCCTGTTGTGTTTGGTTGGTTGGTATTCGACTTGGTCCCGGATTCGCCCGCTGATCAGTGCTCGGCGTGCGACGCCATGTTGATGTACACCGCTGTGAGCGTGGTGAAGATGTACGCCTGCAGGAAGGCAACGAGCACCTCGAAGGCCGTCAGGAAGACGAGCACCGCGAACGGCATGACACCGATCGGGATGAGGATCCGGTCACGTGCCTGGAAGAGCGCCTCGGACAGCAGGGAGAAGATGACGAGCAGCAAGTGTCCGGCGAGCATGTTCGCAAAGAGACGAATGGCGAGCGAGAACGGACGCACGATGAACGTGGAGATGAACTCGATCGGCGTGATGAGGATGTACAGCGCCTTCGGCACCCCGGGCGGGAAGAGAACGGACTTGAAGTAGCCGAGAGGCCCCTGGTGGCGGATGCCCGTCGCGTTGTAGACGATCCACA
This sequence comes from uncultured Bifidobacterium sp., assembly GCA_964540395.1. Classification (GTDB taxonomy): domain Bacteria; phylum Actinomycetota; class Acidimicrobiia; order Acidimicrobiales; family Ilumatobacteraceae; genus F1-60-MAGs027. The sequence continues at coordinate 2,378 of CAZIME010000016.1, forward strand.
CGATGAGTGCGAGCGCGGCGGGAGTACCCATCCGCGCCGTCGCGGGCATCTGGATGATCGGGATGATTCCCGGCACGTTCGAGATGTAGATGAAGATGAAGAGCGTCAGGAGAAACGGAGTCCACGCGAGACCGCTCGGCCCCATCGTCTGCAGGATGATCTGCTTCTCGATGAACTCGATGATCACTTCGGCGAGGTTGCGCGAACCTTTCGGCGCCTGCTTCGGATCCTTGCGGGCAGCTGCGAGGAAGATGCCAATGCCGATGAGCGCCGCGGCGATGCCGATGAGCACGACCTTGTTGACGGTGGGCAGCACGTCCTGCCAGCGCAACAGCATGTTGATCGGCGGCAGTTCGAATCCGATTCGGGCGATGTTGTTCATACGGATGCCTCAGCGTTGTTGGTCGAGTGTGGTTGCGGGCGCAGCCCTGGGAAGGCAAGTGACGCTGAAATGTAGCGCATCTCCCAGAACAACAACCCAGTGTGCGTGACGACGACCGTGATTCCGAGCGCCACGAGGTCGACCCACGCGGCGTTCCGGACGAGATAAATGGCGAGGGCGACGAGGGCCAATCGCACGAGGTACCCGAAGAGCATCGCTCCGAGCATCATGGCGTACGACACACGGGCGGCAAGGGCGATGAGACCCGCGGCGACGATGAAATTCGTGAGCACGAGCGCCACCCCGTAGGCACTCGACCATGCACCCGCGCTGCCCCAGGCCAGCCACGATGCTGCGACGAGCAACGGCGCAACGACGAGACCGCGGCGCACGAGATCGCGACCGATCTGCGCCTCGGGCGAAGGACCGGTGTCCTTCATCGCGAGCACCGTGTACTTGTCGGTCACGATTCGCTGCCGATCGGTCGCGCCTGTGCCGCGTGCGCGCGGCGCTCTTCGTGAACGGCCATTGCCGCGTTGTACACGTAGTACGAGCGGGCGAACTGGCCGATGACGCCGAGGAGAACGAATCCGACCATCAGCCACGGGGTCGTTCCGACGACGCGGTCAAGGGCGAAACCGATGACGAAGAACACCGCGGTGGTACCGGCGATCTCCATGCCCCGCGACATCGAGTCGTTCGCGGCAATCGCGGCGACGTCGTGGTGCGGTCGGCGCACGGCATCAACTACTCGGGACTTCACCAGAAATCAGACACCTTTGTCGAACGTCGGTTCCGAGAAACTCGGAGGGGCTTGTGAAACGATCCACAACCTAGACGGGGGTCCGACGCACCGCCAAATCGTGCACGTGCATTCGTGCAACGATGCGCGTTCGTCCGCGTGACCTCAGTCCCGCTGTGCGATGCGCGGATGCAGGATCGTGAACACGCTGAGCGCGGCGGCAAAGAAGATGAAGACGACGAGCCCCGAACCGGTGTCGACGAGGGCCGAGTAGAGAACGACCCCCGACAGCAAGCCCGTCCACGCCCAGAGAATGACGACGGCGCGCCGCGGACCGTGACCAAGGGCAATGAGCCGATGATGGAGGTGACCCATGTCCGCCTGGGCGAAGGACTTCCCGCTCGCCGTGCGGCGGATGATCGCGAACGCCATGTCGATGAGCGGCACGCCGAGGATGAGCACGGAGATGAAAATCGGGGCGAGGAAGAAATACGTCTGACCGTTCGCCGCCTGGGTGTCGGGATCGGCGCGACCGCCGACGACGCTCGTCGCCACGGCCATGAGCAGACCGAGCAGCAACGCGCCGCTGTCTCCCATGAAAATGCGCGCGGGGTTGAAGTTGAAGGGAAGGAACCCCGCGCACACCCCGACGGCGATGATCGCGATGAGCGGGCCGATGTTCGGTTCGACGAGGAGATTGTTGTTCGTGAGGTAGCGGCTGTACACGAAAAACGATCCGGCGGCGATCGCGACGATTCCCGCGGCGAGACCGTCGAGTCCGTCGATGAGGTTGATGGCCTGAGTCATGCCGAGCAGCCACAGAACGGTGACGAGCGGAACCCAGTCGTTCGACAGGACGAACACGTCGAGGAACGGAACGCGGAACTGGTACATCGTGACGCCGAACCACACGAGCGCGGCGGCGGCAATGACGACACCCGTCACCTTCATCGGCGGTGACACCTCGCGGATGTCGTCGGCGAGCCCGAGTGCGAAGATGATCGCGGCGGCAACGACGACACCGACGACCTCAGTCGTGTCGCGGTACAGCGCGTCGAAGTCCGGCACGAACCATCCCGCGATGAGCGCGGCGATGATGCCGGCGAACATTCCGATTCCGCCGACGTCGGGTGTCGGCACGGGATGCGCGCGACGCTCGTCGGGCGTCGCCATCCATCCGCGCTGCGTCGCCTGCCGGGTGATGATCGGTGTCGCCACGGCGGTGACGACGGCCGCGACGAGACCGACGATGAGGTACGAACCGAGATCGGTCATCGACGTGTCGCGGTCGTCAGTCCTTGTACGGCGGGAACTCCGCGCACAGCCGCGCGACCTGGGCACGCACGTCGGCGACGATCGCGTCGTCGTTGCGACCCTTCAGCGTCGTCACGATGAAATCAGCGATGACGGGCATCTGCGCCTCCGTCATTCCCTGCGTCGTCACCGACGGCGTGCCGATGCGTACGCCCGAGGTGACGAACGGACTGCGCGGATCGTTCGGCACCGTGTTCTTGTTCAGCGTGATCCCGGCCCGGTCGAGGACGAGTTGCGCCTCCTTGCCGGTGAGCTCGGCATCGAACGGCCGCAGATCGACGACCATCATGTGCGTGTCGGTTCCGCCCGACACGAGACGAAAGCCCCGCGTCGCGAGCGCCTCGGCGAGTGCGGATGCATTGCGCACGATCTGGCGGGCGTAATCGGCGAATTCGGGCTGCAACGCCTCGTGGAATGCAACTGCCTTTGCCGCAACGACGTGTTCGAGCGGTCCGCCCTGCTGACCCGGGAATACGGCCTTGTCGATCGCCGTGGCGTGCTGCGCCTTCGCGAGGATGCACCCGCCGCGGGGTCCGCGCAACGTCTTGTGCGTCGTGAACGTGACGACGTCGGCATACGGCACGGGGTTCGGATGCGCTCCACCGGCGACGAGACCTGCAAGGTGGGCGATGTCGAACATCATCAGCGCACCGACCTCGTCGGCAATTTTGCGGAACGGCTCGGGCTCGATGCGTCGCGGGTACGAAGTCGTTCCCGCAACGATGAGCTTCGGACGTCGCTCGAGCGCGAGACGGCGCACTTCGTCGAAGTCGATCCGTTCGTCGTTTGCACCGACCTTGTACGAGGTGAAGTCGTAGAAGATTCCGCTCGCGTTCACCGGACTGCCGTGGGTGAGGTGACCGCCGTGGTCGAGACTGAGCCCGAGTACCGCGTCGCCCGGCGAGAGCAGCGCCTGGTACACGGCCATGTTCGCACTTGCTCCCGAATGTGGCTGCACGTTCGCGTGGTCGGCGCCGAACAACTTCTTCACCCGCTCGATGGCGATCGCTTCGATTTCATCGATGATCGCGTTGCCGCCGTAGTAACGCTTTCCGGGGTAACCCTCGGCGTACTTGTTGGTGAGCACCGAACCGGTTGCCGCCATGACGGCCGGCGACGTGAAGTTCTCACTGGCGATGAGCTGCAACCCGGTGACTTGCCGCTCACGTTCCGCGGCGATGAGCCGTGCCACTTCGACGTCGGGATGGGATTCGGAGGGGAAAGGCATCAGCGCTCCTCGGCTTCGATGTCGGACAATTGTGCTACACGTCGCGCGTGACGCCCGCCTTCGAACGCGGTTTCGAGAAAGATCGTGACGATCCGTTCGGCCGCGACGGTGTCGACGACCCGACCCCCCATCGACAGCACGTTTGCGTCGTTGTGCTCGCGGGCCATGCGGGCGAGCCACTCGTCGTTGCACAACGCGGCACGGACTCCCCGCACCTTGTTCGCGGCGATCTGTTCGCCCTGCCCACTGCCGCCGAGGACGATGCCGACGTCGGCCCGCCCGTCGCGCACCGCGCGCCCCACACCGGCACAAATGTGCGGATAATCGGTCGATTCCGCCGAATGCGTGCCGTGGTCATCGACGGCGTAGCCCCGCGCACCGAGGAACCCGACGAGGTGCTGCTTCAGTTCGAATCCGGCGTGATCGGCACCGATTGCGATCCGCTTCGTGGCACCCGTCGTCATCGCCCCGAGCCTACGAGACGAACGACGCTCCGGTCGGCGCGTGCGCCGTCACGAAACGATCGCGGCCGGCGAGATCGGAGTGCACCTCGATGTCGCGCCATCCCGTACCGGCGAGCATCGCGCGCACGGTATCGCCCTGCTCGTGTCCGATCTCGAGCAGCAAGCGTCCGCGTGCCGACAACCAGTCCGATGCCTGAACGACGATGCTGCGGATCGCGTCGAGTCCGTCGGCACCGGAAAACAACGCCGTGTGCGGCTCGTGTTCGACGACGATTGCCTCCACTGCCGGGTCGCCGGCGGCGATGTACGGCGGATTCGCCACGATGACGTCGATCGCACCGCGGTATGCGGCGGGTAGTGCCGCGCACCAGTCACCCGCCCACAGCGACACGTTCACCGCCGCGCGACCGATACCCGCGAGGTTCGCGCGGGCGACGTCGAGCGCATCGGCCGACACGTCGGTCGCAAGAACCGTCGTCCCCTCGAGCGGCAGCTCGACGGCAAGGGACAACGCGATGACCCCCGAACCCGTGCCGAGGTCGGCGACGACGCGCGGTGCATCCATCACCAGCAAGGCGTCGAGGGCAAGATCGACGAGCCGTTCTGTTTCCGGACGGGGAATGAGGACGCGACGATCGACCATGACGTCGAGACGACGGAACGACCAGTGACCGAGCACGTATTGCAGCGGTTCGCCCGATGCTCGTCGCGCGACCATGGTCCGCAGCGCGATTCCCATCCGCATCGTCACGGGTTCGTCGATCAGGAGATCGAACCCCGCCGCATCGACTCCTGCGGCGTCTTCACACATCCACCGCGCCTCGCGCGCGTCACCGACTTCGGCGGTGACATCGGCGAGCACCTCGCGCCAGGTGGAGAAGTCGCTCATGTCCGGTCCGGCGCGCAACGTCCCACGCGTGCAGTCCTTCGCATCAGGCCGGTTCGCCGACACTCACCTGCTCGGCGAGCCGCTCCGCCTGGTACTCGAGGGTGAGTGCGTCGATGACCGGGTCGAGGTTGCCCGCGAGCACGTCCTGCAACTGGTACAGGGTGAAGCCGATGCGGTGGTCGGTGATCCGGTTCTCCTTGTAGTTGTACGTGCGGATCTTCTCGCCGCGACCGCCCTTGCCGACCTGCGCACGACGCTCGGCCGACGCCTTCGCCTCGCGTTCGTCTTCCATCTTCTGCAGGAGCCGCGTGCGCAACACCTGCATTGCCTTGATCCGGTTCTGCAACTGACTTCGTTCGTCCTGCATCGCAACGACGACGCCGCTCGGCTTGTGGGTGATGCGCACTGCGGAGTCCGTCGTATTCACTCCCTGGCCGCCGGGACCGCCGGCGCGGTACACGTCGATCTGCAGGTCGCGTTCATCGATGTGGAGATCGACCTCCTCGGCTTCCGGCATGACCGTGACGGTTGCCGACGAGGTGTGGATGCGCCCCGCACTCTCGGTGACCGGGACGCGTTGAACGCGGTGCGGTCCGCCCTCGAAGCGCAGCTTGTTCCATGCATCTTCACCCTTCACGAGTGCAGTCGCCTGGTTGACGCCGCCCATCGGTGAGCGGTCCATCTGCAGCACCTCGAACCCGAAGCCCTGCCGCGCGCAATAGGCGCGGTACATGTCGAGAAGTTCACCGGCGAACAGGTTCGCCTCCTCGCCGCCTTCGGCACCGCGGATCTCGAGCATGAGATTCCTGCCGTCGTTCGGATCGGGTGGAATGAGCAGAACGCGCAGACGCTCTTCGATCCGTTCGAGCCGCTGTTGAGCGGCGACACGCTCAGCATCGAGCGCCTCGCGCTCGGCGCCGGTGGCGCCGTCAATGAGCTCGCGCGCAACCTCGAGAGTCGATTGGACGTCGTCGTACTCGCGGATGCAGGTGACGAGAGGGCCCATCTGCTTGTAACGGCGCGACGCGTCGCGCAACTTCGTCTGGTCGGACAGTACCTCGGGCGAAGCGAGGCTCGCCTCGAGACGTGCGTAATCCGCGAGAATCGCGGCGAGTCGTTGACGCACGCGTTCAGGCTAGGCGTGCACGAACGTGACGGCGCGCCGCATCGACACGGCAAGTTGCGCGATCGTCGGCAACATCGACTTCTCCGTCGTCGCGATGATCAAATCAGCCGACCGATCGACGCGGTCGATCGCGTCGGCTGCGAACGGCAGCAGCATCGGCTCCAACCCACCGGCGAAGACGACGAGCGAAGGACGTCCGTCGATTCCCGTACCCGTGGCACAGCACGGCACCGGATCCTTCACGTTGTCGCGGCGCAACGGCGGCTCGATCGGCTGCAGGTCGCGCATTCCCACGCGCCACGGATCGACGAGCGCACGATGACGCAGCGCGCGCTCGACCGCGAGTCGCGCGAGCGGGTGGCGTTGTGCCGGATCCCGGCGGAATTCGGCGCCCTCGGCGACGCCTCGCGCGAGTTGGGTGACGTCGGCATCGTCACCGTGCACCATCTGGAACGTCTCGCGATCGTGCGCGCCGACCCCGACGCGCAACCGGGGTCCGGATTCCTCATCAACGACGCGGCACACTTCGAGCCCGAGAACCTCACCGGACACGACACCGTGTTCGATGACGATGTCCGCTCGCGCACGGCGGACGTTTTCTGCCAGCACGAGATGGTCACCGCGCGGCTCGACGCGTTCGTGCGGGGCGCGCTCCGCCGGCACGATGCCGCGTTCGCCAACCGTGAACACCTCGACGGGTAACGAGAAGTAGTCCGCTTGGCGGGCGAGGACACCCGAGTGCTCGCGGGCGACGACACCGATTCCTTCGGTACCGTTGCGCACCGCCCACAGAAGTGCGGCACCGAGCGCACGAAGCGCGTCGCGCTCGGCAAAGTCGGTCGCATCGACCCACAGGCGGCCGCCGCGCAGGATCGCTGCGATGCGCCCGAGTTCGACGTCACGCGGTTCGTCGTCGATGCCGAGCGATGACGTCGCGGCACGCAGGCGCAGGGTTGGTCGGCGGTCGGACCCCGTCTCTCCGTCGGCGATCACGACCGCAGTCCGCAACTGTGACGAATGATTGGCAACCGTGCCGAGCCGTCTCGAACTAGGCCGACGGCTGCTTGGCGATTTCGGCGAGGAATTCGTCGTTCGTCTTGAAGGTCTTCAGACGATCGATGAGCAACTCGAGACCCGGTGCGGCGTTGCCGTCGGCGGCGAGACCGCTGAGCACGCGGCGCAGCTTCCACACCATCTGCAACTGCTTGCGATCGAAGAGAAGCTCCTCGTGTCGCGTGCTCGACGCATCGACATCGATCGCCGGGTAGATGCGGCGCTCGGCGAGTCGGCGGTCGAGGCGCAACTCCATGTTGCCCGTTCCCTTGAACTCCTCGAAGATCGCCTCGTCCATTCGGCTGTTCGTCTCGACGAGTGCGGTGGCGAGGATCGTCAAACTGCCGCCCTCTTCAATGTTGCGCGCAGCGCCGAAGAACTTCTTCGGCGGGTACAACGCACCGGCATCGATACCACCCGACATGATGCGCCCGGTCGCCGGAGCGGCGAGGTTGTACGCACGGGAGAGACGGGTGATTCCGTCGAGGATGATGACGACGTCCTCACCCTTTTCCACCATGCGCTTGGCCTTCTCGAGGGCAAGTTCGGCGACCTGAGTGTGCTCCTCGGACGGACGATCGAACGTCGATGCAATGACCTCGCCGCGCACGGTGCGACGCATGTCGGTGACTTCCTCGGGGCGCTCGTCGATGAGAAGCACGATGAGCTTCACCTCGGGGTGGTTCGTCTCGATCGCCGTGGCGATCGTCTTCATGACGGTCGTCTTGCCCGCCTTCGGCGGCGAGACGATGATTCCGCGCTGACCCTTTCCGATCGGCGCGATGAGGTCGATGATGCGCGCCGTCATGTTCGCCGGATCGCTCGGTGTCGACAATCCCAACTTGCTGTCGGGGAACAGCGGCGTGAGGTCCTCGAACTTCGGACGGTTGCGCGCCTTTTCCGGCGCTTCTCCGTTGACGGTGTGCACCTCGAGCAACGCCGGATTCTTCTCGTTGCGCCCGGCCGGACGGGACAGGCCGGTGACGTAGTCGCCCTTGCGCAGCCCGAACTGGCGCGTGAACCGCACGGACACGTACGAGTCGGTGCGCGACGGCAGGAAACCGTTGAGGCGGAGGAACCCGTAGCCCTCGTCGCGCAGGTCGAGATAACCGGCGACCGCAACGGGTTCGTTGCTCTGCGGCTCGTTGCCCTCGAACTGGGTGTCGATCTCGTAGCGATCGTCACCCTGCGGACCTTCGTCGCGACCGCGACCACGGCCGCGGCGACGACGACCGCGTGCATTGCGCTGATCGTTGAAGTTGCGGTCCCGGAACTGACCGCGTTCGCCGTCGTGGCGCTGTTGGAAGTCTCGTCCACCGTCACGGCCGCCATCACGACCACCGTCACGGCCACCATCTCGGCCACCGTCACGACGCTGCTGACGCTGGCCGTCCGAATCACGTCGCGCCTCGGGGGCGATCGGCGTGCCCTCGTGTTCGGCGAGTTCAATTTCCCAGTCCGCAAGTGGCTCGCCGTCGGCACCGAGCACCGGTTCGCGACCTTGTCGCGGTGCCGCCGCAGCGGAGGATTCCCCCGCCGTGCTGCGTGAGCCGCCGTTCGCGTCTGCGCGCTTGTCGGTGCGCGCTTCACGTGCCGGCTCGGTGGGAGTCGTTTCGCTGAGGATGCGCTCGACGAGTTCCGCCTTGCTCGCCCGCGACACGCCCTTGACGCCGAGTGCCCCGGCAATTTTCAGGAGATCGTCACGATCTTTGTCTTCAAGTTGGGCACGGCCCAGTTGTGGTGCAGCCACGGTGTTCCTTTTCTTCGGGGCGTCCAGGTGACAAGCAACGCCCGGGGATGATGCTGCGCGTCAACGAATGTGACAGCGAGGGCATGCTCGGTGCATCCGAGCATTTTCAGCATAGCACCCTGCGACCGACCCGCCGTCCGAACCACGGGTACGACTCCCCGGCACCGCTAGCGAGTGCTGCGTAGGGGAACGCGCTCAGGCGTGAGCGCGTTCGGCAACGACGCGACGCACGGCGTCGAGATCGTTGGGCACGGTGAACGTGCGCTCCGGTCGGGAGAGCAAGTCCGCGAGGTGCGCAGGCAATGCAGGAGTCTGCCCCGTCGCCCGGCGTACCGCATCGGGGAACTTCGCCGGGTGCGCCGTCGCGAGCGTGACGGTCTGCTCATCGTCTCCGTCGCGACACGCCTCGGCCGCGGCGATGCCGATCGCCGTGTGCGGATCGATGAGGATCCCGTGGTTTTCCCATACGCGACGAATCGTCGCGATCGTCTCCTCGTCGCTGCACCGGTGCCCGCGGAACGTGGGACGGACCCAACGACCGTAACTCTCGGCATCGACATCGAGGCGCCCGGTACGTCGAAATTCGGCAAGCTGGCGGGCGGTGAACGCTCCGTCACGATCGTTCATCTCGAAGAGCAGCCGCTCGAAGTTCGACGACACCTGGATGTCCATGCTCGGACTCAGCGTCGGGACGACGTCGCGCGTCTGCATGCTCTGCGTCTCGAAGAACCGGGTGAGGATGTCGTTCGAGTTCGAACCAACGATGAGGTGACCGACGTCGGCGCCGATACGACGGGCGATCCATCCGGCCAGCACGTTGCCGAAGTTCCCGGTCGGCACGCTGAACGACGTCGTTCCCCGGTCGAGCTGTTCGATCGCCGTGAAGTAGTAAACGACCTGTGCAAGGACGCGCGCCCAGTTGATCGAATTGACGGCGGCGAGGCGGTGCGCGTCACGGAAAGCGGCGTCGTTGAACATCGCCTTCACGAGATCCTGGCAATCGTCGAACGTTCCCTCGACCGCAACTGCGTGCACGTTCGGCGAGTCGACCGTGGTCATCTGGCGGCGCTGCACCTCGCTCACCCGTCCGAGCGGATAGAGGATGATGATCGACACGTTCGCGCACGTGCGCACACCATCGATCGCCGCCGAACCCGTGTCGCCGCTCGTCGCACCGATGATCGTGGCGGTCTGGGAGCGTTGTGCGAGAACGTGATCGAAGAGCCGTCCGACGAGCTGCAATGCGACGTCCTTGAATGCGAGCGTCGGACCGTGGAACAACTCGAGGAGGTGGTGACCCTCGCCGAGTTCGCGCAACGGGGCCACTGCGGGATCCCGGAAGGTCGCGTACGCCTCGTCGCACATGCGCGACAGAACGTCGCGCGGAATGTCGTCACCGACGAATGCCGCCATGATCTCGGCGGCGCGTCGCGCGTACGGGGTCGAAGCCGAACCGTGCGCAACGGCCGGCCATGACTCGGGTACGTAGAGACCGCCGTCGCGGGCGAGACCGGCGAGGAGTACGTCGGAGAAACCGAGCACCGGCGCCTCACCGCGTGTGGACACGTAGCGCATCATCGATCCCGGGAGTTGCAGCGCGTCGTCAATCGGCAACGACGCGCAGGGTGCTACCCACCCGCGAGACGACGTCGAGACCCCGCAGTTCCGTCATGCACGCCTGCACGTCGCGTTCGCGGGCCGTGTGAGTGAGGAAGACGAGTCGCGCATCGGTGCCGATGCCGTCCTGCTCGGCGGCGCGAATGCTCACGGCGTGCCGGGCGAACACGCCGGTGACTGCATGGAGAACTCCCGGTCGGTCGACGACCTCGAGCGTGAGCATGTACTCGTTGCGTACGTCGCTCATCGCCGTGAAGCGCCCCGCCTGGAAACTGCCCAGCGCCGCGTGCGTGCCGCGCACCTTGTTCACCGCGGCATCGATGACGTCACCGAGCACCGAGGATGCGGTGGGATCACCACCCGCGCCGCGGCCGTAGAACATCAGCGAACCCGACGCCTCACCCTCGACGAGCACGGCATTGAACGCATCGCGCACCGATGCGAGCGGATGATCGACGTGGACGAGCGCCGGGTGCACCCGTACGCTCACCGCACCGTCGACCGACTCCGCGATGCCGAGAAGTTTGATGACGTAACCGAACTTGCGCGCCATCGCGATGTCGGAAGCGGTGACCTGCGAAATTCCCTCGGCGAAGACGTCTCCCGACACGACACGAACGCCGAATGCAAACATCGCGACGATGGCGATCTTCGCCGCGGCATCGAGACCCTCGACGTCGGCGGTGGGGTCGGCCTCGGCGTAGCCCAGTGCCTGCGCACCGGCGAGCGCCGACGCATAGTCGCGGCCCTCCTGCGTCATCTTCGTGAGGATGTAGTTCGTCGTCCCGTTGACGATGCCGAGCACGCGACGGATCGGCTCACCACGCAAACTCTCGCGCAGCGGCCGGATGAGCGGAATGCCGCCGCACACGGCCGCCTCGAACAACAGATCGGTGTGCGCCGCGTCGGCGAGCGCGAACAACTCGGCCGAGTGCGCCGCGAGCAACGCCTTGTTCGCCGTGACGACCGGCTTCCCCGACTTCAGTGCCGCCGCAACGACGTCGCGGGCGACGGTCGTTCCGCCCATCACCTCGACGACGAGATCGACGTCTGCTGCATTGACGACGGCAAGCGGGTCATCGGTGAGTCGCGCCGCACCCACCGACGAACGATGACGTTCGACGTTGCGCACCGCGACGTTCGTGACGACGAGCCGCACGCCGGTGCGGGCCTCGATGTGGTCAGCCTGGCGGGCGACGAGTGCGGTGAACGCGGATCCGACGGTGCCGTGACCAACGACGCCGATGCGAACGAGCGCAGGGGCCGCGTTCGCCATGCGTCACACGCTATCGGTGACGTCCTGACGCAACAGATCGTCGTACGTTTCACGGCGAACGACGAGTCGGGCGGAACCATCGCGCACGAAGACGACCGCCGGGCGGGGAACCTTGTTGTAGTTGGAACCCATCGAGTGTCCGTACGCACCCGTCACGGGCGTCGCCAACACGTCGCCGATGGCGATGTCGGCCGGGACGCGCGCCTCGGAAATGAGCACGTCACCGCTCTCGCAGTGCTTGCCGACGAGTCGCACCGTGCGGGAGCGCGGTGCCGTCGTTCGTGCCGGCAGGAATGCCTCGTAACCGCTCCCGTAGAGAACGGGTCGCGGATTGTCGCTCATGCCTCCGTCGACGGACACGTACGTGCGCACGCCGGGAATGTCCTTCATCGTTCCCACGCGGTATGCGGTGAGTGCAGCCGAGGCGACGATCGAGCGCCCGGGCTCGACGAGCACGCGAATGCCCGATCGCAGGGCCGCCGTACCCGCGCGCAACGCCGCGGCCCACTCGGTGATCGTCGGCGCGACCTCGTCGTTGACATAGGCGACGCCGAGTCCGCCGCCGAGCGTGAGCTCGGGCGATTCGGTTTCGTTGGCGAAGCGCACCATCACGCCCGCGGCCTTCGTGAAGTTTTCGGCATCGAACACGTTCGATCCGATGTGGCAGTGGATTCCGGCGAACACCATCGACGCCGAATCCTTTGCGCGCCGTACGGCGCGCAGCGCATCGCCGTTGCCGAGGTTGAATCCGAACTTCGAGTCGTTCTGGCCCGTGCTGATGTACTCGTGCGTGTGCACGTACACGCCGGGCGTGACGCGGATCTGCACGCGGGGCCGCGGCACACCCGCGGAAACGAGGGCGTCGATACGGTCCATTTCGTCGAACGAATCGACGACGACGTGGCGGACACCGACGCGCATCGCGCGCTCGAGTTCCCCGGACGACTTGTTGTTGCCGTGCATCACGAGACGATCGGCGGGCACACCGGCGGCGAGCGCGACGTGCATCTCTCCCCCGGTTGCAACGTCGAGCAGCAGCCCCTCCTCGTGGGCGAGCTTCGCCATCGCCACGCACAGGAACGCCTTCGTTGCATAGACGACCGAGTCGGCGCCGAATGCGGCGACCGCCTCGCGGCACCGGGCGCGCAGATGTTCCTCGTCATAGACGAATACCGGCGTGCCGAAATCATCGGCGATCGCGACGACGTCGACGCCGCCGACGGCGAGCCGACCGTCGCCGTCGATGTGTGCCGTGTCGGGGAGCAGGTGACGGGCGACGATGCTCACATGCGCTCCGGAACGTCGATACCGAGCACGCCGCAGCCGAAATCGAGGACGCGTGCGGTGAGGTCGCACAACGCGAGTCGTGAGCGCACGACGTCCTGCGACTCTGCCTTGAGTACCGGGCACGCTTCGTAGAACGCGCTGAAACTCGCCGCAACGTCGTACAGGTAGTTGCACAGACGGTGGGGCGCGAACTTGTCGAGCGCATCGGTGAACGTCACACCGCACTGGAGGAGCAGCAGAGCGAGCCGGCGCTCGGTGGCGTCGGCAACGATGGGTGCGATCGTGCGCAGGGCGGCACGATCGATGCCGTGTTCGGCTCCGGCGCGACGGAACACACTGCAGATCCGCGCGTGTGCATACTGCAAGTACGGCGCGGTGTTGCCGTCGAATGCAAGCATGCGATCCCAGTCGAAGACGTAATCCTTCACACGGTCCGTCGACAAGTCGGCGTACTTCACGGCACCGATGCCGATCATTCGCGCCACCGCCGTGCGTTCGTCACCGATGAGTTCGGGGTTGCGCTGCGCGATCGCCTGCTCGGCGCGCTCGACGGCCTCGTTGAGCAGGTCGTGCAGCTTGATCGTGTCGCCGGAGCGACTCTTCAACATTTTGCGATCGGAACCGAGCACGCTGCCGAACGCAACGTGCACCATGCGCGCCGGCGGAGCCAACCATCCGGCATTCTCGGCGACGACGCGCACCATGTCGAGGTGCTGAGCTTGCGGTGCACCGACGACGTACAGGAGCAGCGTCGCACCACGATTCTCGATGCGGTCGATGACGCAGGCCAGGTCGCTCGTTGCGTAGTTGTAGCCGCCGTCGCGCTTGCGGATGATGAGCGGCAACGGTTCGTTGTCACGGTTCGTGAACCCCTCCGGGAAGACGACATCGGCATCGTCGTCACGCTGTAGCAGCCCGGACGTAGCGAGACGCTCGACGACGAGCGGCATCGACTCGTTGTAGTAGCTCTCACCGCGCACATCGCCGGCGGCGAGACGAACTCCGAGCGCCGCATACACCTGTTCGAAATAGCGTTCACTCTCGGCGACGAGGAGTCGCCACAAACGCAACGTGTCGGCGTCGCCTCCCTGCAGGGCGACAACGCGCCGACGCGAACGGTCGGCGAAGTCGGGATCGGCGTCGAACTTGCGCCGTGCGGCCTTGTAGAAACCGTCGAGATCACCGACGGACAGATCCGCGACCGTACCGCTCTCGCCGACATCGGTGAGATGTTCGATGAGCATTCCGAACTGGGTTCCCCAGTCGCCGATGTGGTTCTCGCGCAGAACGGTGTGTCCCGAGAATTCGAGCATCCTCACGAGCGCGTCACCGATGACGGTACTGCGCAGGTGACCGACGTGCATCTCCTTGGCGACGTTCGGTGCCGAATAGTCGACGACGACGGTCTCCTGCGTCGCCGCGACATCGACACCCAGCCGCTCGTCGACTGCCATCGCCGCGACGCACGCACCGATGAAGGCGTCCGAGAACGTGACGTTGATGAACCCGGGACCCGCGACCGACACGTCACGGCATACGTCGTCGAGTTCGAGCACGTCACACAGTTGTGCAGCGACTTCGCGCGGTGGCCGACCGATCCGTTTCGCCAGCGCCATCGCCACGTTGATCTGGGCGTCGGCGTGTTCGCTCGGTCGCACCGCCGGATCGAGGTCGGCGAATTCGGCGCCGAAGTGTTCGCGTAACGCGGCGGTCACCCGTCGTGACACGACGACAACGGGATCGGACATAACTCCTCCATTGTGGCGCAGGTAGCCTCTGGCGCGACGCGGTGACGCGTTCGTGCCCTCGTAGCTCAGCGGATAGAGCGTCGGCCTCCGGAGCCGGAAGCGCAGGTTCGATTCCTGCCGAGGGCGCCAGTACTGCCGCGCCGCGACGTGTCGCGTTGATCCGGCTGTGTCAACCCTGCTGTGTTAACCCGACTTGTCATCCGGAAGAGTCGACCGGAACCGTCAACCCCGAATCATCAACCCCGAACCGTCAGCGGGGGCAGCGGCGGACCGCGTCGACGATGACCGCGAAACCGGCGTCGGCATCGATCGTTTCGAGCACTTCGGCGTTCGGTGCAGGCCGCTCGATGAGCTTGCGTTCGTCGATGAGCGTCATACCACGGGTATGGGTGCCGTCGATTTCGACGGCGACATGACGCAGCGACGAGGTGAACAACCCGGGGTGTGTGAGTGCGAGCACCGAACACACGTCGTGCATCGCCGCACCGGCAAAGCCCTCGTGGCGCTCCGTGTACGTGCCGCTGAAGAAGCGCAGCAAACCGGCGAGGATCCCGCCGAGCCGCGGATGGGCCGACTCGATGTCGGAGATGCGTTGCGGCGTCGCCTGGAACGTGTGCGTGAGGTCGAGGCCCGCCATGATGATGCGCGCACCGCTCGTGAACACCGCCGCCGCGGCTTCGGGGTCGCACCAGATGTTGAACTCGGCGGCGGCCGTGCGGTTGCCGAAGCGTCCGCCGCCCATGAGGGAAATGCCCGCGATTTTTCCGACGATGTCGGGCGCACGGTGAAGTGCGATGGCGACGTTCGTCAACGGTCCCGTCGGTACGAGCCAGATGCCCTCCTGCGCGCGAACGGTGTCGATGATCCAGTCGACCGCGCGGGTCGAGTCCGCGGGCCGCGACGGCTCGGGCAATTCGGCGCCGTCCATACCGCTTTCGCCGTGGACGTAGGCGGCGTGAACGGGTTCGGCGACGAGCGGGCGCGAGGCCCCGGCGTGCAGCGGCGCCGACGAGCCGCACAGGTCGAGCACGATCCGCGCGTTGCGGGTGGTGCGCTCGAGCGGAGCATTGCCGGCAACGGTGGTGACACCGCGCAGGTCGGCGAAGTGTGCAGCGACGATGATCGCAAACGCGTCGTCGTGGCCAGGGTCGCAGTCGAGGATGATCCGCGGACGTTCGACCACGGGCACGAGCATAAGCCCCCACTATCCTTGCCCCATGACCCTTTCGATGTCGACTGCCGTCCTGTCCGATCTCTGGGTTCGCCCCGCGCGCCGTTCCTCGGCGATCGTGCGCGATGCCAGCCTCGTCGCCGGTTTTGCCGCGCTCACTGCACTCGCCGCGCAGGTGAAGTTCGCGCTCCCCTTCACCCCCGTTCCCGTCACTGGTCAGACGTTCGCCGTTCTTCTCGCCGGCGCGGCCCTCGGTGCCCGCAAGGGTGCCGCCAGCCAGCTCGCGTACTGGCTCGTCGGCATGCTCGGCTTGCCGGTGTACGCCGATGCCAAGGGCGGATGGGACGTCGCGACGGGCGCGACCATGGGTTACCTCGCCGGATTCGTCGTTGCCGCCTGGGTCGTCGGTCGACTCGCCGAACAGCGCCAGGATCGCCGCGTGCTCACGTCGGTGCCGGCAATGCTCTTCGGCACCGCCGTCATCTACACGTTCGGTGTCGCCTGGCTGGCGATCTACCTCGACGTTCCGGTGGCCACGGGCGAATCGAACGCGATCACGATGGGCCTCACGCCGTTCCTTCTCGGCGATGCGCTGAAGCTCGTGCTCGCAGCGATGACGACGGCGAGCGCATGGCGCTTCGTCGACGCCTTCCGCTCACGCTGAGCTGAGTTTCTCACTCGCGCCGGGCGGGGCTTGCGCTCACCCCTCGATGGGGTGGTGACACGCAACGAACCGTCCGGGGCCGACTTCGCGCAGTTGCGGCTCCTCCGAGGTGCATCGCTCCGTCGCTGCTTCGCAGCGCGTTCGGAATCGACAACCAGACGGTGGTGCGAGCGGTGACGGGGGCTCTCCCTGCAACACCGCTGAACGTGCAGCGCGGGTCGGATCGGGAACCGGCACCGATTGAACGAGTGCGCGGGTGTAGTGGTGCGCGGGCCGCGAGTACAGATCGTCGGGGCTGCCCACCTCACACACCTTGCCGAGGTACATGACGACGATCCGATTACTCACCGCCTTCACGACGGCGAGGTCGTGACTGATGAAGATCATCGTGAGTCCGTGCCGATCCTTCAGATCCTGGAGCAGGTTGAGGATCTGGGCCTGAATGCTCACGTCGAGCGCAGAGACGGGTTCGTCGCAGATGATGAGCCGCGGCTCGAGCGCGAGCGCACGGGCGATCGAGATGCGCTGACACTGACCGCCGGAGAACTCGTACGGGCGACGGTCGCGCACGAGAGCAGGATCGAGTCCTACCTGATCGAGCAGCTCGTCGACACGGGCCGCACGTTCCGTCTCGTTGCCGCGGCTCCAGATCGCCAACGGTTCCTCGACGATGCGTTTGATCGACATGCGCGGATCGAGCGATGAAATCGGATCCTGGAAGATCATCTGGATGGCGGTGCGTGCGCGGCGCAATTCCTCGCTGCTCAGTGTCGTGAGATCACGTCCTTCGAAGATGACGCTTCCCGAGGTCGGCGACGGTACCTGCATGACCGCCTTGCCGAGGCTCGTTTTGCCGCAGCCCGATTCGCCGACGATGGCGAGAGTCTCGCCCTTCTTCACGTCGAGGCTGACGTTCGACACGGCGTGTACGTAACGACCGGCGGTCGCCTTGAAGCGCACGACGAGGTCGTGCACGGCGAGAACGATGTCGTCGTCCCCCGGGCGCAGATGAGCGTTGCCGCTGCCCGCCATGATCAGTGTCCTCCGAGCGGGTGCCAGCAGCGCCAGCTGTGGTCACCCTGCGTGACGAGCGGTGGATGTTCGGTACGGCACTTGTCGGTGGCGAACGAGCAGCGTTCGGCGAATGCACACCCCGCGGGGCGGTTCACCGGGTCGGGCAGGCGGCCTTCGATGACGGGGAGACGCCGACCCGTCGGCATGTCGACGGTGGGAATCGACGTGAGCAGCGCCTTCGTGTACGGCATTTTCATGTTCGAAAAGAGCACCGACGTGGGCGCACGCTCGACGATTTCCCCGGCATACATGACGACGACTTCGTCGGTGTGACCGGCGACGACACCGAGGTCGTGGGTGATGAGCACCATCGACATGCCCAGGTCGCGGCGCAGTTCGCCGAGCAGCTGAAGGATCTGCGCCTGCACCGTGACGTCAAGGGCGGTCGTCGGTTCGTCGGCAAACAACAACTTCGGCGAGCAGGCGATGGCCATCGCGATCATCACGCGCTGGCGCATGCCGCCGGACAACTGGTACGGGAACTTGCGCAGCGTTTCGATCGGGTCGGGAATGCGCACGAGGCGCAACAGGTCGGTGGCGCGGGCCCGTGCCGCGTCCTTGTCCATGCCGAGTCGGATGCGCAAGCCTTCCGCCACCTGCACACCGACGCGACGCACGGGATTCAGCGCAGTCATCGGATCCTGGAAGATCATCGCCATGCCCGTACCGAGATGACTGCGCATCTGCTCCTGTGATGCGGCCGACAGATCCATACCGTCGAACTTGATGGTCCCCGTGCGCCGTGTCGTCGCGATGGGCAACAACCCCATGATCGCCCGGGTGAACACCGTTTTGCCGGACCCGGACTCGCCAACGATGCCGATCGCCGAACCGTTCGGCACATCGATACTGACGTCGCGAACGGCGTGCAGCGGTCCGCGAGCGGTCGCGAACGTGACGTCGAGGTTCTTCACCCGCAGGATCGAACCGGTGCCGCTGCTCACGAATCCGCCCGGCTCATATGCGTGCCTGCCGCTTGTCGAGTCGGGCGCGGAGGATGTCACCGACGTGGTTCGTACAGATGACCGTCGTGGCGAGGAAGAACAGCGGCACGAGAACGACGTGCGGTGCATAGTCGATCTCGTTGCGCCCGCGGGAAATCATTGCACCCCACGACGCACCGTCGGGAACGCCGACACCGAGGATCGACAACGACGCTTCTGCGATGATGACGACGCCGACGGCGAGGAACCCGACGGCAATGAGCGCCGGGGTGACGTTCGGAACGATGTGCGTCCAGATGATGTTGCGCGCGCGCATGCCCATCGTCTGGGCGGCGAGGACGAACTCGCGACCGGTCCAGGACAGCGCCGCGGCGCGGGCGATGCGCCCGAGGATGGGGATGATGACGACGGTGAGCGACAAGATGAGCACGAGCACCCGGCGCCACGTGGGAACCGCATCGTTGATGTCGATATTCGTCGCGAACACGGCAACGAGGGCGAGGGCCAGGACGAGATTTGGCACGGAGAGGATGACGTTGAAGAACGTCGTGATCACCGAATCCGTGCGACCTCGCGCGTAGGCGGCGATGATGCCGAGCGCACTGCCGATCGCGCCCCCAAGGCCGACTGCGACGACTGCGACGAGGATCGACAGGCGGGCACCGTTGACGACACCGAGCAGCAGGTCGTAGCCGTTCGAATCGGTACCGAGCAGGTGACGGCCGCTGAGCGGCCCGACGCCCAGGGCGTCGTCGTACACGGTGTTCCACGCGTCGAATGGCAGCCACGGACCGGCGACGGCGAGAACGACGACGAGACCGAGCCAGCCGTACGAGAGTCGCTCGGCGATGCGACGACGGTGCTTGTCAGGCATTGGTCCTCCGGTTGCGCGTGCGGGGGTCGACGAAACCCGCGGCCTCGTCGACGATGAGATTGAAGATCACGTAGAAGACGGCGATGACGGCAACGTAACTTTGCAGTGCGACGAACTGCCGACCCTGCAGGGCGGTGTACACCTCGAAGCCGAGCCCGTAGGTGGCGAACACCGCCTCGACGACGATCGCACCGCCGATGAGCGCACCCATGTTCAATGCCGCCGACGTGAAAAGCGTGAGGCTCGACGGCCGGAACACGTGCCGCCACAGGATGCGATTGTTCGACAAACCCTTCGACGCCGCCATCGTCACGTAGTCCTCGCGCAACGTCGCCACGACGTCGGCGCGCAACAACCTCGTGTACGTCGCGATGAGACCGAGACTGAGACTGAGCGCGGGCATGATCATGTGCGAAAAGTGCGCCCACAGCCCGGCCGACAACGGCTCGTAGCCGAGGGTCGGCAACCACTGGAAGCGCACGCCGACGACGACGATGAGCGTGAGGCCGATGGCGAACGATGGGATCGCCGAGAACGAGAACAACGTGGTGGAGATGACTCGGTCGGCGCGGCGACCGGCACGGTAGCCGGACCACATACCGAGCGGGATCGATGCCGCGAGGGCGATGATCTGGGCGTACAGCATGAGCAGCAGCGAACGCGGCACGGCCGATGCGAGGCGCGACCCGACCGTTTCGGACCCACCGGAAAAGTAGATGCTGCCGAAATCGCCGCGAACGAAGTCCCACAACCAGGAGACGTAGTAGGAGAAGGGGTTCTTGTCGAGGCCGATCTCGGCGCGCAGAGCCTCGCGCTCCGCATCCGACCCCGTCGGCAGCAGCACCGCTGCGAGATCGACGGGCAACAGTCGCATGAGCATCGACACGGCGAAGGTGGCGACGAGGAGCACGAGCAGCGAGTTGCCCAGCCTCCCGAGGATGCGTCGTGCTCGTGGGTTCATTTCGCTGTCGCTCTCACGCTGGTGCGAACACTAGATGACGCCGCGGCGATCCGACGACGACGTTCACATCCGAGAACGCTGTCTTTCGTGTGCGCGACCACCAGCGCGCGGTGCGACCGCCCGCGACGTCGAAAAAGAAAACGGGGTGGCGGGTTGCCCCGCCACCCCGTCGTTCGACGGAATTACCCGTCGGTCACTTCGTCTTGTACACCGCCGTGAGGTCGATGCCGAAGTTCGTCACCGGGCGACGGTTGCCACCCGAGGTGAGTCCGAGCTGGTTCACACCCTGGACGTTCTTGCCGTAGACGAGGCCGTACTGGGTGTAGCCGACTGTCGCCACGTACGCCTCGCTCTGAATGCGCTGCGTTGCCGACTGGTACAGGCGGCGCTTGGCGGCCGGCGAATTCGTCGCACGTGCATCGCTGAGCAGCGTCTCCAGACCGGGGTCATTGATGTTCGCCAGGTTGAGGATGCGCGGCACCGCGGCCAGTGCACGGTTGCCCGTGGCGGCAGCAGCAGCGTTGAACGGATTCGTCGGGTTGCCCCAGCTGTTGTCGCTCACGAGGAACGGCAGGGTGAATGCCGTACCCACGCCCTCGGCGAGGGTGAGTGACATCACTTGGTACTGCTGCGGGAAGGCCTTCGTGATGAGCTCGGCCGTCGTTTGCGGCAACAAGTTCATCTTCATGCCCGCTGCTTCGACCATCTGCTTGATGAGCGTGGCGTTGGCCAACGAGTCGGTGCTACCCGCGGTGTACGGGAACGAGAACTCGAGCTCCTTGCCCGGGTTCGCGGCCTTCCACTTCGCGACGTAATCCTTCGCGCCGTCCAGGTTGAACTGGGCGAAGCCGCGCTTCGTGTACATGATGCTGTTCGGACCGACGATGCTGTCCGGCACGAGCGCACCGGGCAGACCGGCCTGGCGCACCTTCACGTAACGGGCATGGTCGAGCGCATGCGAGAACGCAAGCCGCGCGTTGCGGTCGTTGAACGGCGCCACGCGGTTGTTGAACCAGATGAGCGGGTAGTAGTCCGGCGGCGAGAGAAGCTTCGTCACCTTGTTGTTCTTAGCCAGTGCACCCATCGTGCGCGACTCGCCCGCCGACGAGAACATCGCGATGTCAAGCGAACCGTTCTTCACACCCGACTCGCGCGGCTTGGCATCGACGAGGAAGGTGAAGGTGATCTTGTCGAGGTACGGAAGAGCCTGACCGTTGGCATCCTTGCGCCAATAGGTCGGGTTCTTCTCGACGCGCAACTCGTTCGGATTGAACGAGGTGAGCTTGAACGGTCCCGTGCCGACGACGGTCGTCGAGCACTTGCCGCCGGTGAGCTGCGCCGCACCGCGGGCGACGAAACGGCCCGAGCCGTAGAGCGTCTCGGGGAAGTCCGTTGCCGGGCGAACGAGTCCGACGACGACGGTCATCGGACCGGTCGCGGTGACGCTGGCGATGTTGCTGGTGAATGCGCCTGCAGTCGACGGGTTCGGTGCCGACGGGGTGCGACCGAGCAGACCGTTGATGAACAGCGATCCGCGCAGCGCCTCGAGGTTGAGGACGAGCGCCTGCGCGTTCACCGGGCTGCCGTCGTGGAACGTGA
>CAZIME010000016.1:24550-25674 GCA_964540395.1 uncultured Bifidobacterium sp.
GGGCTGGCGGGTTCGGCCGAGGGAGTGACGGTCTGCAAGAGGTACGGAACGATCCTGCCATCGGCGCGCTGCTCGACCCACGTCTCGTACATCGAACGCACGGCGAACAACGCCGAGTTGGCGACGTTGTCGGCCATGCAGAAGCCGACAAACTGGTCGAAGACGCCGACCTTCAGTTCGCCACCCCGCACGGGTGCAGATACCTTCGCTGCGCTGCTCGGCGCCACGGTTCCCAACGACGCCACGACGGCGACTGCAATGGCTGCAGCGACCTTGCGGCGTACGCCTCGGATCGGACTCTTCATGTGATGAACTCCCCTTGAGGTGATGAGCGCAACGGATAGTTGGCTCACGCTCCACGGTATCTATCCGTGTGACGCGCGTCAATCAGCGCAGCCAAACGGGGCCTCACGGCTAATTGACCACCACATCAATATCGACTGTGGTGGCCCCGGGACTGCGGTGCACGGACAACCCTGCACGGACAACCCTGCACGGATTCCCGCACAGGGTTGTCCGTCTCATAGACACCGTCTCATAGACACCGTCTCGTGCACCGACGCACGTGCATGCGTCACGACATCGGTCGGTCAGGTGCCGAGGAGTTCCTTTACCCGCGACGCGATGAGCGACCCGTCGGCAGCGTCGCCGACGCGGGCACGTACCGCTTTCACGACCGCACCCATCGCCTTCGGTCCCGTCGCACCGGCGGCACGGGCGCGCTCGATCTCCTCGGCGATGATTCCCGCAAGGGCCGCATCGTCCATGCGCGCTGGCAAATAGCGCTCGAGCACCGCAAGCTCCTCGCGTTCCGCGGCGGCGGCATCGGTACGTCCCGCCTGTGCATAGATCTCCGCCGCTTCGCTGCGCTTCTTCGCCTCCGCACGCAACACGACGACGATCTGGTCGTCGGACAGTTCGACCGCTTCGTCACCGGCGACGGCGGCGTTCTTCACTGCGGCGATGGCCATGCGCAAAGTCGACTTCTCCCGTTCACCACCCGACTTCATCGCAGTCGTGAGATCGTCCTGGAGCCGTTGTGCGAGAGCCGAAGGGCCCGACGTCGTGTTTCCCATGCCGACCATCGTGCCACCGTTCATCGTCCGATCGGTACGATGATTCAC
>CAZIME010000017.1:0-24561 GCA_964540395.1 uncultured Bifidobacterium sp.
CGACCGGTCCGCTCGGGTCGCTCGACATCGACGAGGCGCGACGGCGGGTGCGTGAAGTGTCCGAGCGGTACAACCTCGACCTCGACCCCGATGCAATCGTCGAAGATCTTCCCGTCGGGGTGCGCCAGCGTGTCGAGATCGTGAAGGTGTTGCTGCGCGACGCCAAGATCGTGGTGTTCGACGAGCCCACCGCAGTACTCACACCGAGCGAAATCCTCGAATTCTTCGAGATCGTGCGCACACTCGTCAAGGCGGGGCGAGGTGTCATCTTCATCACCCACAAGCTGAAGGAAGCGCTCGAAATTGCCGACCGAATCAACGTGTTGCGCCGCGGCAAGGTGGTCGGTTCAGCCGATCCGAAGGCGACGACCGAGGAAGCCATCGCCGAAATGATGGTCGGCCGCGCCGTCCGGCTCACGGTGTCGAAATCCACCGCCGTTCCGGGTGCGCCCGCGTTACGGGTCACGAACGTGAGCGTCGTCGATCCCGACGGTCGCACCGTCGTCGACGACGTCACGTTCGACGTGCGCGCCGGCGAAATAGTCGGGATTGCGGGCGTGCAGGGCAACGGACAGACCGAGCTTGTGGAGGCGATCAGCGGTCTGCGGCGCGTGTCGAAGGGATCGATCACCCTCGGTGACGACGACGTGACGGAGGATTCGCCACGTGAACGCCATGAAGCGGGAATGGGGCACATTCCCGAGGATCGCCAGCGCCAGGGACTTGTCGTTGACATGTCGATCACCGAGAACCTCGTCCTCACGCGTTATCACTCCGGTGAATTCTCCGACGGCGTGCGCATGAGTTGGCCGAAGGCCCGGGAGAAGGCGAAGCAACTCGTCGCCGACTACGACATCCGAACCACGGATCCGCAGCAGGCGGCGAGCACGCTGTCGGGCGGCAACCAGCAGAAGGTGATCGTCGCACGCGAGCTCAGCCGCGACATTCGCCTCGCCGTTGCGTCGCAACCGACCCGCGGTGTCGATGTCGGCTCGATCGAGTACATCCACGCCCGGATGGTCGAGGAGCGCGATGCGGGAACGGGAATCCTCCTCGTGAGCACGGAGCTTGACGAGGTCATGGCATTGTCCGATCGGGTTCTTGTCATGTATCGCGGCCGCATCGTCGCCGACCTCGACCCGAAGAAGGTGTCGCACATGGATGTCGGCTTGTACATGGCCGGATCGAAGCCGGGGGCGAGCGCATGAAGTCGTTGTTTGCCTCCCTGCGGTACACGTTGCTCGCGGTGCTCGCATCACTGGTCGTCGGCGCGTTCATCATCGTCATCACCGACATCGAGGCCCTCGGTTCCGGTGACTTCGCGAAGCCCTTCGGCACGTTGTGGACGGCGTACTCGTCATTGTTCACGGGTTCGTTCGGCAGCCTGCGTGCCGTCTCGAACACGATCACCGGCGCGACGCCGCTCATGCTCGCCGGCCTCGCCGTGTCCCTTGCGTTCAAGGCAGGGTTGTTCAACATCGGCGCGACGGGTCAGATGCTCGCCGGCGGAATGACCGGATTGTGGGTGGGTTTCGCCTTCGACCTCCCCGGCATTGTGCACGTGCCGCTCGCACTACTCGCCGGTGCCGTCGGTGGTGCCTTGTTCGGAGCCTTCCCCGGAGTACTCAAGGCTCGTACCGGTGCGCACGAGGTGATCACGACGATCATGCTGAACAACATCGCCGCATTCACCGTGTTGTGGCTGCTGAAGACCGAGGCGTTCAAGCGCGAGGGACGCAGCGATGCGATCTCGAAATTCGTCAACGACGAGGCACGGCTGCCGAGGTTGTTCGGCTTCCTCGACAAGCGCATCGACCTGCTTGCACATTCCGGGTTCCTCGTCGCCGTCGCATCGGTGGTCTTGTTCTGGTGGATCCTCAACCGCACGACGATCGGTTTCGAGTTGCGCGCGACGGGACTCAACCAGGAAGCGGCGAAGTACGCCGGCATCCGCACGAAGACGATGGTCGTCATCGCCATGGCGCTCGCAGGCGCGTTCGCCGGCCTGGCCGGGGCATCCGAGGTGCTCGGCTTGTACGGTTTCGCCTCGGCGAGCCTCGCCGGTGACATCGGATTCGATGCAATCGCCGTCGCACTGCTGGGCAGATCCTCGCCGCTGGGTACGGCTGTGTCGGCAATTCTCTTCGGTGCATTGCAGGCCGGTGGACGTCAGATGCAGGTGAACACCGACGTGCCGATCGACCTCATCGTCGTGCTGCGTGCACTCATCGTCATGTTCATCGCCGCACCTCTGCTCGTGAAGGCGATCTTCCGAATTCGCGGCGAAGCCCACAGCTACGGACAAACCTTCAGGGGGTGGGGCGGATGACCGCCGTCGTTCAGTCTGCCGAGCAGCGCAAGCGTGCACGCAACGTCGGTGTGGCCTACCTCGTACTTGCCACGATCACCCTGTTTCTCTTCACGCGACGTTCGGGTGATGCGGGCTTCCGTCTCACCGAAACCGCCACGCTTTCCCTGCCGGCGCAGGCGTTCGGATACGCCCTCGGCGTCATTCTCGTTGCCGTCGCTGTCGGTCAGTTGTGGCGCGGCTTCGGACGACTCTCCAACGTCGTGCTCGCCCTTGCCACTGCGCTGTTCTTCATGTCGTTCCTGTCGTGGGCGGCAGCCGGCGAATCGTTCAGTTTCGTCGGCATGCTCCAGGACACCGTTACGCGATGCGTCCCGATCACGCTCGGTGCGATCGGGGGCATCCTCAGTGAGAGGTCGGGCGTCATCAACATCTCGATCGAGGGCATGCTGCTCGGCTCGGCCTGCACGTCGGCCATCGGTGCGTCGCTGTGGGGCCTGTGGGCGGGGGTGTTCGTCGGCATCGCTACCGGTGTGGCGTTGGCGGCCGTTCTCGCCGTGTTGTCGATCCGTTACAAAGTCGACCAGGTCATCGTCGGCTTTGCGATCAACTTCTTTGCACTTGGCATGACGTCGTTCATCAGCTTCCGTGTGCTCGTGCCGAACCCCGAGTTGAACAGCCTGCGACCCGTGCAGCCGATCCGTATCCCGCTGCTCGCCGACATTCCGTTCATCGGCGAAGTGCTGTTCGTGCAGACGATCTTCGTGTATTTCACCTACCTCGCCGTGGCGGTCACCACGTGGGCGCTGTACCGCACGAAGTGGGGCCTGCGCACCCGGGCCTCGGGTGAGTATCCGAAGGCTGCCGGAACCCTCGGTGTTCGCGTGTTGCGTCTGCGGTACCAGAACCTCCTGCTCGCTGGCGCCGTCGCCGGCATCGGTGGTGCGTGGTGGCCGATCGGTACGGTCGGACGCTTCGATCAGAACATCACGGGTGGCCGCGGCTTCATCGCCCTCGCGGCGGTCATCTTCGGGCGCTGGCATCCCGTCGGTGCGTTCATCGGTGCGCTCGTGTTCGCTCTTGCCGAGGCCGTTCGTCTGAAAATCGGCAACTTCGATACGGGCATTCCGAGCGAGTTCCTCATCATGGCGCCGTACGTCGTCACACTCGTTGTCGTCGCCGGATTCATTGGTGCTAGTCGCGCGCCGAAGGCTGCCGGTCAGCCCTACGACGAGCAGTAGTCGGCGTCCACCACGATGTGGACTTGACGAAAAGTGAGTCACGTCGGGTCGGTGCTCGGTGGTGCATCGCGGCGACCCTCGTAGCCTTGAGTGCATGGCAGACGTCTCGGCACAGGGTTGGTACGCGGCACGCACGAGTGTCGAACAGGTGGAAGAGGGCAGTGAACTGGCCCCCAAGTTCGACGATCGCGGTTTGATCCCCGTCGTTACCACCGACTACGAGACGGGTGAAGTGCTCATGGTCGCAAACATGAACGCCGAGGCACTTGCGAAGACCATCGAGCTCGGCGAAGCGGTGTACTACAGCCGCAGTCGCAACCAGCTGTGGCACAAGGGTGCAACGAGCGGTCTCGTCCAGAAGGTGCGCGAACTGCTCATCGACGACGATCAGGACGCCGTATGGTTGCGCGTCGACGTCCAAGGTGGCGCCAGCTGCCACGTCGGTTACCGCTCGTGCTTCTACCGCAGCGTTCCCGTCGCCGATGATGCGCGAGTTAGCGGCCCGTTGCCGCTCACGTACACCATCACGGAGAAGACCTTCGATCCGAAGGCCGTGTACGGCGACGCGCCGAATCCGACGAAGTTGTAGTCACCGCCGGCGTCCGGGCTGCGGCATCGCCGCGGTATCCCGAGTGTGTCCGGTCAGGTGCCCTTGGGACGAAAGGCGGTCATCCCGCCGCCGACTTCCAGACGTGGCCCGCCGATGAGATCGATGCAATACGGGATCGCCGGTAGAACGGCGTCGAGGCAGTCGGCGATCGCCGATGGCTTGCCCGGCAGGTTGACGATGAGCGTCGAGCCGCGAATTCCCGCCGTCTGGCGCGAGAGGATCGCCGTCGGCACGACGCGCAGGGACACGCTGCGCATGAGTTCGCCGAAGCCGGGCATCATCTTTTCGCACACGTCGGTCGTTGCCTCGGGCGTGACGTCGCGGAGAGCCGGTCCGGTGCCGCCCGTCGTGACGACGAGGCAGCAGCCCTCGACGTCGGCGAGATCGCGCAATGCCGCGGCGATGAGGTCGCGCTCGTCGGCAACCATGCGGGCGACGGGCTCCCACGACGACGTGAGGTGTCGCGTCAGATACTCGCGAATGGCGGGACCACCCTTGTCTTCGTACACGCCCGCGGAGGCTCTGTCGGACACGGTGACGATGCCGATGCGTGCGAGCCCCTCCGACGTCATCATTTGCTCACCAGTGGACGGTGCGACGATTGTTGAAGGCGCGGCCGAACGTGGCGTAGCGGAGCAGCGACTTGCGAATCTGTCGCGCACCGTAGCGGAGCCCGACACGCATCTGTGCGGCTTCGGAGATGCCCTGCAGTCGCTCGACGGCCTGTCGCAGGAGATGCACCAACTGCGTCTCGCGCACGCTGAGCAGGTGCGGCTCGACCGTCGCGGGGAAACTCTTGCGCTCAAAGCCGAATGCCTCGTAGTCCATGTGGTACACGGCCATGAGTCGGTTGGCCGAATGCATGTCGCAGATGTCGTGCACCTTGATGCCGGTGCCCTCGTTCAGTCGCGATGCGGTGATCGTCTTGCCCGAGCGATCCGACAGGAGTTTCTCGATCTTCGCCATCTCGCCCGGTACGTCGACACGGATGAGCATGTTGTAATCGATCGCATCTGTGCGCACCACGTGGCACTGGGGCAAGAAGTGGTGGTCGATCGTGAAGTCGTTCGTGTTCTCGGCGATCATCCGTGCGAACAGGGCAAAGCTCGCAGCCATGTCGATGCGGCCGTCGACGAGAACGTCCTGGCACAGTTCGATCGCCTTGTCGGTTCTGCCGGGGGCGCGCATGAAGATGCGGTTCTCCCAGGCCGAGTACGAGCGGGCGAGCGGATCGCGCAACGCGGCGATCCGCGTCCATTCGGGATCCGTGAGGATCGTTCGCGCTTCGCGCTCGGGCAAATCAACGAGGCGGGTGAGACCGCTGATGACCGGGTTGTGAATGGTCTGGCTGCGGGAGATGTTCGCCGTGATGAGGCTTTCGATGAGTTCGGGACGGTGCGTGCCCTCCGCCTGGGCGAGCATGAGTTTGATCGTGCTGCACGCCACCTTCGTCGTGGGCGTGTACATCACCTTCAACGATCGGGCGATGAGTGTCGTGCCGGCGATTGCGCCAAGACGTCGATCGGCGGGAAATGGACTCGTCATTGCAGTTTGCTCCTCAGGCGGAGATGATTCCGAGCGTGCGCAGATACGTGAGGATACGTACCGTGGACTGTGCGACGTTCTCGTCGGAACGACCGACGACAATCTCGGGGTTCGTCGGCTCTTCGTATGGCGCATCGACCCCGCTAACGCCCGTCATCTCGCCCCGGCGCACCTTTGCGTACAGACCCTTGGTGTCGCGCTCCTCGCACCGCTCGCGGGGCGTCGCGACGTGCACCTCGACGAATGCGAGACCGTCACCCTCGTGGGCGATGCGAACGGCCCGACGATCACGGGCGAAGGGGCTGATGATCGGCACGACGGCGACGAGGCCGGCGTCGGCGAAGAGCCTTGCGACTTCGCCGACACGTCTCACGTTCTCCGTGCGGTCGGAGTCGGTGTAGCCGAGGTTCGAGTTGAGCCCGTGGCGCAGGTTGTCGGCGTCGAGAACGTAGGCGAGGGAACCGCGTTGGAGTAGTTCACCCGCAAGGGCGTTGGCCAGCGTCGATTTCCCCGAACCGGACAGGCCCGTCAGCCACACCGTCGCTCCGCGCAGACCGTGGCGCTCCCAGCGCTCGTCGCGGCGCACCGCCGGTTCGTGCCAAACGGGGACGTTCATCGTCCCCGACTTTAGACCGCCTACGTGCGCGGCGAGAGCAACATCCCTGCGGCGCACGTCTGCCCGCTCGACTCATCGACGAGGATGAATGATCCGGTCGATCGGTTCTGGTGGTAATCGTCGAAAAAGAGCGGTGTCGTGGTGTGCAGCGTCGCCCGACCGATCTCGTTGAATGCCAGACCGTTCACCTGCGGCTCGCGGTGCAAGGTGGAGATGTCGAGTCTGTACAACACTTCGTTGATCCGTGCCCGCGCGACCTTCGTCGTGTGCTTGATCGAATAAATCTTGCCGACGGTGAGCGGCGCGGCATCGTCCATCCAGCACAGCATCGCCTCGAGTTCCTGGGACTGGCGCGGCCGATTGTTCGGGCGGCAGATCATGTCGCCACGTGTGATTGAGAGGTCGTCGGCGAGCAGCAGCGTCACTGCCCGGCCGGGCTCCGCCTCTGTGACCGGGCCGTCCGGACTGTCGATTCCGACGATGCGTGTCGCGAGTCCCGAGGGCAGAACCATGACGTCGTCGCCGACGCGGAACACTCCGCCGGCGACGCGACCGGCATAGCCCCGGTAGTCGGGTGTGTCGGTTCGCTGCGGACGAATGACGAACTGCACGGGGAAGCGCGCATCGATGCGGTTGTTGTCGCTACCCGTGTACACGTTCTCGAGGTGATGGAGCAGCGTCGAGCCCTCGAACCATGGCATGTTCGCGGATCGCGACACAACGTTGTCGCCGGCGAGTGCGCTGATGGGAAGGAAGGTGACGTCGCGCAGCGACAGTCGCGAGGCGAAAGCACCAAACTCCTCGCGGATGCGCTCGAAGACATCCTGCGAGTAGTCGACGAGATCCATTTTGTTCACGCAAATGACGAGGTGCGGGACGCCGAGCAGCGACACGAGCAGGCTGTGTCGCCGCGTTTGCTCGACCACGCCGGTGCGTGCATCAACGAGCACGATGGCGAGATCGACGTTCGATGCGCCGGTGATCATGTTGCGCGTGTACTGGATGTGCCCGGGACAGTCGGCGATGATGAAGCTGCGTCGCGGGGTGGCGAAGTACCGCCATGCGACATCGATGGTGATGCCTTGTTCGCGCTCGGCGCGCAAACCGTCGGTGAGCAGCGAGAGGTCGACGTAGTCGTCACCGCGCCGCTTGCTCACGCTCTCGATGTGCTCGAGTTGGTCCTCGAAGATGCTCTTCGAGTCGTAAAGCAGACGACCGATGAGAGTCGACTTGCCGTCGTCGACCGAGCCGACCGTGGCGAAGCGCAGTTTCTCCATCAGAAGTAACCCTGCTTCTTTCGGTCTTCCATGCCGGCTTCGGAGATGCGGTCGTCGGCGCGGGTGGCGCCACGCTCCGTCACCCGCGCCGCAGCCGTTTCGGCGATGATGTCGTCGAGGGTGGTGGCAGTCGACTCGATCGCCGCGGTACACGTGGCATCACCGACCGTGCGAAATCGCACCGTTTGCGTCGTCACCGTTTCGCCCGCCTCGGGTGCGAGGAACGGCGACTCTGCCATCCACATGCCGTCGCGACGAAAAACGCGGCGCTCGTGGGCGAAGTAGATGCTCGGCAGGTCGATGTCGTATTCGCGTACGAAGCGCCAGATGTCGAGCTCGGTCCAGTTCGACAGCGGAAAGACACGGAAGTGCTCACCGGGGCGGTGGCGGCCGTTGTAGAGCCCCCACAGTTCGGGGCGCTGCGTCTTCGGGTCCCACTGGCCGAAGGAGTCGCGGAACGAGTACACGCGCTCCTTTGCCCGGGCGCGTTCTTCGTCGCGTCGCGCGCCGCCGAAGACGGCGTCGAAGCGGTGTTCGGTGATTGCATCGAGCAGCGTCACTGTCTGCAGTGGATTGCGACTTGCCCGCGGACCGACGGCGTCCTGCACGCGACCGGCATCGATCGAGGCCTGAACGGAGGCGACGACGAGGCTCACCCCGAGTTCGGCGACGGCCCGGTCGCGGAACTCGATGACCTCGGGGAAGTTGTGTCCGGTGTCGACGTGCATTACGGGAAACGGCACGCGGGCGGGGCTGAATGCCCTCACGGCGAGGTGGAGCATGACGACGGAGTCCTTGCCGCCGGAGAAGAGCATGACGGGCCGCTCGAACTCGGCGGCGACCTCGCGGATGATCGTCACCGACTCGTCGATGAGACCCCGCAGACCCGATGGCACGCATCAGACACTAGATCGCGGGCCGATCTGAACTTCTTGTTCACCCCGGACCGGGCGGGGTCACACGACTGTTATTCTCGCGATCGGCGTCGCTCGACGTCATCCATTCAGTGAGGGGAGTCACATGAAGAAGCGCAAGGTTTGGGCCCTCGCGGCCTCCGCAGTCGCGGTGCTTGCAACCGCGGCATGCGGAAGCAGCGACACGGCAACGACCGAAGAGACCACGGCCGACACCGTTGCCGAAGAGGCACCGGCGGTCGACTACAGCAGCGTGAAGGCTGCAGTCGTGTACATCACGACGCCGGGTGACATGGGTTGGAGCTACATGCACGACCAGGGCATCAAATACCTCGAAGAGCAGACCGGTATCGAGGTCACGCGCCTCGAGCTCGTTCCTGAGGGCGCCGAAGCCGTTGCGGTTTTCGACAAGCTCGCACGTGACGGTTACAACCTGATCCTGGGAACGTCGTTCGGCTACATGGATCCGATGCTCGAAGTTGCCGCGAAGTACCCGGACGCATGCTTCCAGCACGCCAGCGGTTACAAGAACGCCGACAACATGGGTAACTACTTCGGCGCCATGGAGGAAGCGCGTTACCTCTCCGGTATCGCCGCCGCGAAGGCCTCGCCCTCGGGCAAGCCCGGCCACGTTGCCGCGTTCCCCATCCCCGAAGTGCTGCGCGGACTCAACGCGTTCACTCTCGGCGCGCGCTCGGTGAATCCGGATGCCACCGTTCAGGTCGCATGGACCTCGACGTGGTACGACCCGGCGAAGGAAAAGGAAGCTGCCGAGTCGCTGCTTGCCGCGGGTGCCGATGTGCTCGCCCAGCACCAGGACTCCACCGCCACGGGTGAGGCCGCGAAGGAAGCCGGCGCGAAGTGGGTCGGTTACAACTCCGACGTCGCTGCAGCCGACTTCCCCGACACCTGGCTCACCAGCCCGGTGTGGAACTGGGGTCCGCACTACGTGAAGTTGGCCACCGATGTCGCCAACGGCACGTGTGACAACTCGCCGTACTACGGCAACATGGCAGACGGAATGATCACGCTCGGCGTGTTCGGCTCGTCGGTCGACCAAGAGACCCAGGACCTCATCGCAGAGGCTGCCCAGGGACTCATCGACGGAACGCTCGTGCCGTTCACCGGTCCGATCAAGGACAACGAGGGCAAGGAACAGATTGCCGCGGGAGCAACCGCGTCACTCGGTGACCTGCTCGGTCAGAGCTACCTCGTCGAAGGTGTGATCGGCTCCGCCAAGGGCTGAGTTCCGAACACGAAGTGATCCGCCTGCACTCGTGCAGGCGTTACGTGAGGGCCCCGCACCACCAGGTGCGGGGCCCTTCGTTCGTCCCGGGGTTGGTGTGGCACACTCGATGGGCGTGACGGCCGCCGCACTCGAAGCGCGAGGAGTGACGAAGCGATTTCCGGGGGTCGTGGCGAACGACCACGTGTCGTTCGACGTGCGCCGCGGTGAAGTTCACACATTGCTCGGCGAGAACGGTGCCGGCAAGAGCACCTTGGCGTCGATGCTGTGCGGCTTGTACCGTCCCGACGAGGGTGCCGTGTGGCGCAACGGTGCCGAGATCCGTCTGTCGAGTCCGCGAGCGGGGCTGGCCAACGGCATCGCCATGGTTCACCAGCACTTCCGCCTCGTCGACCGTTTCACGGTTGCTGAAAACGTCGTCCTCGGGCACCGTTCGTTGCCATTCGTCCTATCTGCGTCCCGACTCGAGGACGAGGTGCGCGGTGTCGCCGACATGTTCGGATTGCCGCTCGATCCCCGCGCCATCGTCGGTGAATTGTCCGCGGGGGAGCGCCAGCGAGTGGAGATCGTGAAGGCGTTGTACCAGGGTGCCGACGTGCTGCTGCTCGACGAACCAACGGCACTTCTCGCACCTCCCGAGGTGGAGAAGCTGTTCGTCACCGTTCGGGCAATGGTTGCCGCCGGCAAGTCGATCGTGTTCGTCAGTCACAAACTCGCCGAAGTCGTCGACATCTCCGATCGGATCACCGTCATGCGCGGAGGAAAAGTGACGGGTTCCGTCGCACGGGGCGAAGCTGACGTTCGCCGTCTCGCCGAGCTGATGGTCGGGCGCGAGATCCACCTCGATCGTCGTCGTGCGCGCAACGACGTTGGTGACGTTTTGCTGTCGGTGTCGCAGGTGCACCTTCGACGTGACGGAGTCGACGTACTCACCGACGTCAACTTCGACGTCCGTGCCGGCGAGATCGTCGGAATCGCGGGAGTGGCGGGCAACGGTCAACGTGATCTGGCCGAAGTCGTCGCCGGCATCCTGCCGCCAACCGACGGGGGAGTGACCGTCTGCGGCAACCCGACGACCGGCACCGGTGCACGCGGAACACGGCGTGCCGGACTGTCGTACGTGCCGGAAGATCGACTCGGCACGGGGCTTGCACCGTCGTTGTCGATCGTCGACAACCTCGTGCTCACGCGCGACCGGGGGTTCATCGTCGACCGTGATTCGGCGCGAACCGAAGCAATTCGCTACATCGATGATCTTGAAATCAAGACGCCGGGCCCCGACACTCCGACGCGCAAGCTCTCGGGTGGCAACGCGCAAAAGGTCCTGCTCGCGCGCGAATTGTTCGCCATGACCGATGCGCGGGTGCTCATCGTCAGTTCTCCGACGCGCGGGCTCGATGTCGGCGCCGTCGAGTCGGTCCACGAACTGCTCGACACGGCACGTGCCGAGGGTCGAGCGATACTCCTCATCAGTGAAGATCTCGAGGAAGTGCTGACTCTCGCCGATCGTGTCCTCGTTCTGTACCGGGGCAGGATCGTGCACGAGGCACCGGGTGCCGACGACGACGTCGACGCCATCGGTCGCGCAATGGCGGGGCTCAGCGCATGATCATCGCCGGTCGACGCGTCCAGCTCGAGGCGCGGCTCACGACTCCGAAGTGGCTCGCTGCCGTCGTGCCGGTTCTGTCGGTCGTCGTTGCTCTCGTCATCGGTGCAATCTTCCTGCTCGCCACCGGTCACGCACCACTGCGCGCGTACGCCGATCTTCTCTCCAATGGGTACACGAGTTTCTACGGCATCACCGACACGCTCGGGTTGGCGACGCCGCTCATTTGCACGGGTCTCGCGGCCGCGTTCGCCTTCCGGATGAACCTGTACAACATCGGAGAGGAAGGCCAGCTGTACCTCGGCATGATCGGGGGCGCGTGGGCCGGTATCGCAATTGCCGGTTCGCTGCCAAGAGTTCTCGCCATTCCCACCGTTCTTCTCGCCGGAGCGGCAGCCGGTGCACTGTGGGTGGCGGTGCCGGCTTTCCTCCGGGCGCGTCTCGGCACCTCGGAGATCGTGAGCACGCTGTTGCTCAACTACGTCGCCCTCAACCTCGTCAATTACCTCATCTTCGGTTCGCGCGGCTTCTTCCGTGACCCCACGACGTCGTTCCCGCAAGGTCGCACCGTCGAGCCGTCGGTGCGACTCGGGGCGCTGTCGTTCTTCACCGACAAGCGCACGAACACGTATCCCACGTTGTTCATCGCCGTCCTGCTCGCCGTTGCGCTGTATTGGTTGATGAAGCGTTCGAACTACGGCTACGAGACGGCGGTGTACGCCGATTCGCCGTCGACGGCCCGCTACGCCGGCATGAACGCGATGTGGTTGCAGTCGTCGGTGTTGCTCGTCTCCGGGGCGATCGCCGGTGTCGGTGGCGCGATGTACGTCGTCGGTCCGGCCGGCAAGGTCGATCCCGGCCTGTTGCAGATCGGCCTGGGCTACGCCGGTATCGTCGTTGCAGCGCTCGCGCGGTACAACTTTCTCGCCGTCATTCTCACCGCGATCCTCTTCGGTGGATTGCGCGTCGGTGGCTCTGCCCTGCAGGCTTCGAGTGATCCCGTACCGATTGCCATCGCCGTCGTCCTGCAGGGTGCCGTGCTCCTCCTCGCCCTCGGGGGAGAGATCTTCCGGCGCAACCGGTTGCGCATCGTGAAGGTGGCAGTCGCATGAACGCCAACGTGTGGGTGCTCACGTTCTCCGATGCGATCAGCATCGCAACGACGCTCATCCTCGCGTCGCTCGGTGCCATCCTCACCGAGCGGTCCGGTGTCATCAACCTCGGAGTCGAGGGCATGTTGCTCATGGGTGCAGTGACGGGGTTCATCGTCGCCGATTCGACGAACAACTTGTGGCTCGCGCTCGTCGTTGCCGTACTCGTCGGTGTCGTACTGTCCGCGGTGCACGCAGGGCTCACGGTGTCGTTGCGGTCGAATCAGATCGTGTCCGGATTGGCGATGGTCATCTTCGGAACCGGACTGGCGAACTTCCTGGGCAAACCGGTGGAGGGAAAGCCGCGTCCCGTCGTCATTGGTGACGTCAACTTCGGACCGCTCTCCGACATTCCCTTCGTCGGTCCCGTCGTGTTCGGCCACGATCTCTTCACGTATCTCACCTGGGTGCTCGCCGGCGCGCTGTCGTTCTACCTCCATCGCACGCGTCCCGGCTTAGTGCTGCGCGCCACGGGTGACGCCCCGGCCACGGTCGATGCCCAGGGTGTTTCGGTGGCCCGCATTCGCTACGCCCACACGATCGCAGGTGGTGCGCTGATGTGCTTTGCCGGTGCATGGTTCATGTTCGCGCGAGGCGTCGCGTGGAACCAGGCGGCAACGACGAACGGCATCGGCTGGATCGCACTCGCCCTCGTCGTGTTCGCGTCGTGGCGCCCGTTGCGCGCGATCATCGGTGCGGTGCTCTTCGGTTTCTCCCTGCAGGTGCCGTTCACGCTGCAATCGCAGCAGATCCGCATACTCCCTCCGGAGATCGTTGCGATGTTTCCGTACATCGTCACCCTCGCCGTTCTCGTCGTGTTGTCCACGCCACGTGCGAGGCGACTGCTCGGTGCACCGAAACTGCTCGGTCAACCGTTCGTACGCGACGAACGCTGAACCCGTCCTCGTAGCATTTCGGCGTGCGACTCAACCGCTTCTCGTCGAACGACGACATCCTCGCAGTGTTGCATCGTGTCGCCGACGCGGTGCACGAGGTGCTCGCTGCCAACGACGATTGGGGCTTGTCGGGCCGTCGCGCCACCCAGTACTCAATCGACGTGAAGGTTGATGAGGCTGCTTTGTCCGTGTTGCACGGCGCCGGATGTGCGGTGCTGTCGGAAGAGAGCGAGCGCACGGGTGAGTGGGGTGCGGACGATCTGCTCGTCGTCATGGATCCGCTCGACGGCTCGTCGAACGCCAGCCGCCGTGTTCCGTGGTACGCAACCGCACTCGCCGCCATCGACCATGACGGGCAACGTGCTTCGCTCGTCGTCAACCAGGCGACCGGCACCGATCGCTGGTGGGCCGTCACGGATGGCGGTGCATACCGCAACGGAAAGATGTTGTCACCGCGTCGCGCGCACGCCCTGAACGAGTCGGTCATCGGCGTGTCGGGAACGCCGTTGTTCCACCCCGGCTGGGCGCAGTTCCGTGCCATGGGTGCCGCCGCTCTCGACTTGTGTCTCGTCGCCGAGGGGGCGATCGATGGATGGATCGACTACAACTCGCACGGCGTGTGGGACTATCTCGCGAGCACGCACATCTGTGCCGAAGCGGGAGTGCACGTCACCGAATGGCAAGGTCGGTCGCTCGTTGTGACGAGCCACTCCGACCGGCGCACTCCGATCGTTGCCTCGACACCGGACATTCTTCGTCAACTCGTCGAGGTGCGCGACCGCCACGAGGTCGTGCGCACACAGGCAAAGTCGTGAACCTCGCAGGGTCGATTGCCATTGTCGCGGGGGCGACGGGAGGCCTCGGTCGGGCGATCGCGCTCGAGCTGCAGAAAGCCGGAGCACAGGTACGGGTGCTTGTGCGTGACACGGCGAAGCTCGATTCGCAACTGGTCGGTTGTCGGTCGGCCGAGTGCGAGATCACCGACGTGCGGGCAATGCGCACGGCATTGAAGTCGCTCGTCGATGCGGGGGAGCAGGTGTCCGTCGTCGTCAATGCGACGGGCGTAGTGGCCTTCGGGCCGATCGAAGAGACGAACGACGAAACGATCGAATGGCTGACGATGGTGAACTACACCGCAGCCGTGCAGTTCATCCGAGAGTCGATTCCGCTCATGGCGTCGCCGGGCGCGATCGTGACCATCTCGGGCATCGTCGTCGAATCACCGGTGGCGAACATGGCGGCATATTCGGCATCGAAAGCCGCGTTGCACTCGGCCACCGTCGCAATCGGACGAGAGGTGCGTCGGCGCGGGATTTCCCTTGTTGATGCGCGCCCGCCCCATACGGAAACGGGCTTGGCGAACCATCCGATCGCAGGAACTGCACCGAAATTCCCGCCGGGATTGACGCCGGAATCGGTTGCTCAACGCATCGTTCATGCGCTTGCAGGGGACGAACGGGACGTTCCGGCATCTGCCTTCACTGCCTGAGGCACACTCCGAGATCTCGAATCCGCACATCTCCACGAAACGGTACGGGTGCTCGGCGGTGTGGACGTAGCCTGACATTGCCGTTTCGGCACCGTGGTATCGCGCGGGCGCTTAGCTCAGTTGGTTAGAGCATCTCCCTTACAAGGAGAGGGTCGGGGGTTCGAGTCCCTCAGCGCCCACCGCTGTTGCGTGCAGACGCTGAGGGATCGAATGAGCATGCTCAGCTGTCGCTGCGACACTCAAGCACGGCGCGGGGTCCTTCGATTTTCCAGCGAAGTGTGCCGACCACCGTCGTGCCGTCGTCGTCGTACGAGCACTCACCACCGGTGCTGAATCCACCGGCCGGACCTGCCGGACCCTGTGGACCCATCGGTCCAACGGGACCTGCCGGACCCTGAGCACCGGTTGCGCCCGCGGGACCGGTTGCGCCCGCGGGACCTGCCGGACCCTGTGCACCGGTTGCGCCTGCGGGACCCGTTGCTCCTACAGGGCCCTGTGCGCCGGTTGCGCCTGCGGGACCAGTTGCTCCTGCGGGACCAGTTGCGCCTGCGGGACCAGTTGCGCCGGTTGCGCCTGTCGGACCTTGTGTTCCCGCAACACCGGGTGCACCTGTCGCACCTGCGGCGCCGGTGGCACCGGTAATGCCGCGTGCACCGCGTGCTCCCGTCGCGCCGTCGGCTCCGTCAGTTCCGAGGTCATTGGCCGACGTCAGTGTCGTGCCGTCGGGGAACCTGATACCGCGCGCCAACGACAGGTATCCGGTATCGCCGGGTGCTCCAATCGTGATGTCTTGCGAACTCAAAATCGAGCGCAGACCCGATGATGTGATCTGAATATTTCCGACACGCAGTCGTTCAACACCGTCAATGAGAAGTACGCCGTCATCAACCGTCAGACCGACCTGTTTTCCGGTGGCGACATCCTCGATGAAGAGGGTGCCTGGGCCCAACTGGAGACCCTTCCAGCGGAATACCGACGTTCCCAGCGAGTACTTATTGTCAACCGACGGAATGAGGTCGCCGATCACGCCGTCGAGCGGCGTGCAGACGTCATCAGTTGATTCACTGCCATTGGTGCCGTCGGCTCCGTCAAGGGCGTTGCTCGCAACGTTCAGTGTCTGGCCGGGAGGGCAGTAACCGAGAATCCGAAGCTCCTCGGCGAGAGAGTCGTCGTCATCGGTCACCGCCCGTACGACGAGAAAGGCACCGACTCCGACAAGGAGCAGTAATGCCACGGTGAACAGGGCGTTGATCGTGCGTTGTGTGTTTCTCATGCGGGTATCCAACGAGCAGAGGCATATTGGGCACAGCGACGAATGTCCCGTAGCAGTGCGGATTTCATACCTTCTTGACGTGAGGTGCCGAAGTGCTGAAGTGACGACGCGCGCTTCGTCGTATCGCAGGCGACGAGGTATGCGAGGATGTTCCGGTGAACCCCGATCGTCGTACGTCCGTCATGAAGACCGGAATGCGACGAGTCGTGCTTGTCGTCGGAGTGATGATCGCCTCAGCGTGTGCGGGTTCGCCGACATCCGCGCCCGGTGATGCCGACGCTGTGGTTGAGGCGCCCTCCGCCGATTCCGATTTCGCACTCAACGCCGACATCATCGGAGGCGGTGCTCTGTCGCTCGACGACGCGCTAGCGGTAAGCCCGGTCGCACTCTGGTTCTGGGCGCCGGGTTGAACGAGCTGCAATTTTGAAGCTCCCTCGGTCGAGGAGCTCGCACAGGAATACGCGGGAAAGGTCAGCGTTATCGGTGTCGGGTGGTACGGCACTCAAGCGGCGTACACCGAGTTCGTCGCGCGTCACACTCTGACGTTCCCCAACGTCGACGACTCCGCCGGCAACTGGTACCAGCGTTTCTCCGTCCCGTATCAGCCGGCGTGGGTGTTCATCGAGCAGTCTGGCGCGTTCACGACGTTGCTCGGCGTGCACGAAGCCCCGGACCTACGATCCCGTCTCGACGAGTTGCTCGGCTAGCGCGATCGCTTGCAGTCTGAGCTCGGGGATCGCAGTGGTCTCCCACAGGGTGCCGCGACGCATCGTGCCGATGCAGTACGTGTGCGCGGCGGGTGATCCGGAAGTGTCCAGCAATGCGCCCGTGGCGGGCTCGGTGGCGACGCCCAGGCCGAGCGGTCCCGGCATCGCGATACCCGATTCGACGAGTCGCGCGAGAAGGCCGGTTGTGCGTCGTGCATCATCACTCGGTCCTGTGCACAAGACGACGTAGTCGAATGCAGTGGTCGACTCGCTGGTAGTACCGACGAGTGCGATCCGGTCGTCGTCGCGGCACGTTGCAGAGACGGGACGAGCAGCGGACACGGAGATCGTTCCGGCAGCGACGTGCTCGTTCAGCTCTATGGCGATCTCCGGGGCCATGCGGTGGCGATGGATTTCCCAGTAGCGCAAAGGCAATCGCACGAAACGACGGCGTTCGTCTTCGGACATCGATTGCCACAGACGTTGAGTGTGCGGCCGCAACGCTGCGAGTGCGGCGCGCCAATCATCGTGACTACGGATCCAGCGCAGGATCTGCATGGGTGAGCGCAGCCCGTCGGGCAAAACGGGCACGGGGCCGACTGTCGCGTGGACTGCGGGTAGGAGACCGTGGCGGGAAAAGCCGTGTACATGAACACCGCGCCGCGCCAGAGTGAGTGCAATGTCGACGAAGGTGAGTCCGGTGCCGATGCACGCGACCCGCGCGCCGTCGGGAATGGTCGCCAGTACGCCCGGTGCCCACGGGTCGGAAACGACTCGATTCGCTTCCGGCAACCAATCGGGGCGGGTGGGGTGTGCGTTGCCGGTGGCGACGACGACATCATCGTGGATGGATCGGGAGCCGTCGGCAAGCTCCAGCGTCACCGGAGTGGTCGGTGTGAGGTGCGCCACCCGTTGCCGACGGTGCTCGATTCGCACATGTTCCGCCGTACGAATCGCCGCGTCGAGGGTGGTACGCAGGTATACGGCGAATCGGTGTCGCGGCACGAAGTCGGAATCGCGCACACCGGCCCATGCACGGAAGTGGTCGGGTACGTCGGGAAGTGCACTCATTCCTCCGGCGGGAACGTTGAGCAGGTGAGCATCGTCTTGGGTGGAGTACGCGACACCCTCACCGAGTAGCTCGCGGGGTTCGTAGACGGTGATGTCGAGCGGCCCCGTCGCCTGCCGGGCGAGATGAATCGCCACGAGAACCCCGGCGGCACCGCCGCCGACGATTCCAATCGACCGCGTGGTCAGGCCGTGCGTCCCGATTGCGACCGCAGGCGCGCCGAGATGTCGTTGCACTCCTCGCAAATGTGCTGCGGGATGACCCCCAGGCGCATGAGCCAGCCGAACATCACGCAACCAAGGCAGAAGGCGAATGCCGATTCGAGAAATGCGGCACCGACGAGGCCGGCGATGACGACGCGTGATGCCGTGGGTTGGTCGATGGCGACGAGCACGGCGGCGACGACGCCGAAGGTGAGTCCGATCGCCTGGGCGAATCGTTTCGGCGGACCGGGAACGAACTTGTGCTCGGTGCGGATGCGCGGCGTGAGCACACGAGTGGCGAGCAGACCGAGCGGACTGAACGCAGGACCGGTCGTCACGCGAGCAAAGAATCCGTACGTGAGGGCGGCGAGAACGACGACGTTGCCGGTGATGACGTAGGCAACGCCGAGAACCACGGCACCGGCCGCGACGATCCGCGCCGAGGTTTCGTTCACGGGGTTGGGAAACGGGAAGCGCTTCGACATGTGCCCAAGTCTAGACAAAAGACGACCAGCAAAGTCAGATTTCTAGACTCGCCACGGTGGGCGAGCTCGGGAACAACCTCGTCCTCGTTGCCCTCGCGGCACTGACTTCAGGGGTGGGGGCTCTCGGTGGAATCGGTGGCGCGGTCTTGCTTGTGCCGCTTCTCGTCGTTGCCGGCACACCCGTCGCAGAAGCCAGTCCACTCGGACTCGTCTCGGTCATCGCCGCCTCGCTTGCCGCGGCGAGTGGTCACCTGCGTGACGGCACCGTGAACCATCGTGCGGGGGTGCTCTCCGAGACTGCAGCGACGAGCGGTGCCATCGCCGGGGCGTTGCTCGTCGGCATCTTCTCGGAACGAGTGCTCACGTGGTGCATCGCCATCGTCATCGTTGCTGCCGCGTTGATGAGCGGACGGCGCAAGGGCGTGCGCTGGCATCCCGACGCCTCCCTGCGCGATTCCGACGTCGGTGAGCAGATCGGCTCGATCAATGGTGCCTACGGATTCAACGGGAACGTCATCCCGTACCGGGCCAAGCACGTGCCTTTCGGTGTTGCTCTCATGGGTGTCGCGGGATTCGTCACCGGGCTGGCCGGGGTCGGTGGTGGATTCATCAAAACGCCGATCACAAGTGAGGTGATGCACTTGCCGGTGAAGGTCGCCGCGGCAACGAGCACGTTCACGATCGGACTCACGGCCTCGGTGGCGCTCGCCGTCACCGCATTCCGCGGCTCGATCGATGTGAATGTGGCGGCACTCGTCGTGCTGGGGGCGATCACCGGAGGCAGCATCGGCTCGCGCGTTCAGAACAAGGTGTCACCCCCCGTCGTTCGTCGCGCGTTGTCGTTCATCCTCATTGCCGTCGCCGTCGCATTGGTGACGCGATCGTGACACGCACCGACCATGCGCAGTTGGCGGCGCAGCGCACGCTCGCGCGCATCAGCGAGATCATCGTCGTCGTCATCACGCTGGCTGCGCTCGTCGGGGTGCTCGT
Source organism: uncultured Bifidobacterium sp. (assembly GCA_964540395.1). Taxonomy (GTDB): domain Bacteria; phylum Actinomycetota; class Acidimicrobiia; order Acidimicrobiales; family Ilumatobacteraceae; genus F1-60-MAGs027. Next base: position 19,627 of record CAZIME010000017.1, read on the forward strand.
GGGCGGGGAGTCGGGCAAGGTCATCGATGTGGTCGTCATCGTCGTGCTGTGTGTCGTGCCGTGGTTAAGGGTGCTGTGGCTGGTGGCACGGTGGCAACGGATCGGCGACCGGCGGTTCGTCGTCGTCGGTGTGACGCTCCTCACGTTGACCGTCGTCGGTGTTGCGCTCACTACGCTCGTCAATTAGTCGGGGAGAGGAGACAGCGGTGATGTTCTTCCGCCAGTACTATCTGGGTTGCCTCTCGCACGCGTCGTACCTCATCGGTGACACGCACACCGGCCGCGCTGTCGTCGTCGACCCCCAGCGCGACGTCGCGCAGTACGTCGCCGATGCCGAGGCCAACGGTCTGCGCATCGAGCGCATCTTCGAGACGCACTTCCATGCCGACTTTCTTTCCGGTCATCTCGAGTTGCAGAAGGCCACCGGTGCCGACATCACGTTCGGTGTCGTCGGTGCCGAGCGCACCGAGTTTCCGGTCGTCGCGATGAAGGACGGCGAGCGTCTGTCGCTCGGCTCGGTGATCCTCGAAGTGCGCGACACCCCGGGGCACACACCCGAATCGATTTGCATCGTCGTCTTCGACAGCAGCGATACGCCCTACGGTGTGCTCACCGGTGACACGTTGTTCATTGGTGACGTCGGTCGCCCCGATCTGCTTTCGGCGTTCGGAGCCAGTGCCGAAGATCTCGGTCGCCAGTTGTACAACTCGCTGCACCACAAGTTGCTCACGTTGCCCGATGCGACGAAGGTGTATCCGGCACACGGCGCCGGTTCGGCATGCGGCAAGAACCTGTCGACCGAGACGGTGTCGACGATCGGTGAGCAGCGTCGCACCAACTACGCACTCGCGCCAATGTCGGAGGACGAATTCGTCAAGGTGGTGACGGAGGGGCAGGCGGCTGCACCTCTGTACTTCTCCTTTGCTGCCGTGCGCAATCGGCTGAAGCGTGACGTCTTCGACGAATCAACCGGCACCACGATGCTGACGATCGACGAGGTGTTCCGCGCCCAGCGCGAGGGTGCCGTCATCATCGACACCCGCGAGCCCGCCGAATTTGCACTCGGGCATCTGAAGGGTTCGATCAACGTCGGGCTCAGTGGCAGGTTTGCCGAGTACTCCGGCGAGGTCGTTACTTCCGAGACGCCGATCGTTCTCGTCTGTCCGGCCGGCACCGAGGACGAAGCGCGCATCCGTCTGGGACGCATCGGTTTCGACAAAGTGCTCGGAGCATTGGACGCACCCGAGGTGGCCTTCGTCAGCCATCCCGACAGCGTCGTTCAGGCATCGCGTCTCACGGTCGAGCAGTTGCGCCAACGTCGCGAGGCGCTGTCGAACGTGCAGGTCATCGACGTTCGCGGGCCCGGCGAAACCGAAGCTGGTGTGATTCCCGGCGCACAGCTCATCCAGCTGCCGCAGCTGGTGACACGTCTCGCCGAACTCGATCCGCAGGCTCCGACGGTCGTCTACTGCGCGGGTGGCTACCGATCGAGCATCGCGGCGAGCACCCTGCGCCAGCGCGGATTCGTCGACGTTTCCGACATCATCGGTGGTTTCGGTGCATGGCAAGCGTCGGGTGCCGACGTTTCGATGCCTTAGCGATCACACTGACGCAACCGCGCCAACCGCCAACGCGAGGGATGCTCGCGAAGTGCATTGTACGTTCGCTGATGCAACCGTTGCCAGGTAATGGTGAGTCCAGTCGCAACGAGTATTCTCGGCGAAATGGGTGAAGCATCGTCGCAGCACGTTGTGGTGGTCGGTGCATCGTTGGCCGGTTTGCGCACGTGCGAGGCGCTTCGCCAGCAGGGTTTCACGGGCAGGGTGACGCTCGTCGGCGACGAACCCGATGCGCCGTACAACCGTCCGCCGCTGTCGAAGAAGTTCCTCGCCGGCGCCTGGGGAGAGGATCGGGTCGTCTTGCGGCGCGCCGACGACTACGCGCCGCTTGATGTCACGCAGAAGTACGGCGTTGCAGCTGTCGGGCTCGACACCGGGCGCAAAGTCGTGCAACTGGCCGACTCCGGCGAACTCACCTACGACGCGGCCGTCATCGCAACCGGTTGTGCCGCACGCACCCTGCCGACGTTTCCGCTCGGTCCTCGCATCCATCAGTTGCGCACGCTCGCCGACGCGCGACGGCTCGCGCCAATGCTCGTCGACGGCGCGAAGGTCGTCATTCTCGGTGCGGGGTTCATCGGTTTGGAAGTGGCTGCGACCGCCATGGAGAAGGGGTGTCGGGTGTCGGTGCTCGAAGGCCAATCTGCTCCGCTCGTGCGCTCGATCGGTGCGTCGCTCGGTTCGCGAATTGCCGAGATGCACCGTGCGCGTGGCGTCGACGTTCGCTGCGGGGTCACCGTGAAGGGTCTCGTCGGTGGTGACGGGTCGTCTGCCGGCGGCATCTCTGGAGTCGAGTTCGCCGACGGCACCACGATCGATGCCGACGTCGTTCTCGTCGGTGTCGGTGCGGTACCGAACGTGCAATGGTTGGCCGATTCGGGGCTGACCGTACAGGACGGGGTGGTGTGCGACGAATACCTGCAGGCCGCAAACGCCGTCTTCGCCGCCGGTGACGTCGTGCGCTGGCCGAACTCGGTATTCCCCGAGGAACCGACGATGCGCGTCGAGCACTGGACGAACGCCACCGAGCAGGGCGTCGCCGTCGCCCGCAACGTCACCGCTTACCTTGCCGGTCAATCGCTGACCGCATTTTCGACGGTGCCATTCTTCTGGAGCGACCAGTTCGATTTTCGTGTGCAGTTGATGGGTCGTGCTTCGGGTGACGATGACACGACCGTCATCGATGGTGCTCTCGACTCCGACGTGTTCGCCGTCGCCTATTCGCGTGGCGGCGTCATTCGTGGCGTACTCGGGGTCGGCACGCCGAAGCTCGTCATCGGCGCCAAGCAATTTGTCGCTCGGCGCGCCACCCTCGATGAGACCGTCACCGGGCTCGTGGGCTGAGTGATCATGCAGCGCGTCCTCGTCATCCCCGGAAGTCTCCGCGCGGGATCGTTCAGCGTGGCTTTGGCACGGGCCGTGTGTGCACTCAACGTCGACGGTGTGGACACCGAGTACTTCGACGCCGTTCGCGACCTTCCGATCTACGACCAGGATTTGGATCGCGATCCGTTGCCTGCAGCTGCGGCGCTGCTGCGCGAACGGATCACCGCTGCCGACGGGTTGTTCATCGTCACTCCGGAGTACAACTACAACATCCCCGGCGGGTTGAAGAACGCCGTCGACTGGGCTTCGCGCCCGTTCGCCGCGCATTGCCTGATCGACAAGAAAGTTGCCGTCGTGGGTTGTTCGCCGGGTACGCGGGGAGGAAAGGCGTCGGTGGAGTACCTGCGGTCGGTGGTGCCGCAGTTGAAGGCGCACCTCGTCGGACCCGAAGTGCTCATCCCCGCCGTCAACACGCTCGTCGACGGCAACGGAGTAGTCGACGAATCCGCGCGCCAACGTCTTCGCGACGTGCTCGCCGAATTCGTCCGCTGACTCGACCTGTCGAGTCAGCGGGTGGGGTGTGGTTACGAGAGTTTGCTGCTGATGAGGCGCAGGAACTCGCTGCGCGTCACTTCGTGCTGGAATGCGCCGTCGAAAGCCGACGTTGTCGTCACCGAGTTTTGCTTCTCGACGCCGCGCATCATCATGCACAAGTGCTTGGCTTCGACGACGACGGCAACGCCGAGTGGGTCGAGAGCGGTGCGGATGGCGTCACGAATTTGGTGAGTGAGTCGTTCCTGCACCTGGAGGCGGCGTGCACATGCGTCGACGACGCGCGCCATCTTCGACAAACCGGTGATGTAGCCGTTCGGAATGTATGCGACGTGTGCCTTGCCGAAGAACGGAATCATGTGGTGTTCGCACATGCTGTACATCTCGATGTCCTTGACGACGACCATCTCGGCAACTTGTTCCTCGAAACGTGCGCTCTGCAAGATCGCGACGGGGTCGATATCCATCCCCTGGGTGAGGAACTGCATCGCCTTCGCGACGCGCTCCGGCGTCTTCAGCAGACCCTCGCGTTCGGGGTTCTCTCCGATGAGGCCGAGGATGTTGCGGTACGCCGCGGCGAGACCCTCGGTGGTGTTCGGGTCGTATTGGTGAACGAGTTTGTACGACATGGTTGCCTTTCGGTTGTTTATGCACCGCTCGCGGCGGGGTAGTGGACGAAGTTGCGCGGCGTCTCGCCGAGCGTGACGTACAGATCGAGGTGCGCGCCGAGATGTGGTCGGAGCAGGTCGTAAATGACGATTGCGATGTTCTCGGCCGTCGGGTTCACGTTGCGGAATTCGGGGACGTCGACGTTGAGGTTCTTGTGATCGAGCCGGTCGAGTACTTCGCGCTTGACAATCGCGCTGAGTTCGCCGAGATCGATGACGTAGCCGATGACCGGATCAAGCGGTCCGGTCACCCGCACGATGAGTTCGTAGTTGTGCCCGTGGAACGACGGGTTGTTGCACTTGCCGTAGATACGTGAGTTGTCGGCATCGCTGAGGGCCGGATTGTGGATCCGGTGGGCCGAGTTGAAGTGCTCGTGTCGGGTGACGGCAACACGGGGTGCGCCCGCTGGCGATGGCATCGAATCTCAGGTTACGAGACGATCTTTACGCCGCCACCCGGATGGGTGGTGATCCAGCGCTGCACGTCGTGCACGGCGGCGGGTGCCGGCACGGCGAGTACCCATCCCGTTACGGAATCATGACGTCCGTCAATGGCGTCGATGATCACCCGCACGACGTCGCGGGGCATCAATGCCGATGGTTTTCCGTCCACCGGTGGAAGCGAATCGGGGAGCAGACGTCGGTGCAGGGGGGTGTCGACGACTCCCGGTGCAATCGTGAAAGCGCGCACATGCGCGTCGGCGCCCTCGGCAGCGGCGACCACCGTGAGGAGATGCATCCCTGCCTTGCTCGCGGCGTAGGCGAAGAAA
>CAZIME010000018.1:0-24397 GCA_964540395.1 uncultured Bifidobacterium sp.
GTGCTTGCCTTCGTCATCGCTCCCGCGTCCGGGGCCGACGGCGAGCGCCTTGCCCTGCTGCGGCTTTTCCTTGGCGGTGTCGGGGATGACGAGCCCCGAGGCAGTCGTCTGCTCGGCGTCCGAGGGTTTCACCACGACACGGTCATCGAGGGGCTTCAAGTTCATGATCGTCCTTCCTTGCGGTTTGGATCTGGGTTTTCGGCTGATTTCCTGCCCGGATCGAGCCTTAGCACTCTCCCCGGGCGAGTGCTAAGGCTAGGCCCCGGGGCCGGCAACTGACAACCCGAGCCGCGTCAGGAGGTCGGCCACGGCGTGAACGGGCAGGCCGACGACCGTGCTGAACGAACCCCGCCGCAACGAGGCGAGGTGTGCGGCGCCGCCCTGGATGGCGTAGGCACCGGCGACGTCAAGAGACTCCCCCGTCGCCAGGTACTCCTCGAGGGTGACGTCGTCGAGCGGAACGAACTCGACGATCGCCGTTTCCACTCGTGTCTCCACATGCGCATCGCGCGCCGCGACGACCGCGGTGTGTACGAAATGTGTGCGACCCGAGAGTGCACGCAACATCGTCCGCGCCTCGGTGACGTTGGCGGGGGTTCCGAGCGGGCGACCGTCGAGATCGATCGTCGTGTCCGCGCCGAGCACGATCCGACCCGGATGACGTGCGGCGACGCGTTCAACCTTGTCGAGCGCAAGACGTTCGACCATCTCCCGCGGGGATTCGTGCGCGAGTGGTGACTCATCGACGTTCGCCGCGTCGACCTCGAAGGCCACTCCCATCGCGGTGAGGATCTCGTGACGCCGGGGCGATCGCGAAGCGAGGACGATCGGCGTGCGGGACTCGCCATCGGTCACGATTCAGCCGCCGCTCATCGCCATGACGTCGTCATCATCGGGAACGACGAGATCGTCGAGGCTGTCGAGATATCCGTGCGGCAACACGACGCGGATCGGACCGTTCGTATGCCCGCGGGGTAGACGGTCGCCACCGTCGACGACGACCGTCGCCGGGTCGACAACGCCGACAAGTCCTGCGAGATCGTCGGGGTGACGGATCTCGGCGAACCGACGGCGCATCTCCGGGCCGACCGGATATCCCGTGAGGTACCAACCCGTGTGCTTGCGAAACTCGCGCGCTGCGCGCGACTCGGCGTCGGCGAAGCCGAGTCGCTCGTAATGGTCGACAAGGGCGGCGACGTGCCCGATCATGACGCCGCACACGTCGCCGAGCGTCGGCGCGGGACGAACGTCGCGACCGGCGAAGGCGTCGATGAGATCGCGAAAGATCCACGGCTTGCCGAGGCATCCGCGCCCGATGACGACGCCGTCGCAGCCCGTCTCGGCGACCATGCGCAGCGCGTCGTCTGCGTGCCAGATATCGCCGTTGCCGAGCACGGGGATGTCGGGAACGGCGCGCTTCAGTTCGGCGATTGCCGCCCATCGTGCACTCGGTGCGTAGTGCTGCTCGGCGGTGCGCGCATGCAATGCGATCGCAGCCGCACCGGCATCACGGCAAATGCGACCGGTGTCGAGGTACGTGAGCAGCTCGTCGGACACGCCCATGCGGAACTTGCACGTCACGGGGATGCCGTACCGTCCTGCCGTATCCACCGCGCGACCGACGATGTCGGCGAGCAAACGCTTCTTCAGCGGAACGGCCGCCCCACCGCCCTTGCGCGTCACTTTCGCCGCGGGACATCCGAAGTTGAGATCGATGTGGTCGACGAGGTCCTCGCTGCCGAGGATGTCGACAGCGGCGGCGAGGATCGCAGGATCGCTGCCGTACAACTGCAGGCTGCGGAACTCCTCGTCGGGTGAGAACGTGATCATGCCGCGGGTGCGCTTGTTTCCGTACACGAGCGCGGCCGCCATGATCATCTCGTTGACGTAGACGAGCCCCGGGCCGAACGAGCGGCACAGCGATCTGAACGGCGCGTTCGTCACGCCTGCCATCGGTGCAAGAACGACGGGAGGATCGATGCGCCGCACGACGTCACCGTCCGGCCTGCGGCGCGTGAGGGTGAGACCGGTCACGACACGAGCCGCGATTTTCGGCACGATTTTCGGCACGGTCACCGCTGCTGGGCGGCGAGTTTGAGTTGGGGGTGCGCCCCCTCGTCGAGCGGCGTCGCCCCGTTGCGCCGCAATCGGTACCACGCGGCACTCGCGATCATCGCCGCATTGTCGGTGCACATCTCGCGCGACGGCAGCAACACGCGATAGCCGTCACGTTCACCGGCGTCGATCATCGACGTCCGCAACAAAGAGTTCGCGGCAACGCCGCCACCGAGGGCGATGGTGCGTGCCCCGATCGTCCGTGCCGCCGTTCGCGCCTTGCCGACGAGAACGTCGACGACTGCCTGCTGAAAGGACGCCGCCACGTCGTTCGATGCGACGTCCGGGTGACGGCGCACGTGGTTGATCACGGCGGTCTTCAGCCCGCTGAACGACACGTCGAGTCCGTCGTGCTGCATTGCCCGCGGGAAGGCGATCGCACGGGCGTCGCCGTTGCGTGCCGCTGCATCGATCGCAGGGCCGCCGGGGAATCCCAACCCGAGATAGCGCGCCACCTTGTCGAAGGCTTCGCCCGCTGCATCGTCGATCGTCTGACCGACGATGCGGAAATCGTCCGACGAACGCATCTCGACGAAGAGCGTGTGACCGCCCGACACGAGGACGAAGAGCATCGGGAACTCGACGTCGGGTGCCTCGAGCAACGCCGCGTAGAGATGGGCTTCGAGATGGTTGACGCCGACGAACGGCCGGTCGAGCACGAGTGCCATCGACTTCGCTGCCGACACACCGACGAGCAACGCACCGATGAGACCGGGGCCGACCGTCGCCGCGACGGCATCGATCCGTTCGGGAGCGATCCCGGCCCGCTGCAACGCTTCGTCGACGACAGGGGTCATCTGCTCGAGATGGGCGCGGCTTGCCACCTCGGGGACCACGCCGCCGAAGCGGGCATGGATGTCGAGCTGCGTCGCGACGATCGACGACAGAACGTCGCCACCGCCCATGACGACGGCCGCGGCCGTTTCGTCGCAACTCGTCTCGATGCCGAGGATGAGCGTCGTCTCATCGACGACGGGTCGTGCCGCTGCCGTATTCATGAGGGGGTCGTTTACCACGCGATCGTTCATCATGGTCGCGCCGCTTCGATGTCGCGCAGCCGTCGCGCGATTTCTTCGGACTGCAAGTCATGACACCACATGACAACTGCATCGTCGCGATTCTCGTAATACTTGGGGCGCACGCCCACCGGTACGAAGCCGAATCGCCGGTACAACTCCTGGGCCGACCGGTTCGAATCGCGCACCTCGAGAGTCATCGCAGCGGCACCGACGCGTCGCGCCTCCCATGCGAGGTCGAGGAGCAGCTCGGTCGCAATACCGCGACGACGCTGTTGCGGATGCACCGCGATGTTCGTCACGTGAGCCCCATCTTCCATGTAGATCATGCCCGCGTACCCGACGAGATTCCTGCCGATGTGGGCGACGAGATAGTGGCGCGTGCCGCGCGCCATCTCGCGCAGTTCGTCGGCGAAGACTCCCGGCGTCCACGGCCGCGGATACACCGAGGTCTCGATCGGCATGATCGCGTCGATGTGCGAGCGGCGCATCGGCGAGATGATGAGTACGTCACCGTCCGTGACGCCGCCGTTCGTGATACCGCCGTCCGAGATGTCCGATTCGGCGTGCAAACGGGCAACGAAGCGGTCGCGCAGACTCATGCCGGACGCGTTTCCCAGGAAATCTGCACGTCCGGCGAGCGCAGGTACATCGCTTGAAGTTGCGCCGGTTCGCTCCACTGTTCCCGTACGGCCATCACCGCGGCAAGTCGGGCGACGGTCGTCACCCGCGGCACCCCCGTGTGGTCGCGCACGATCGTCGCACGCAGCGGGACGGTGGCGAGCTCGGCGACAAGATCATCGGCGCGATCACGCGCCCAGTTGCCGATCAAAGTGACGTGCTGGCCGCGCTCGCGCACCGAAGCGAGGAGGTCCTCCCGCGATCCGACCTGCGGTGCGAGCACGCGCTGACGACCGTCACCGCCATCGACCGCGGGGCGGTACATCGCCCAGTACACCTCACGTCGCCGCGCGTCGAGCGTCGCGACGATCACCGACGTCGGATCCGCGCCGTCACCCTCCCCGGTCGACTCGGTTGCATCGGCCGCGAGTGCATTGAGGCTGCACACGCCGATCGTCGGCACGCCGAGCAGGTGGGCGATCGATTTCGCAGCGGCGATCCCCACGCGCATCCCCGTGAACAGTCCCGGTCCGATGTCGACGGCAACGGCGTCGATCTCGCGGAAGTCGACGTCCGCGCGGCGGCGAACGAAGTCGATCATCGGAGTGAGTTCCTCGGCATGCCGACGCTCGCTTCGCACCTCGCTCACCGCAAGGACGTTCGTTCCCGACGTGATCGCGACGCCGACGACGTCCGCCACCGTGTCGATTGCGAGAAGGATCATCCGGTCACCGTGTTTCGGGCGGCCGTGTTTCCAGCGGCCGTGTTTCCAGCGACCGTGTTTCCAGCGACCGTGTTTCCATCGGCGAGGTTCACGCCGAATTCGGCACGCAACGTGGCGACGACCTTGTCCCAGCGTCCGCGCCAGCGCTCCCCCCGTACCGACACGGTGACGCGGCGGCGAGTATCCGTCATGATGTCGGTGGCAGTGTCCACGTCGGGGTCGTCGAGCACAAAAGACACCAGTAACGCGTCGCCGAGGTCGTCACCGACGAGATCGCCCCACTCGACGAAGAGAATCGCGCCGTCCTCACGCGCCTCGTCGAGTCCGAGATCCTCGAGCTCTCCGGTGCGCTCGAGCCGGTACAAGTCGGCATGGACGACGCTGCGTCGTTCGTCGCCGTACCTGTGCACGAGGGTGAAAGTCGGCGAGGTGACCGCCTCATCGATGCCCAGCGCGGCGACGGCGCTCTTCACGAAGGTCGTCTTGCCCGCGCCGAGGTCACCCGACAGCACGACGCAGTCGCCCGGACGTACGACACCGACGATGCAGCGCGCGAGTCTCGCGGTGTCGTCTGCCGATGCACAGTGCACGGTGACCTTGCTCATCATCCGTCCCCCACGTAAGCGCGCGGAACGCGCGGTGAAATCGCGCACAACACCTCGTAACCGATCGTGTCGAGCGTCGTCGCCCAGTCTTCGGCACGGATTGATTCCGCACCCTGCGTGCCGATGATGACGACCTCGTCTCCGAGCGACACGTCGTCCGTGCCGCAATCGACCATCAGTTGGTCCATCGTGACGACACCGAGGATGCGACGCCGACGTCCGCCGACGAGCACGACTCCCCCGCGCATTCCGGCGTCGCGGCGGATGCCGTCGGCGTAGCCCAGCGGCACGGTTGCAACGACGGTGTCGCGATCGAGCACGGTTCGGTGCCCGTAACTCACTCCGTCACCGGCGGCGAGACGCTGCACGTTCGTCACCCGGGCCCGCAGGTTCAACGCCGCACCGATGCCCGCAGCGGCGAGGTCGACGTGCGCCGCGGGAGCCACTCCGTACAGCGCGATGCCGCTGCGTACGGCGAGCGGAAAGTCGAAGCCTGCGAGCGCGGCACGCCACGTCCCGGAGTCGAATGTCGCCGCCGAGTTTGCGACGTGGATGACGATGTCGGGCGGGATGACACCTGCCGGAACCGCGTCACGCGCGGCGGCAAGGGCACCGCGGAACGACTCCATCTGACGGGTGGTGAGTGCACCGTTCGGCTCGTCCGCCGACGCGAAGTGAGTCATCACACCGGCAAGGCGCACACCGGGCGTGTCGTGCGCGAGACTCACGAGCTCCTCGAGTGCATCGGGTCGGGCACCGATGCGGTGCATCCCGGTGTCGATCTTCACGTGCACATCGCACGTTCGTCCGACGACTCGTGCGACGTCGCCGCAAGCGGTCACCCATTCGGGGTGGAAAACCGTGATCGCGACGCCGGCGCCGACGAGCTCGGCGAGCGATTCACGCGGCGGTTCGCTGAGCAGGAGCAATGGCACGTCCGGCAACTCGCCCCGCACGCGCAGCGCTTCGTCGACGGTCGCGACGCACAGTCCCCGCGCGCCGCCCGCCACGGCGGCACGGGCCACTTCACGGTCGCCGTGCCCGTATGCATTCGCCTTGACGACGGCCCACAACGCGGCGGGACGCGCGAGATCGGCGAGGCGCGCTGCGTTCCGTGCAACGACGTCGAGGTCGACGTCGGCCCACACCCACCTATGCGGCGGCGACGACGGCAATGGCCACCTGCTCGGTGTGCGTGATCGACAGGTGCCACGAGGAAATGTCGCGGCGCGACGCGAGCTCCGCTGCCCGACCGGTGATCCGAACGTGCGGTTGACCCGACTCGTGCGACACGACGGACACGTCCTGCAGATCGAATCCCCCGAGCCCGACACCGAGTGCCTTCATCACCGCTTCACGCACCGCGAAACGTGCCGCGAGCGACGGGACGGGGTCGCTGCGTCGCGCGACGTCGGCTCGTTCGTCGGCAGTGAAGACGCGCTGCGACAGTCGCGGCGAGCGCTCCAGAGCGCGACGGAAACGCTCGATGTCAACGGCGTCGATTCCCAGCGCGCGCATCATGCCTCGCGCGTACGCCACAGGTCGGCGGTCGATGTGATCGGAAGGATGAGCGCGTCCGCAACGGGCACCTCGGCGAGCCTGTCCTCGCGGAATGTCCCTTCGGTTTCGGTAACGGCGTCGACGAGGCGGTTGAAGCGATCGTCATAGCCCTGGAGGACCGTGCGCATGATCGGCGCCGGGAGGAATTCGTGGAACAAGACGTGCAGCAACGTGATCCCCGTCGTCTGCGATCCCTTCGTTTCGGGCACGAGGATGACGGTGCGGGCGTCGCGACGGCCGCGCGCGACGAGCACCTGTTGCGAGGTGGCGACGTGACGCTTCGTACCGACGAGCGCATTGCGCGTGTCCACGCGTGACGACAGATCACGCGCAATCCCGCCCCGCTCCACGATCGAAATGGTGGCATCGGGCAGGTGCGGATCGCCCTCGATCCGGTAGCGCGTAAAACCGATGACCTGGGTGACCGCGGGATCGAGATCGGCGAGCACCTTCAGCACCGCATAGGGCAAACGGTCGCGCGGCGCGCCCGCATTGAGCAGCGCCTGGACGAGCGGACGATCGAGCAAACCCTCGTCACTGCGCGAGATTCCGACCGTGACCGTCTTCGCCTGGTGCTTGATCGCGTCGATCGGACGGGTGAGTTCGTCGATCGCGCGGGTGAGCGCCGCCGTCACGTCGTCGAGCAACGCCTCGGGCGTGCCCACCTTTCCGGAGTCGCGCTGGTAGTTCTGCAGAGGTGCCGGCGACATGAGGTCGCGCAACAACGTGACGACTCGCACCGCCGTGGATGCCTCGAGATTGCCGTCGTACGCGCCGGTAGCGAGCGCATCGAAGAACCGCGTCGCCGGTTGACCGATGTCGGCCTGGACCTTCGCGAGCAGTTGCGCACCGTGGCCGCCGCGTTCGACGACGTGCTCGACGACCTCGCGCGTGCGGCGCAACGGAACGGCGAGCGAGTCGATGGCGAGTGCAGCCTCGTACCCGAACAGGTGACCGACCATGACGGCGAGGATGAAGGCGATCCGCGCGTCGACCGGCGGAACCTCGATGACCGCGGATGCGGCGGCGAAGCGGTGATCCCCCGCCGTCGCGACGACGATCGGCAATGCCTTGTGGGCCCGGTAGATCTCGATCTCCTTGGCGACGTCCGATGCGGTGCCCGAACCCAGGCCGACGGCGCACACGAACACCAACGGCTCGCACGACAGGTCGATGTGCTTCTTGTCCTCGGTGATGTCGCAGGCGATCGACTTGTAACACAGCTCGGACAACTTGATCCGCACTTCCTCGGCGGCGATGGCGTTGGCTCCGTTGCCGACGACCGTCCAGTATCGACGCGACGAGGCGAACTGTCTCGCGGCATCGGCGACCTCGCCACGACGTGCGAGCACCTCGTACATCGACGCGGGCAACTCGCGCAGCGCACCGAGCAGAGCCGAGCGGTCGGCGGGAGTTCCGGCGCCGACGACGTCGGCTACGGCGCACGCGAGGAGGACGCCGGCAGCGACCTGCGCGTAGAACGCCTTCGTACTCGCCACACTCATCTCGACGTCGCGGCCGTCGGACGTGTAGATGACGCCGTCGGCTTTCGCTGCGAGTTCACTGCCGCGGCGATTGACGATTGCGAGCACTGACGCACCACGGGCACGGGCGAGATCGACCGTGCGGTTGGTATCAGTCGTCGTGCCGCTCTGGCTGATCGCAACGATGAGGGTGTCGCGCATGTCGAGCGTGAGGCCGAAGCCGGACAATTCGGTGGCGGGCAACGCATCGACGATGAGCGCGTCACCGGCGAGCGACCGCAACATATGGGCCAACGAGCGGCCGGCGATGGCGGCCGTTCCCTGCCCGATGACCCGCACCCGCACGAGCGATCCATCGGCGAGTCGACGCGCGATGTCGTCAGGGAATTGCGTCGCATCGAGACTCGCGACGAGGTGACCGTCGCGTTGCGAGATCCGACCACGCAGCGTCTTGCGAAAACTCTGCGGAGCCTCGCTGATTTCCTTTGCCAGGAAGTGTCGGTGCTCGCCGCGATCGATGTCGCGCGTCGTCACCTCGGCGGTGAGAACGTTGCGTGCACCGACCTCGATCGGCGTCCCGTCGTAGCCGAGTAACTCGACACCGGAGGCTTCACCCGCGCGACCCGCATGGAGGATCGCCACCTGACCACGGCTCGACGGATCGTCGGCGCGAGCCGGGGTCTCGCCGTCCATGCGCACGTACCGCGACGTTTCCTCGACCAACCCGTAGGGCTCGCTGGCAACGACGAACCTGTCCTCGGCAAGACCGATGCACAAGCCCTGACCGCTGCCGCGCAGCGCAAGGTACATCTGCTCGGGCTCGTCACCCGATGCGCAGGCGATCGCCACCGATCCCTCGAACGTCGCCACCGTGTCGCGGAATGCATCGGCGATCCGCGATCCGGCCGCCACCTTGCGCGATACGAGTGCCGGAATGACCTTCGCGTCGGTGGTGATCGGCTGTGCGAGTCGCAACTCGTGCCGTGCCCGCAGGTCGGCGTGGTTGTCGACGTCACCGTTGAGTGCGGCGATGAAATACGGCGTTCCCGCCGCGGCCTCCAACTCCTCGCTGTTCACCGGGTGGGCGTTGGGTTCGGAAATGATTCCGACGCTCGCCCACCGCGTGTGGCCGAGCACGGACACCCGCGCACCCTCGCGACCGACGAGCAGGCGCAACAAGTCGTCGGCGGCGACGGCGGCACGCATCACGCGCGTGTTGTCGCCGAGTTCGCCGATCTCGGCGGCAGCTTTGTACACGAACGACCACGCATTGGTCGTGACGCGCACGGAACCCGAGGTGAACAGGGAATCGTCGCGGCGATCGGCGAGGAGCGCGATGATGCGAGGGTCGTCGTGGCGGACGCCGTGGTTCCACACCGACACGTGCACACCCGCGGAGTCGCGTCCGCGCACCTCGAGACGATCGAGCGCGGCGAACGCCTGCTGGATGGAGAGGTACGCCGACAGTGCGCTCTGGTTCGCACCGCGTCCCGCGAGTGCGTGCACCGCCTCGGCGGTACGCAGTCGGTCCGTGCGCAGTGCCCACACGGCATCGCGCAGCGACGTCAACCATCCGGCACGCTTCTCCACCTCGGCGATCGGCATGGCAGCCGCTTCCCCGTCGAGAGCTGCCTCCGCGCCGCCGAGGATGACGTCGAACTCGTCCAGTCGGGTGGTGAGTTCGGCCGCCAACTGGGAATTTCCGGCGAGCAGCCACATGCCCGGGTCGCCGCGCAACTCGGCATCGACTGCAGCGACGGCGTCACAGTGCGATCGGTCAACTCGCGGCTCGCGGCGCAAGGTCGAGAGCACGTCGTCGAGGCGTGCGAGCAGGTTCCGCGCGTCCAGTACCGCGCGCGTGCTCGGCCGTGACAGCACTGCGATGATGCCGCACATGGCGTCAGACTACCGAAAACGTGCGCTCGACGAGAGCGACGATTCGTGCCGCGCACGCGTTCGCAGTGGCGTCATCGGGCGCTTCCACCATGACACGCACGACGGGTTCGGTGCCCGATGCGCGAACGACGATCCGACCACGGGCACCGAGTGCCGCGCGTTCCGCCGCGAGTTCGTTG
Organism: uncultured Bifidobacterium sp.; assembly: GCA_964540395.1. Classification (GTDB taxonomy): domain Bacteria; phylum Actinomycetota; class Acidimicrobiia; order Acidimicrobiales; family Ilumatobacteraceae; genus F1-60-MAGs027. The sequence goes on from CAZIME010000018.1 coordinate 10,201, forward strand.
CCGATGATCGCTTCGATGTCGCCGGGCTTCTTCGTGACGTGCACGTTGCGCAACACCTGCGGATACGACTCCATCACTTCTGCGGCGAGTTCGGCCAAGGGACGCTTGCTCCGCTTCACGAGATCGGCGAGAAGCAATGCGGAGAGCAGTCCGTCACCGGTGAGCGAATGGATGCGGTGAATGATGTGACCGCTCTGCTCGCCGCCGAGCACGAGATCTCGCTCGTCGAGTGCACCGCTCACCGCACGGTCACCGACAGGCGTGACGACGACCTCGATACCCGCCCGGCGCATCGCGTCGTGGAATCCGAGGTTCGTCATCGTCGTGACGGCCACTCCCGAGTGTCGCAACTCTCCGCGACGCGCGTAGTCGAGCGCAGCGAGTGCAATGAGTCGGTCGCCGTCGACGACGACACCACGGTGGTCGACGGCGATGAGACGATCACCGTCACCGTCGAACGCGATCCCCAATTCCGCACCCGCGGCGACGACGGCCTTCGCAACGGTCGCCGGTGCCGTCGCTCCGCAGTCGTCGTTGATGTTGCGACCGTTCGGTGACCGGTGGATGACCGTGCAGTCGGCTCCGGCGCGCTGCAGGACGCGCGGTGCCACGTCGTGCATCGCACCGTTCGCGCAGTCGACGACGATCTTCATGCCGGCAAGCGACTGACGGCCGATCGCCTTCGCCACGTGATCCTCGTAGTCGCGCAACGAACTCGCCGATGCCGGCTCGATGGGAAACCGTTCGGCCGGGGTCGACTCGGGTGTCGATGTGGGCGTCGCAGCCAACGCGCGTTCGACGTGCGACTGCGCGTCGTCGTCGAGCTTCACACCGCCGCGGGCAAAGAGCTTGATCCCGTTGTCGAACCAGGGATTGTGCGATGCGGTGACGACCGCAGCCGCGACGTCACGCAGCTTCGCGATCGTGGCGATCGCGGGAGTCGGTGCCACACCGACGAACTCGACGCTGCATCCGGCGTCGCGCAACCCCGACGCGAGCGCAGCGGCGAGGGCGGGTCCGCTCTCGCGGGTGTCCGTGCCGAGAATGACGTGCGTCGAGCCGAGAGACGCAGCCGCGCTGCGACCGATGCGGTACGCGTCGGGATCGGTGAGCTCGGTCCCGTAGCGTCCGCGGACGCCGTCGGTGCCGAACGTCAGCACGCGAACGTCGTGCGGATCAGCGCTTGGTGTACTGCGGCGCCTTGCGCGCCTTCTTCAGTCCGTACTTCTTGCTCTCCTTGCGTCGCGCATCGCGAGACAGCAGGCCGGCGCGCTTCAGGGCCGGACGGTGAGCGGGGTCGAGAGCGACGAGTGAACGGGCGATGGCCATGCGCATCGCACCGGACTGACCGGCGATGCCTCCGCCGACGATGTCGACGTCGACGTCGAGCGACGATGCGAGACCGATGAGCCGCAGTGGCTCGGTCGAGTTGTTGCGGTGCACCGCACCGGGGAAGTACGCGTCGAGTGCGCGACCGTTGACGGTGACGACGCCGGTTCCGGCTCGCACGCGTGCACGGGCAATGGCTTCCTTGCGGCGACCGGTCGTTTGGGTGAGTGGCTTGGTGCCCACGATGTTGTTCCTCTCTTCGATCTGACTAAACGGACGCTTCAGCGCGCCTTGGCATCGGACATGTCGACGGGCTGCGGACGCTGCGCGCCGTGCGGGTGCTGCGCACCGGAGTACACCTGCAGCTTCTTGATCATCTGACGACCGAGCGGGCCCTTCGGCAGCATTCCGCGCACCGTGCGACGGATGGCCGCTTCGGGTCGACGACCGAGGAACGACGTGTAACTCTCGACGCGGATACCACCCGGGTAACCGCTGTGGCGGGCGACGATCTTGTCGTCGGCCTTGCCCTTGGTGAGCACGACCTTCGATGCGTTGACGATGATGACGTGGTCACCGGTGTCCATGCTCGGGGTGTACATCGGCTTGTGCTTGCCGCGCAGCAGGGTGGCGACGTGCGTGCACATGCGGCCGAGGACGAGGTCTTCTGCGTCGATGACGTGCCAGGTGCGCTGGACGTCGGCGGGCTTCGCTGAGTAGGTACGCATTGTCAGAACTTCACAAACCTTTCCTGTGCGGCGCCGGAAGCAGCCGCAGAACCGAGCACCAAAGGATACGGGCGAATTCGACGGGTTCCCACGCCGCAGCGGGCGTCAGGACCGCACCCCCGGCACCGCGGCCAGCCACGCCTCCACCCGTGCGCCGAAGGCCTCCCGGGTGTACGACTCGGTGACGACCTCCCGGCAGCGACGACGATCGATCGCGTCGATTCCCGCGAGGGCACTCACGACTGCGTCGACGTCGTCGGGTGCAACCACCCGACCGGTGATGCCATCGGTGACGATCTCCGCCGGACCGCCGCGCGCATAGGTGACGACGGGGACTCCGCAGGCAAGTGCCTCGATTGCGACGTTGCCGAACGCCTCCACCCACTTGTGGACCATGACGATCGCCCGGCAGCGTCCGATCTCCCGCTGCAACGCGTCGGTGGGGAGGAAGCCGCGCCACGTCACGTTCGCGCCGGGGTGCGAGCGCCGCGCCTCCTCCCAGCAGCGCTCGTTCTCCATCACTCCCCACACGCGCACCTCGCGACCGTCACGTTCGGCGACGGCGAACAAGTCGTCGATGCCCTTTTCCGGCGAGACGCGGCCGACGAAACCGATGACGTTCTCCGGATCGGCGACGAAGTCGTATCGCGCCGTGTCTATTCCGCTCGCGACGATAGTGACGGCGTCGGCGACGTCGGCGCCGAAGGTCATTGCCTGTGCGCGCGAGTGCATCGCCACGCTGCGCGGCTCTCGCTTCACCGCCGATCGCACTGCGCGGTCCATGCCGTCGCTCAGCGAGCCCATGCTCACGAGGTGCGCAACCGACGCACCCGTGGTCCGTCGCTCGAAGGGCAACGTGTCGTAAGCGAAGTTGAGCACGACGTCCCCCGTGCGCGCGACGTCGTCGATGAGCTCCCACATGGCGGCGAGAACGGACCCCGGAGGAACGACCGGTGTCTCGTCGCGCGACAACGTCTGGCTCGGCATGTGGAGCACGCCGTCGACACCGTGCACGGTGCACGCCGCGTCGACACCCTCGAGCCGCGAGCCGCGCGGTGCGACGACGTCGACGGTGTGTCCGCGCCTCAGGAGCTCGTCGGCGAGCGTGCGCAGCGTGAGCTCGACTCCCCCACCGATTCCCGAGCCGAGCGGCCCGACCGGTGTCGAGGCAAAAATGATGCGCACGCGACGGATCTCAGCTCGGGAACGTTCCGTCGGGATACCCGACTTCCCACAGACACAGTCCGTTCGGGGGCGCAACGGGCGATGCCTCGCGACGCTCACCCGAGCGGATGAGCATCATGACGTCGGAGGCGTGGCGACGACCGATTCCGACGTCGACGAGCGTGCCGACGATCGAGCGCACCATCTGATGGCAGAACGCGTTCGCCCTGATCTCGAAACGCACGATTCCCGGCTCGGGTTCCGACCATGACGCGAGGTGCACGTAGCGCTTCATCGACGGCGTCGTTCCGGCGGGGACGTCGTCGGGATCGGGTTTGCGGCAGAACGCCGAGAAGTCGCGTTCACCGATCAGCGGGTCGCTCGCGAGACGCAGTGCGCGCAGATCGAGCGGCGTGCGCACGTGCCAACTCGTGTTCGCACGGAACGGATCGGGGGTGGCGGTATTGAGGATCGTGTAGCGGTAGTGGCGCCACAGTGCGTCGAAGCGTGCACTGAATTCGTCGCGAACGATCCGGGCGTCCCGGACGACGATGGACGGTCGACACAGCGCGGTGAGTGCACGGGGCAGGTTCGCGACGTCGGTCGTCGCCGGGACGTCGACGCTGACGACCTGACCCCAGGCGTGCACTCCGGCATCGGTGCGACCGGCACCGACGAGGTGAACGGGATGATTCGTGATCTGTCCGAGTGCAGCGGTCAGCGTGCCGGCGATCGTCGGTACGCCGTCGTTGACGGCGAATCCGTGGAAAGGTGTGCCGTCGTACGCGACGAGCAGGGCGACCCTGTGAACTCCGCGGGATGCGGCGGAATCGTCGGCCGGATCCCCGACCTTTTCAGTTGCGGCCACGATTGCGGCCGACCGATCGACTCAGACCAACTCGATGCGCGCCATGGGCGCCTTGTCGCCGTGACGCTCACCCAGCTTGAGAATGCGCACGTAGCCACCGTTGCGCTGCATGTAGCGCGGAGCGACGTTGTGCACGAGCTTGTACGTCATCTCCTTGTCGTTCAGGTACGCCTGGATCTGACGGATCTTGTGCAGGCTCGTTGCGTCCTGCGTCTGCGCCTTCTTCGCCTTGCTGATGAGACGCTCGGCGACCGGGCGAAGTGCCTTCGCCTTCGCCTCGGTCGTCTCGATGCCCTCTGCGGCGAAGAGCGACGCGGCGAGGTTGGCGAGCATCAACCGCTGGTGGGCGGCCGACTTGCCGAACTTACGGGCGCGACGTGGTGCTGGCATGGTGTGTGTCTCCTTGGCGAAATGCGGGGCGGTTCGCTGCGCTCAGATGCGCAGTGACAGTCCTCGCTCGTCGAGTTTCTGCTTGGTCTCGTCCAAGCTCTTCTGTCCGAAGTTGGTGAGAGCCAACAGTTCTTCCTCGGTGCGCATGAGCAGCTCACCGATCGTGTTGATCTGGGCGCGCTTCAGGCAGTTGTTCGGGCGCTCGGAGAGGCCGAGGTCCTCGATGGGAAGGTCGAGCTCCGGCGAACCGGTGCGCGTGCCACCCACTTCACCGAGCTCAAGGGCAACGGGTTCGAGGGTGAGGTTGGCGATGAGATCGACGAGATTGCGCAGCGTCGCGCCCGCCGAGGACAACGCCTCGACCGGGGAAAGCGAACCGTCGGTCTCGATGTCGAGGATGAGGTTGTCGTAGTTCGTCGACTGCTCGACGCGGGTCGGCTCGACGTCGAAGCTGACGCGGCGTACCGGCGAGAACAACGCGTCGATCGGGATGACGCCGATCGGACGGCGACCCGTGTCGCGGTCACTGGCGAGGTAACCCTTGCCGCGCTCGACGGTGATGTCACATGCGAGTCGCGCGCTCGAACCGAGCGTCGCAATGCGCTGCTTCGGGTTGAGGACGTCGACACCGGCCGGCCACGAGAGGTCACCGGCCGTGAGTTCCTTCGGGCCGCGCTCGTCGATGCGAATGACGACGGGGTCGTTCGACTCCGAACGCACGACGACGTCCTTCAGGTTGAGAATGATCTCGGTGACGTCCTCGGTGATGCCGTCGATCGTGTCGAATTCGTGCAGTGCCGCATCGAACTTCACGGTCGTGATCGCCGCACCGGGGATCGACGAGAGCAGCATGCGACGCAACGAGTTGCCGATGGTGTGACCGAGACCGGGCTCGAGTGGCGAAACGGAGAACTTCTGACGGTTCCCCACCGCTTCCCCGAGGGCCGACACGGTCGGGCGCTGAATGACGAGCATGGCTGGAGCCTCCTTGGGGGTTACTTCGAGTAGAGCTCGACGATGAGCTGTTCTTTGACGGGAACGTCGATCTGTGCACGAACGGGCAGTTCGCGCACGGCCACTTCCTTGCCGCCGTCGCGACCCTCGAGCCACGCGACGAGCGGGCGGCCGAGGGTGTCGATGTTGTGCTGAATGACGATCATGTTGCGGGCCTTGTCACCGAGGGTGACGACCTGCCCCTTGCCGAGCGTGTACGAGGGAATGTTCACGCGCTTGCCGTCGACCTTCACGAGGCCGTGGCTGACGAACTGACGGGCCTGCGGACGGGTGGCTGCCCAACCCGCGCGGTACACGACGTTGTCGAGGCGCAGCTCGAGCAGGCGCAGCAGGTTCTCACCGGTCGGACCGGCGAGGCGCGTCGACTCCTCGTAGAGGTTACGGAACTGGCGCTCGAGGACGCCGTAGATGTACTTCGCCTTCTGCTTTTCCTGCAGCTGGTTGAGGTACTCGCCCTCGCTCGAACGGCGACGGGTACGGCCGTGCGTTCCCGGGGGGAACGGACGACGATCGAGTGCCTTCGAGCCCTTGGCGTTCTCGAAAACGTTGATTCCGAGACGGCGGGAGATGCGAACTTTGGGACCTGTGTAACGAGCCATGGTGTTATGGGCGCTTTCGCTTCGGCTGACGGCATCCGTTGTGTGGAACCGGACTGACGTCCTTGATTCCCGATACTTCGATGCCGAGGTTTTGGATCGAACGCAACGCCGTGTCACGACCCGAACCCGGGCCCTTCACGTGCACTTCTGCACGGCGCAGACCCATTTCCATGGCTGCGCGACCGGCCTTCTCCGCGGCCATCTGCGCGGCGAACGGGGTCGACTTGCGCGAACCGGAGAATCCGACACCACCCGACGATGCCCATGCGATGACGTTGCCATCGTTGTCGGTGATGGAGACGATTGTGTTGTTGAAGGTGCTCTTGATGTGCACCACACCGCTCGAAACGTTACGGCGCTCGCGCTTACGCGGCTTGCGGGAGGACGAACCTGACGTTGCCATCGACTACTTCCTCACTGCCATCTTCTTGTTGGCGACGGTCTTCTTCGGGCCCTTGCGGGTGCGTGCATTGGTGTGCGTGCGCTGGCCACGGACGGGAAGGCCCTTGCGGTGGCGGCTTCCCTGGTAACTGCCGATTTCGATCTTGCGCTTGATGTCCTGCTGCACGTCGCGGCGACGGTCTCCCTCGACGCTGAGGTTGTTCTCGATGTACATGCGGATCTTGTTGACTTCCGAATCGGAGAGGTCGCGGACGCGCGAGCTGGGGTCGATGCCGAGCTCGGCGCACATCGCGCTCGACGTCGGACGGCCGATGCCGTGGATGTAGGTGAGCGCGATCTCGACGCGCTTCTCGCGCGGAATGTCGACGCCGGAAATTCGTGCCATGCCTGTGTCGTTCCTTTGCTCGTCAGCCCTGACGCTGCTTGTGACGGGGGTTCTCGCAGATCACCATGATCCGACCATGACGTCGGATGACCCTGCACTTCTCGCACATCTTCTTGACGCTCGGTCGTACTTTCACGTGATCTCTCGCTTGTCGGTTACTTGAATCGGTATGTAATGCGGCCTCGGGTGAGGTCGTACGGAGTGAGTTCCACCTGGACCTTGTCTCCCGGGAGGATGCGGATGTAGTTCATCCGCATCTTTCCCGAGATGTGCGCCAACACGCTGTGACCGTTGGTCAGTTCCACACGGAACATTGCGTTGGGCAACGACTCGGTGATCGTGCCCTCGAACACGATCGCGTCCTCTTTATTCTTTGGCAGAACCTTCTCCTTACACCCCCGCAGGGCGACTGCTCAGGCTATCGGCGGGGTCTGGGGACCCCACCCGCGCCGACCCGACCTACGCGCCGATTCCCGTGGCGTCGGTGATCGCCCGGCAGAGACGGTCGAAGACCTCCTCCATCGAGCCGACGCCGTCGACGACGCACAACTTGCCCGCGCGCTCGTAATGCTCGATGAGCGGCGCGGTCTGGGTTTCGTACAACTCGAGACGACGCGCGACGGCCTCTGGGGAGTCGTCGGTGCGATGTTCGGCCTCGCGGCGCACGGTGAGTCGCGCGAGAACGACGTCCTTGGGGACGTCGAGGTTGATGACGCAGTTCACCGGACGCACTTCGGTGATCCGGTCGAGCGACAACGCCTGACCGAGGGTGCGGGGGAAACCGTCGAGCACCCACCCGGACGTTCGGGTGTCGTCCTCGCCGAGTCGACCCTGCACGAGGCTGGCCATGAGCTCGTCGTCGACGAGTCCGCCTTGGTCGATGATTTCCTTCACCGCCCGGCCGACCGGCGTGCTCTGCCGCACGGCACTGCGCAGCATGTCACCGGTCGACACGTGGACGATGCCGAAGCGTGCTGCGACGCGCGCGCACTGGGTTCCCTTGCCCGAGCCCTGTCGCCCGAGCATGACCATCCGCACGGTCACTTGAGGAAGCCCTCGTAATCACGCTGCATGAGTTGGCCGTCGATCTGACGCATGAGCTCGAGCGCGACGCCGACGGCAATGAGCACCGTCGTTCCCGCGAACGGGAAGCTCTGCACGTCCCCCACCCACAGGATGATGTACGGAAGGATCGCAATGAACGCGACAAACAATGCACCCGGAAGGGTGATGCGGTTGACTGCTTTGCCGAGGTACGACTCGGTCTGCGGGCCCGGACGAATCCCGGGAACGAAGCCGCCTTGCTTGCGGAGGTTGTCGGCCTGGCGAATCGGATCGAAGGCGATCGAGTTGTAGAAGTACGCGAACGCGATGATGAGCACGAAGAATACCGAGATGTACAGCAGGTTCTGGCTGTTGATGAGGTAGCGATCGACGAAGCTGGCGATCGATCCGCGCCAGCCGGTCGTGCTGCCGAGCATGTTCGAGCCGAGCACCGGCAGGAGGAGCACGGAGCTGGCAAAGATGATCGGAACGACGCCCGACTGGTTCACCTTCAGCGGAATGTACGTGCTCTGACCACCGAACTGACGACGACCGACGACCCGTTTGGCGAACTGCACGGGAATGCGCCGTTGTCCGAGCTCGACGCGAACGACGGCGACGAGGATGAGCAGCGACACCGCGACGAGGACGACGAACACGAGGGTCTTGCGGCTCTGCAGTAGTGAGTAGTAGCTGTACGGCAGGTCGCTGACGATCGACACGAAGATGAGCATCGACATTCCGTTGCCGATACCGCGCTGGCTGATGAGCTCACCCATCCACATGAGCACCGCCGTGCCGGCGACCATCGACGGGATGACGATGAGCGCACGGGGCATGAACGGATCGAGAAGGACGACATCGGGCACGGTGGCCACGGCGCCGAAGAAAGCCGAGCCGTTGCCCTGACCGAAGATGAAGGTGAGACCCGCGGCCTGAAGGAGTGCGATACCGATGGCGACGTAGCGCGTCCACTGCGTGGTCTTGCGCTGGCCGACCGCGCCTTCCTGCTGCCACTGCTCGAGCTTCGGAATGACGACCGTGAGCACCTGCATGATGATGCTCGCGGTGATGTACGGCATGATGCCGAGCGCGAAGATCGAGAAGCTGCCGAAGGCACCACCCGAGAACAGGTTGAGGAACCCGAGCGCACCCTGTGAACGCGACGCTTCGCGCAGCTGGCTGACTGCCTGCGAGTCGACGCCCGGCACGCGAATGGCGACACCGATTCGGTAGAGCGCGAAGATGAACAAGGTGAACAACACCTTGTTGCGCAGCTCGACGACGGTGAAGATGCTCTTGATGCGTGCGAACATGCGACCGGTTTCCTTCGAGGTTGGATTCAGCGGTTGGTGAACTGGCTGCCGCGTGCCGGCGGGCGAACTCCCTTGAACGGCGGCTCGAGGATCGTCACCGATCCACCTGCCGCCGTGATCGCCGCTTCAGCCGTCTTCGACACCGCATGCGCCGACACCTTCATCGCCGACTTTGCGCTGCCACGACCGAGCACTTTCACGAGGTTGCCCTTGCGGATGAGGCCCTTCGACACGAGGATCGCCGGAGTTACCTCGGCGAGGCCGAGCTCGGCGAGAGTGTCGACGTTGATCGCCTGGTACTCGACGCGGAACGGGTTGTTGAATCCCTTCAACTTCGGGACGCGCTGCTTGAGGGGCATCTGACCACCCTCGAAGCCGCGCGCGACCGTGTTGCGTGCGTACTGACCCTTCGTTCCTCGGCCGGCGGTCTTGCCGCCCTTGCCGCCGGTGCCGCGACCGACGCGCTTGGCACGCTTCGTCGCTCCGTGCTTCGGGCCGACTTGATCGACGCGCATGATCAGGCTCCTTTCTTCGTCGCCGGGGCGACGAACTCGATGAGGTGCGGGACGCGGGCGATCATGCCGCGGATGGCGGCGGTGTCGGGCAACGTGTTCACGTCGCCGATCTTGCGCAGTCCGAGTGCCCGCATGTTCGCACGGGTCTTCGGCATGCAGGCGATCTGCGAGCGGACCTGACGCACGGTCACCGTGCCTGAGTCCCCGGGCTTCAACGATTTCTTCTGTGCCATGGTGATCTTCCTGTCGTTCCTGTCTCTCTGTCGGATGTGTCGTTCGTTCGCTGCGCAGTTCGGGTGAACTACGAGGCGGCGACTGCTCCGCGCTTCGTCTCGTTGTACGCCTTCAGCAGGCCCTTCGGCACGAACTCCTCGGCGGTGAGGCCGCGGCGTCGTGCGACTTCGTCGGGGCGCTGCAGACCCATGAGACCGTTGATCGTGGCGCGAGCGACGTTGATCGCGTTCGACGAGCCGAGCGACTTCGCGAGGACGTCCTTGATGCCGGCCTCCTCGAGGATGATGCGCGCGGCACCACCGGCGATGACACCGGTACCGGGGGCGGCGGGCTTCAGGAGAACGCGTCCCGCTCCGTTGATTCCTTCGATCGTGTGCGTGATCGTCGGACCGGCGAGTGCGACGTGGAACAGGTTGCGCTTGGCATCCTCGGTCCCCTTCTGGATCGCGAGGGGAACTTCCTTCGCCTTGCCATAACCCAGGCCGACGCGACCGGCACGGTCACCGACGACGACGATCGCCGTGAACTGGAAGCGGCGACCACCCTTCACGACCTTCGCGACGCGGTTGATGTGAATGACGCGCGACTCGCCGATCTGACCGACCTGCGGTTCGGGACGCGGCTCGCGCTTCTGCGTGCGATCGCGCTGACCGCGCTGACCGCGCTGACCGCGGGCATCGGACGTCGGTGCGGTACCTGGAACGTTGCTCATCAGAACTCCAACCCTGCTTCTCGGGCCGCGTCGGCGACGGCGGCGATGCGACCGTGGTAGAGGAATCCACCGCGGTCAAAAACGACTTTGCTCACTCCGGCCTGCTTGGCTCGCTGCGCGATGAGGGTTCCCACCTTCGCGGCGGCGGCAACGGTGCTGCCGCTTCCCTGCGCGCGGAAATCCTTCTCGAGCGACGATGCCGATGCGATCGTGCGACCTGCGTCGTCGTCGATCAACTGCACCGCCAGGTGCTTGTTGCTGCGGTACACGGCCAGGCGCGGACGCTCGGCGGTGCCGTGAATCTTCTTGCGGACGCGGCGATGACGACGGAGTCGACCCTCGCGACGCTTGGCGGCAATGGTGGTCATGAGTGCAGCTCCTTACTTCTTGCCCGTCTTGCCGGCCTTGCGCAACACGCGCTCGCCGAGGTAACGAACGCCCTTGCCCTTGTACGGCTCGGGCTTGCGGAATGAACGAATCTCTGCGGCCACCTGACCGACGAGCTCCTTGTCCGCACCCTTCACGATGATTCGTGTCGGCTGGGGAACTTCGAACGTGATGCCCGACGGTGCGGCGTACGGCACGGGGTGCGAGTAGCCGAGGGCGAGCTCGAGCTTGTCCTGGCCCTTGGCTTGTGCGCGGTAACCGACGCCGATGATCTCGAGCTCGCGGGTGTAGCCCTCGGTGACTCCGACGATCATGTTGGCGACGAGGGCACGCGACAAGCCGTGACGCGAACGCTGATCGCGCTCGTCGTCGCTGCGCTCGAGAACGAGCGTCGTCTCTTCCTTGCGGACGCTGATGCCCCCGGGAAGTTCGCGCGTCAGGGTGCCTTTCGGCCCCTTGACGGTGAGCGACTCACCGGAGAGGTTCACCTCCACTCCGGAGGGAACCGTGATGACTGCTTTACCTACGCGTGACATGTCGTCTCCTCGTCGTTCCGCTCGTCACCAGACGTAACACATGACTTCGCCGCCCACTTTGCGCTTGCGCGCCTCGCGGTCGGTCATGAGACCCTGACTCGTGGACAAGACAGCCACACCGAGACCGCCGAGGACGCGCGGCACGTCGGTGGCGCCGCGGTAGACCCGCAGACCCGGGGTGGACACTCGCTTGATACCCGAAATCGTGCGACGACGATCGTCGGAGTACTTCATGCTGATCTTCAGCGTCTTGGTGCTCTTTCCGTCGAGTACCTCGTAGCTGCTGATGTATCCCTCGCGCTTGAGGATGTCGGCGAGGGCAACCTTTTGCTTGGACGACGGCATCATCACCTCGTCGCGCATCGCCACGTTGGCGTTGCGGATGCGGGTGAGCATGTCGGCGATCGGATCGGTCATCATGGCAGTCACCAGCTCGCTTTCTTCAGACCGGGGATTTCGCCCGCATGCGCCAGCTGTCGCAGGCACAGACGGCACAGGCCGAACTTGCGGTACACGGCCCGCGCGCGACCGCAGCGCTGGCAGCGCGTGTAGGCGCGCACCTTGAACTTCGGTGTCGCAGCCGCTTTGTTCCGGAGAGATTTCTTAGCCATTGATCGTGTGCTTCCTTTGTCGTCCTGCTACTACTTCTTCGCCTTGCGGGCTTTGACCTTGGTCGACGCCGGCATCTCTCCCTTGCGGAAGGGGAAGCCGAAGGCATCGAGGAGCGCCTTGCCCGACAGGTCGTCCTTCGCCGACGTGACGATGGTGATGTCCATCCCCCGCGGCGAGTCGACCTTGTCGTAATCGATTTCGAGGAACACCAACTGCTCGTTGAGTCCGAAGGTGTAGTTGCCGTTGCCGTCCCACGAGCGACCGGGCAGTCCGCGGAAGTCGCGGATGCGCGGGATCGCCACCGACAGCAGCCGGTCGAAGAACTCCCACATGCGGTCACCGCGCAGCGTGACCTTGGCGCCGATGCCCTGGTTCTCGCGCAGCTTGAACGAGGCGATCGCGATGCGCGACTTCGTCACGATCGGCTTCTGACCGGTGATCGCCGTGAGGTCGGCGACCGCGCCATCGAGCAGGGATGCCTGCTGGGTGGCCTTGCCGACGCCCATGTTGATGACGATCTTCTCGAGGCTCGGCACCTGCATCGGGTTCTTCACACCGAGCTGATTCACGAGCTCGGCGCGAACGACGTCGCGGTAGTGGGCCTTGAGGCGCGGAACGTACGTTGTCGTTGCCATCAGATCTCATCTCCCGTGGTCCGCGCGATGCGCACCTTCTTGCCGTCCTTCACCTTGTAACCGACGCGGGTCGGCTTGCCCTTGTGCAGGAGCATGACGCTCGACGCAGCGATGGGCATTTCGATCGACTTGATTCCGCCGGCGTCCTTCTCGTTGCGACGCGCGGCATGGCGCTTCGCAACGTTCACTCCGGTCACGATGACCTTGTTCTGGCTCGGCAGAACCTGCTTCACTTCGCCGCTCTTCCCGGCATCCTTGCCGTAGATGACGACGACGTTGTCACCCTTTTTCAGTTTCATCTCAGAGCACCTCCGGCGCCAGTGACACGATGCGCATGAACTTCTTGTCGCGCAGCTCACGGCCCACCGGACCGAAGATGCGCGTTCCGCGCGGCGTGAGATCTTCCTTGATGAGTACGGCGGCGTTCTCGTCGAAGCGGATGTAGCTGCCGTCGGGACGGCGCTTCTCCTTCGCGACGCGCACGACGACACAACGCACGACTTCACCCTTCTTCACACCCGCACCGGGGATGGCGTCCTTCACCGTTCCGATGAAGACGTCGCCGATCGACGCGTAGCGACGACGGGTCCCGCCGAGCACCTTGATGACGAGCACTTCGCGTGCTCCGCTGTTGTCGGCCACCTTGAGCCGCGACTCCTGCTGAATCACTTCGCACGCTCCAGGATCTCGACGACGCGCCAGCGCTTCGTCTTGGACAAGGGACGGGTCTCCGTGACGCGAACGCGGTCGCCGACCTTGGCGTCGTTGGCCTCGTCATGGACGTAGAGCTTCTTCGTTCGCGTGACGAACTTGTCGTACTTCGGGTGACGAACGCGCTCGACGATGGCGATGACGATCGTCTTGTCCATCTTGTTCGACACGACGACGCCGTCGCGCACCTTGCGGCGCGGACGAGCGGTGGTGGTGGTTGCTTCGGTCATGTTCTGGTCACTTTCCTGCTTCTGCTGCTTCGATCTCGCGCTGACGAATGACGAGATTGATTCGGGCGATCTGGCGGCGCACCTTGCCGAGGTGCGAGGTGTCGGTGAGCTGACCGGTGGCGTGCTTGAAGCGCGTGGTGAGCGCCTCCTGCTTGGCGTTTTCCAACTCCTCGATGAGCGAGGAGAGGTCGAGCTCGGCCAACTCGGCGGGGGTCTTTCCGTAACGGTTCGCGGCCATGGTCAGATGCCCTCCTCGCGGCTGACGATTCGGCACTTGATCGGCAACTTCTGCACCGCGCGGCTGAGCGCCTGCGTGGCAACGGCTGCCTCGGGGTACGACAACTCGAAGAGCACGCGACCCGGCTTGACGACGGCGACCCACAACT
>CAZIME010000019.1:0-23661 GCA_964540395.1 uncultured Bifidobacterium sp.
CCACTGCGTGTACTGGCCGGCGATGCTCATGTCGGCGGGGCTCGAGCCGCCGCGCGGCTGGGCCGTGGGCGGATGGCTGCTCGTCGGCGGCGAGAAAATGTCGAAAACCACGGGGAACGTGGTCAATCCGCTGGACCTCATCGACGACGTCGGCGTCGACGGCTTCCGCTACTACGTGCTCGCCGACACCGCGTACGGCAACGACGGTGACTTCACCTACGAGGGGCTGATCGGGCGTTTCAACTCGGATCTTGCGAACAACCTCGGCAATCTCGCCGCGCGCATCGCCACCGTCGTCGAAAAGAAGTGCGACGGCTTCGGACCCGCACCGCGTGCCGACTCGACGCTGGCCGAGATCGCGAAGCAAACGGTCACCGACGCCGACGCCGCGTGGCGCAGCGTGCAGCCGAGTCGCGCGCTCGAAGCGACGTGGAATCTCATCCGCGCGACGAATGCGCACCTCGAGCGCAACGAACCGTGGAAGATGGCACCGGGTCCCGACGTCGACGTCGTGATGGGCGACGCCATCGAAGCGCTGCGTATCGTCACGATCCTCGCGCATCCGGCACTGCCGACGACGACGCAGGAAATCTGGCGACGACTCGGGCTCTCCGGCAACATCGAGGACCGCCGCGTCGGACCCGACACGACATGGGGCGGATATCCCGGCGGACTGCGCGTCGAGAAGGGCGAACCGCTCTTCCCGCGCAAGAAGGCCGAGACGAAGTAGCGGACGTCGTGGCGCGCTGGATCGACACCCACTGTCACGTCTACGACGAGACGACACCCGGCGGCACCGACGGCTCGCTCGCCGCGGCACGCGACGCGTGTGTCGCCGCCATGATCGTCATCGGCACCGATGCCGATACATCGCAGCAGGCGATCGACATCGCCTCACGTCATTCCGACGTGTGGGCCACCGTCGGTCTGCACCCCCACGATGCCTCCCGCGGATTCGACACGATCGCCTCGTTGGTTGACGCGGAACGCCCGGAAACACAGGAGAAACGGCGCATCGTGGCGATCGGCGAGTGCGGCCTCGACTTCTATTACGACCATTCGGCGCGCGACGTGCAGCGCGAGGTCTTCGCGCGACACATCGAACTCGCACACCGCGCACGGCTCCCGCTCGTCATCCACACGCGCAACGCGTGGGACGACACGTTCGACGTTCTCGATGCCGAGGGCATGCCCGAGCGCACGATCTTCCATTGCTTCACCGGATCGGTCGACGAGGCACGTTCATGCGTCGACCGCGGTGCGTACCTGTCGTTCTCGGGCATCGTCACCTTCGGCAACGCGGAGGACATCCGTGAAGCTGCGCGCTGGTGTCCGCGCGATCGGATCGTCGTCGAAACGGATGCACCGTGGCTCGCACCGGTCCCGCACCGGGGTCGCAAGAACGAGCCTGCCCACGTCGCGGTCATCGGCGAATTCCTTGCGGCGCAACGCGGAGAGTCGATCGACGAGTTCGCCACCGTGACGTGCGCGAATGCGGCCGCGGCCTTCCCCGGCATCGCTCGGTAGCGTGACGGGGCCGTGTTGTTCACCGCCTCCGATCGTCGTCGCCTCTTCGTCGTCGGTGCGCTGTCGCTCGTCCTGCTTCCCGTCTTTTGGTGGGTGGCGCGCGGTGACGATTCGGTCGTGTCACCCACAGGCGCCGTCGCTGGTCCGCAGGGTGGCATCGATCTCGTTGCACCGCAGACGCCGTCAACGACCGAATCCCTCCCCGAACCGGTCATCCTCGACGGACCGGTGACGGCCGCTCCCGGCGGATCGGCGCGCATCGCCTACCCGTCGAGCGAGGCCGCACGACTCTCCGGTAACGCCTCGTTCAGCAACTTCCAGGGCGGACCGTCGTACGTCTGCTACGCCCCCGAAGCCCCGTACGGGCTCGTTCTCAGGGTGACGAACCTCAACAACGGCCGCACCACGTCGTGCACCAACGTCGTCGCCCCGACCATCCCCCCGGGGACGCGGATCGTGCTGCACACCCAGGTCTTCCTCGCGCTCTCCGATCTCGTCAACGCACCGATTCCCGTTGCCGTGTCCTGGTGACACTGTCCCGCACCGCCACCTCCGAGCTTCTCCGTCGCCACGGATTGGCACCACGCCGCGCCCTCGGTCAGAACTTCGTCGTCGAACCCGAGACGGTGCGTCGCATCGCCCGACTGGCCGACGTCACGGCCGATGACCACGTCATCGAAGTGGGTGCGGGTCTCGGTGCGCTGACGCTCGCACTTGCCGACACCGGTGCACGCATCACTGCCGTCGAAGTTGACTCGGGACTGTTCCCCGTGTTGTGCGACAACGTCGCCGACCGCACCAACGTGCGCTGCGTGCACGCCGACGCACTCCGACTCGACTGGGAGGTGTTGCTCGCCGACGCGCCACACTGGGTGCTCGTCGCCAACCTGCCGTACAACGTCGGCACGCCGCTCGTGCTCGACTTGCTCGACACGGTTCCGCGGATCACGCGCATGCTCGTCATGGTGCAGAAAGAAGTGGCCGAACGACTGTGCGCGACGGTCGGCGACGAGGCGTACGGTGCACCGAGCGTGAAGGTTGCGTACTGGGCGACCGCACGTATCGTCGGCGACGTTCCCGCTGCGGTCTTTCTCCCCCAGCCGCGGGTTGCCTCGGCACTGCTCGAGATCACACGACGCAGCGAACCACTGTTCACCGACGTCGACCCGCAGGGTCTCTTCGCCCTCGTGCGCGCGGGGTTCGCCACGCGCCGCAAGATGCTGCGCAGCGCCCTGAAACAGCACGTGTTGCCGGAGGATTTCACCGCCGCCGGAATCGACCCCACCGACCGTGCCGAGGATCTCGATGTTGCCCGGTGGTCACGTTTGTACCGCGCCGTCGCGGCCCGAAAGACTGCACCACGATGAACCCGTCAACGGTGCACCTGCGAGCCCCGGCGAAACTCACCATTTCACTGCGGGTGACCGGCGTGCGCGCCGACGGATTCCATGAGATCGACGCCGAGATGGTGACCCTCGACTTTTGCGACGAGTTGCACATCGATCCGACGGGCGATTCACTCACCGTCGACGGTCCGTTCGCCGCGGGCATCACCGACGACGATTCCAACCTCGTCACGCGTGCGTTGCGCCTCGTCGGCCGCCGCGCACGCGTGCACCTCACGAAGAACGTCCCGCACGGTGCCGGGTTGGGCGGCGGCTCGGCCGACGCGGCTGCCATCCTGCGCTGGGCCGGCTACGACGACCTCGTCGGCGCATCCCGGCTCGGCGCCGACGTCCCGTTCTGCATGATCGGTGGTCGCGCGCGTGTGACGGGCATCGGCGAGATCGTCACGCCGCTCGAGTTCCGCGCGCTCGACGTCACGCTCGTCGTGCCGCCGTTGTTCGTCTCCACCCCGGCCGTGTATCGCGCGTGGGACTCCCTACCCGCGCATCTCCAGTCGACGGGACGCAACGATCTCGAGGCCGCGGCGTGCGTCGTCGAACCGCGACTCGTCGAATGGAAGGCGCGCATCACCGCAGCGTGCGGAGCGACACCGACGCTGGCGGGAAGTGGCTCGACGTGGTTCGTGGACGGCAACCATCCCGAACTCGCCGCCGCTCTGCCGGAGGCGACGGTCGTCGTCGCGTCGACTCAGCGCTGAACTATTTGCTGTTGCGCTGGTGGCGGGTGCGACGAAGCATCTTCTTGTGCTTCTTCTTGCGCATCCGCTTGCGACGACGCTTGACGAGTGAACCCATGGGAGGCATCACGCTATCGCCGTGACCACTACCCTTGATGGCGATGTGTGATTGCACATCCACAACGACGCTCCGGGGTCGTTCAATGGCAGGACGACGGGTTTTGGTCCCGTATATAGGGGTTCGAATCCTCTCCCCGGAACCATGACGACGACTGCACTCGTTCTCGCCGCCGGCCACGGGACGCGGATGCGCTCAACCCGACCCAAGCCGCTGCACGTCATCTGCGGTCGCCCGATGGTCATGCACGTCATCGAGGCCCTCGGCGGGGTCGCTCCCGCCCGCACGCTCGTCGTCATCGGACACGGGGGTCAGCGCGTGCAGGATGCGGTGTCGCGCAACGCGCCGTCGTGGGCGAACGTGTCGTTCGTCGAACAACCCGAGCAACGCGGCACGGGTGACGCCACACTCGTCGGGCTCCACGCACTCAACCGCCTCGACGGGCTACCCGACGACGGTGATCTCAACATGGACGACGACGGCACCGTGCTCGTCCTACCGGGCGATACGCCGCTGTTGCGCTCCGAGACCGTCGCCGATCTCGTTGCCACCCACCGTGCGAGCGGTGCCGCGGTGACGATGCTGTCGAGCATCATGAGCGACCCCACGGGTTACGGACGGATAGTTCGCTCGAAGCACGGCGGGGTGACGGCGATCATCGAACACAAGGATGCAAGCGCTCAGCAGCGCGAGATTCGCGAGATCAACACGGGCATCTACGCATTCCGGCGCGGTCTGCTCGGCCCCGCGCTGCGTCGCATCGACACGGCGAATGCGCAAGGCGAGTACTACCTCACCGATGCCGTCGGGGTACTTGCCGCGACCGGCCATCGTGTCGACGCCCACAACGCCGATCCGGCTGAGGTCACCGGGGTCAACGACCGCTGGCAGCTGGCCCTCGCCGAACGAGAATTACGTGCCCGAACGAACCGGCGCTGGCTGCTCGAGGGCGTGACGATGCTCGATCCGCGCCAGACGTTCATCGACGTCACCGTCACGATCGGCACCGACGTCACGCTCTACCCGGGGGTCATCCTGCAGGGATCCACGACCATCGGCGACGGCACCGAAGTGGGCCCGTCGACGCGACTCGTCGACTGCACCGTCGGCAGGAACGTGCGCATGGAACACACCACCGCCTACGACGCGACCATCGGAGACGGAGCGAACGTCGGACCGTACGCGCACCTCCCCGCCGGAACGACCGTCGCCGCAGGCGCAAAGACGGGTTCGTTCTATGATGGCGCGCGATGAACAAGTCGATCGACAAAGTCACGACGAAGCGAATGGTGTTGTACACCGGACGTACTCATCCCGAACTCGCCGAAGAGGTTGCCCGGCATCTCAACATCACCCTCGGTGATTCGAACGTCGTCGAGTTCTCAAACGGAGAGTTGCGCCCGCGTTTCGGCGAGAGCGTGCGCGGCGGCGACGTGTTCGTCATGCAGACGCACTGCGGATTCAACGGCCGCAGCATCAACGACTCGATCATGGAGCAGCTGATCATGATCGATGCGGCGTATCGCGCGTCCGCAAAGCGCGTCACCGCAGTCTGTCCCTTCTACGGTTACGCCCGCCAGGACCGCAAAGCCGAGGGTCGCGAGCCGATCACCGCGCGCATGCTCGCCGACATGTTCAAGGCCGCGGGTTCGAAGCGCATGGTGTCGATCGACCTGCACAGCGGCCAGATCCAGGGCTTCTTCGACGGCCCGGTCGACCACCTCACCGCGTTTCCGGTGCTCGAGACGTACCTGCGCGAGAACGCGTCCGACGGACTCGTCATCGTGTCTCCCGACGCCGGACGCGTGAAGGTTGCCGAACGGTTCGCCCAGCACCTCTCGGACATCAATGCCGACGTCGCGTTCGTCTACAAGCGTCGCCCACCGGGCACGGCGAACGTCGCCGTGGCGAAGGAAGTGATCGGCGACGTCGAGGGTCGGCTGTGCGTGCTCACCGACGACATGATCGACACCGCCGGCACCATCGTGTCGGCCGCCGAACTGCTCATCGCCCGCGGTGCCCGGGAAGTGTGGGCCATGGCGACCCACGGCGTCCTCTCCGGTCCCGCCATCGAGCGACTCGAGAAGTCGCCGATTTCGCGGATCGTCCTCACGAACACGATTCCCCTCGACGAGCGCAAGCACAGCCCGAAGATCGAGGTTCTCTCCGTTGCCAAGATCATCGCCGACGCGCTGTCGGCGGTGTTCGAGGAGACGTCGGTGAGCGAACTTTTCGGCGGCGAAAACCAAGCCTGACCCGGAGGGCCTGTCCCGTCCGCCGTCCCCGTAGGCTGGCTCAATGCCAACTGCGCTGAAAACCACCGTCGGACGCGCCCTCGGGAGTGCCGCTTCGCGTCGACTCCTCTCCGCCGACCACATTCCCGCCGTCATCTACGGACACGGCATGCAGCCGATTCCCGTCACGGTCGAGCGCCGCGACCTGCGTATCGCACTGTCGGGCCCAGCCGGAGTGAACACCATCCTCGAGTTGAACGTCGACGGTTCGACGTACCCGGCGATCGTGAAGGAGATGCAGCGCGACCCGCTGAAGCGCACGGTCCGTCACGTCGACTTCCTGCAGATCAGCCTCACCGAGAAGATCAACGTCCACGTGCCGTTGCACCTGAAGGGCGTGGCGAAGGCCGTCGTTGCCGAGGGTGGACTCGTCGACCCCGTGAGCAACTCGGTCGAGATTCGTGCCACCGCGAACAACATCCCGAACGACATCACCGTCGACATCTCGGCGATGGGCATGGACGACGTCATCCGACTCCGCGATCTCCAGTTGCCCGACGGCGTGTCGATCGTCGGTGACCCCGAGTTCGTCATCGTCACCGTCGTGTCGACGAAGCCCGACGCTGCCGCTCCGGCTGCCGCCGCAGCTCCGGCCGACGGTGCTGCCGCTCCCGCCGCCGCTCCCGCCGCCGAGACCAAGCCCGCGTCCTAGTCCGCGATGGCGCTGTTCGGTCGCGGTGCGCGACCCGAGCGGCGGGGAACGCCTTACGGCGCGCTCGTCGTCGGCTTGGGCAATCCCGGTCGCGACTACGACGACACCCGGCACAACGTCGGCTTCGACGTCATCGACGAACTCGCACGACGTCATTCGGTGCAATTGAAAGCGGGGCGTGATCGCGCACTCGTCGCCGAGGTACGCCACACCGCGCAGGTGTTCGTCCTCGCCAAACCGACGACGTACATGAACGAATCCGGCCAGTCGGTCGGCCCGATGGCGCGCCGCTACGCGATCAACGAACCTGATCGCATCGTCATCGTTCACGACGAACTCGACCTCGAACCGGGAGTCGTTCGCGTGAAGGTCGGAGGTGGTCTCGCCGGCCACAACGGACTGCGCTCGATCACGCAACAACTGAAGACCCAGGATTACGTGCGCATCCGCATCGGCGTCGGCAAGCCACGCCACAAGGACGAGGGCGCCGATCACGTGCTCACGAAGATGAATCGCCGCGACCGCGAGCTGTTCGACCACGCCGTGCAGCGCGCCGCGGACGCCGTCGAACTCGTCATCCTGCACGGTGCAGACACCGCGATGCAGCAGATCAACGCGTCTTGACCCGACGCCGCATGCCGCGCCCACGCACCATGTCCGATCCCCTCTCGCCGCCGCACCGCGACGCGATACCGCTCGCGGGGGTGGCCGCCGTTCTCGCCGCGGCCGGTCGCAGCATCGGGCTCAACCGGCCCGACGGATCGGGGGTGTCGTGGCCGGAGAATGCGCGCCCGGCACTTCTTGCATCGTTCGCCCACACCCGACCTGCTTCGACGTCACTCGTCGTCGTACCGACCGAGGCACAGGCACGGGCACTTGCCGACGACCTGCGCTGGTTCCTCGGGGACGATGTCGAGCACTTCCCCGCATGGGAAACGCTCCCCTTCGAACGGATGAGTCCCGACGTCGCGACGATGGGACGCCGCATGTCGGTGATCGCCCGGCTGCGCGAGGGACGCGCACCGCGCATCGTCGTGGGCTCGGGTCGTGCGGTCATGCAACGACTCGCGCCGGGCATCGCCGACGTGACACCGATCGTCGTGCGCCGTGGTGATGTCGTCGATCCCGAGTCGTTGATGCGGACCCTCGTCGAGTGGGGATACCGCCGCGAACCGCTGTGCGAGCACCGCGGTGAGTTCTCGCGGCGCGGGGCGATTCTCGACGTGTTCGACGCGACGGGCGATGCGCCCGTGCGCATCGAATGGTGGGGCGACGAGGTCGAGCGCGTGTCGCTGTTCGGCGTCGACGACCAGCGCAGCACCGGTGATCTCGACATCGCTCGAATCGTGCCGTCGCGAGAGTTCATCATCACGCCCGCGGTGCGCGAACGTGCGCAACACCTCGTCGGGGAGGAACCGTGGGGTCGCGAGCACTGGGAGAGACTCGCGGCCGCGACGCCGTTCGACGGTATCGAGAACTGGACGCCGTGGTTCGCCGACGACACGACGATCGTGTCGCTGCTTCCCGTGCGCGCGGCGATCGTCGTCTGCGATCCGCACTACCTCGAGAACCGCGCCCGCGAAGTGATCGATGAAGAACTCGCCCTCGCCGAGGGTCTCGCAGCGACGTGGGACCGCACGGACGCGGCAGGGTTTCCCCGCCTGCACCTGCCGCTCGACGCCGTGCTCGGCAGTGCCGCGGCCCCGCTCGCCCTCACGATCTCGTCGCCCGCGATGGAGATCGATGCATCGGCCACGTTGCGCACGAGTCGCTGGGGTTCGGCACCGGCGACGATCGAGGACTTCGCCGCACGTTTGAGCGACGCGGTGCAACGCGATCAGCGTGTCGTTCTGTGTTTCAACACCGATGACTCGCTCGCGAGATTCGAATCGCAACTCTCCGGTCA
This sequence comes from uncultured Bifidobacterium sp., assembly GCA_964540395.1. Classification (GTDB taxonomy): domain Bacteria; phylum Actinomycetota; class Acidimicrobiia; order Acidimicrobiales; family Ilumatobacteraceae; genus F1-60-MAGs027. The sequence goes on from CAZIME010000019.1 coordinate 8,581, forward strand.
CGGGGTCGCACCACGACGCCTCACAGCCGACCTCGCGCCCGAAATCCCGGGCACTTACCTCGCAGTCGCACCGCTCAATGACGGTTGCGTGTTCCCCGAACAGCGACTGTGGATCGTCGCCGAGGGAGAAATCGTCGGTCGGCGCTCGACGCGACGGCGTGGCGCGAAAAGGCGCGAAGCCGCATTGTCGTTCGAGGATCTCGTCGTCGGCGGGCACGTGGTGCACGAGGTGCACGGAATCGGCGTGTACGAGGGAATGGTTCGCCAAGAGATCGACGGTGTCGAGCGCGACTACCTGCGGTTGCGGTACGCGAACGGAAACATCTACGTCCTCAGCGACCAGGTGAACGCGATCCGGCCGTACGTCGGCGGCGACTCCCCGACCCTCAACCGCATGGGCGGTGCCGACTTCGAGCGCGTGAAACAGCGCGTGCGCTCCGAGTTGCGCCTCGTCGCCCAGGAACTCGTCGTGCTTTACCAGCGCCGCTTGCACGCCGTGGGTCACGCGTTCGGTCCGGACACGCCGTGGCAACAGGAAATGGAGGCGGCGTTCGAGTTTGTCGAAACCAACGACCAGCTGCGGGCGATCGAGGAGATCAAGCGGGACATGGAGCGCCCCGCGCCGATGGATCGCCTGCTGTGCGGCGACGTCGGCTTCGGCAAGACGGAAGTTGCGCTGCGCGCGGCATTCAAGTGCATCCAGGACGGCAAGCAGGTGGCGGTGCTCGTACCGACGACGCTGCTCGCGTCGCAGCATTTCACCACCTTCAGCGAGCGTTTCGCCCGGTTTCCGGTGCGCGTCGAGATGCTGTCCCGATTCGTCTCTTCCGCGCAGGCACGCAAGGTCCTCGCCGGGCTCGCGAGCGGGGATGTCGACTGCGTCATCGGTACGCACCGTCTGTTGCAGGAGGGTGTGAAGTTCCGCGACCTCGGACTCCTCGTCGTCGACGAGGAGCAGCGTTTCGGTGTGCAGCACAAGGAGTCGATGAAAATGCTGCGTACGAACGTCGACGTGCTCACGCTGTCGGCAACGCCCATTCCGCGCACACTCGAGATGAGCCTCGTCGGCATTCGCGACATGTCGCTGCTGCACACACCGCCCGCCGATCGACAACCGATTCGCACGTTCGTCACCGGCTACGACCGGCGCATTGCCGCCGAGGCGATTCGCCGCGAACTACTCCGCCAGGGACAGGTGTTCTGGGTGCACAACACGGTCGCGACGATCGAAGAACGCGCGGAGGAACTGCGCACGCTCGTACCCGAGGCGCGGATCACATACGCCCACGGACAGATGGACGAGGCAACCCTCGAGCGAACGGTCATCGACTTCTGGGAGGGCAAGTTCGACGTACTCGTGTGCACAACGATCATCGAGAGCGGCATCGACATGCCCGCGGTGAACACCCTCGTCGTCGAGGATGCACACCGTCTCGGTCTCGGACAATTGCACCAATTGCGCGGTCGCGTCGGACGCGGCGGACAGCAGGCGTACGCATACCTGTTTCACCCGCGCGATCTCGTGTTGCGCGAGGTCGCCTACGAGCGACTGCGGACGATCGGCGAGGCCACCGAGCTCGGCAGCGGATTCAAGATCGCGCGCCGCGACCTCGAGTTGCGCGGAGCGGGCAGCCTGCTCGGCGAGCAGCAGAGCGGACGCATCGCCGCCGTCGGTTACGACCTCTACTGCCAACTCGTGTCGGAGGCCGTCGACGAACTGAAGGGTGAACAACTGCCGCCGCCCGTCGACGTGAAGATCGAAATTCCGACGCGGGCGTTTCTGCCCGACACCTACGTCGACGCCGAAGAACTGCGCCTCGACGGCTACCGGCGCGTCGCCCAGGTGCGGTCCATGGCGGACGTCGAGGCATTGCGTGCCGAATGGACGGACCGCTTCGGACCACCACCGCCCGAGGCCCTCGCCCTGCTCGACATCGGTGCGCTGCGGGCCCGGTGCGTCGAACACGGCATCACCCACGTGGCGGCCGTCGACAAGCGGATTCGCATTTCCCCCGTCGCCGTGCCGGCGAGTCGTCGAATGCGCATCGAACGTCTCTTCCCGGGAGCGAAGTTCGACATTGACGACGGCGAATTGACGGTTCCACTCGTCACGGCTGCGGCTCCGGTCAATGCGTTCCTCGACGTACTGCGCGAACTTTTCGACCCCGGCGAGTGACGCACACGGTAAACGCCGGGCTCTCCATGCACCCCGACAACTAGGGTGTCTGCGTGCATCACACGCGATCCTCGTCCCGTCACCGCCGCCACATCGTCGCCGTAGTTGCGGCGCTCGTCGTTCTTCCATCGTGCGGAGTGACGAGTAACGCCGCCGCCACGATCAACGGCAACGACATCGACCGAGCCGAGCTGGAGACGGTCGTTGCCGACCTCGCCGCCGTCGGCCAAACGGCGATCACGACGAACGGCATGGCCGATGCCGAGTTCGTGCGCAGCGTGCTCACCTCGCTCATCATCGGGCGCACGACCGACGGGCTGCTCACCGACCTGGGCCTCGAGGTGAGCGATAGCGACCGACAGTTCAGCGAGCAACGCTTCGATCAGGCAGGTGGCGTGGAGTACAGCGAGTCGCTGCGCGAGATCATCATCCAGTTGAACAGCGCAGTGTCGGCACTCGACCGTGCCGAGGCACCCTCGACCGAGGTGCTGCGTGCGAGCTACGAGCGTCGACCGGCATCCGTCGGAATGCTGTGCCTGCGCCACCTGGTCGTGCCCGATGAGGCAACCGCGCGCAGAGCCCTGAAGGAACTCGGCACGACGACCGTCGGCGACGACGCATTCGCCGCCGTCGCCGCCAAGTACTCGGTGGAACCGAACGCAAAGACGACCGGTGGTGCGCTGAGCGCGGACGACGGCGACTGCATCGCCCTCAACCAGTACCAGGAGGGCTTCGACGACCGCTTCCTCGCCGGTGCACTCGACGCATCGGTCGGACGTCCGTTCGGCCCCGTGCGCTCGTCGTTCGGCTACCACGTCATCTTCGTGCGGCCGTTCGATGCAGTGGCCGAATCCGTCGCCACCAACTTTGCGACATCGGCCGGTGACTACCTGCTGCTCGGAGCCCTCGCCGATGCCGACATTCGCGTTGATTCGGCCTACGGCCGCTGGGATCCGCTCGCCGGCGCAGTCGTCGCCAACTAGGTCACCGGCCGAATTCACCGACGAGTCGTCGACCGGACAACGCAGTGTCGACACCTCGCGGGCGGATCACCGTCGTCGGTCTCGGACCCGGATCCGATGACCGCATCACCGCGCAGGCGCGCGCGGAAATCGCACGCATTCCGCAGCGCTACCTGCGCACGACCCGCCATCCGTCGAGCCATCTCGTCGCGAACGCCACGTCGTTCGACGTCGAGTACGAACGTCATGTCGGGTTCGACGACGTCTACCTGGCGATCGCGCGCCGACTCGCCGACGCCGCAGTCGAACACGGAGAGGTGCTGTATGCGGTGCCCGGCAGCCCGCTCGTACTCGAAACGACGGTCACGCTCCTGCGCGCCGATCCGACGCTCGACGTCGTCATCATTCCCGCGGTGAGCTTCCTCGACGAGGCGTGGGCGGCACTCGGCATCGATCCCGTGACGAGCGGCGTGCGCCTCGTGGACGCGCACAAATTCGCCGAGCAGGCGGCGAACGAACACGGCCCCCTCCTCGTCGCCCAGTGTCATGCGCAATGGGTGATGTCCGAGATCAAGTTGGCCAACGACAACGCGACCGGCGACGAAGAGGTCGTCGTTCTCCACCATCTCGGCCTGCCCGACGAACGAATCGTCGCGACGACGTGGGCCGAGATCGACAGGCTCGGCGCCGAGCCGCACCGACTCGACGTCGACCATCTCACGAGCCTGTGGATTCCCCGGCTCGGTTCCCCGATCGGCGGCGAAATGGTCCGCCTGCACGCGCTCGCCCGCACACTGCGCGAGAAGTGTCCGTGGGATGCAGAGCAGACGCACCGATCACTCGTGCGCTACCTCATCGAGGAGACGTACGAAGTTGTCGACGCTCTGAACGCACTCGATCCCGACGACCCGATGAGTGACGAACCGCTGATCGAAGAACTCGGCGACCTCCTCTACCAAATCGAGTTCCACACGACGATCGCCGAGCAACAGGGACGCTTCACGCTGGCCGAAGTTGCTCAGCGCGTGCACGACAAACTCATCCGCCGCCACCCCCACGTGTTCGCCGACGTCGAGGCATCGACGGCCGACGACGTCGTTTCGACATGGGACGAGGTGAAACGCGGCGAACGTGCCGCCAAGGGAACGCGAACGTCGTTCTTCGACGGTGTGGCGCGCTCCGCACCGTCGCTCGCGTTGGCTCAGAAGGTCCAGAAGCGCGCCGCCGAGGTCGGTTTCGACTGGCCCGACTCGACCGGGGCCCTGGCGAAACTCGACGAGGAGACCGCCGAATTGCGCGCAGCGATCGGTTCGGGCGATCCGCAGACGGTTGCACTCGAAGTCGGTGACGTGCTGTTCAGCGTCGTGAACGTCGTGCGCAAGCTGGGTCTCGATGCCGAAACGACGCTGCGCGCGGCGACCGACAAGTTCGTCGCCCGCTTCGAGGGTGTCGTGCGCGTCGCCGGGGAGCGCGGTATCGCCCTCGAGTCGGCGAGCCTCGCGCAACTCGACTTGCTGTGGGACGAAGTGAAGGCGCAAACTACTCTGGGTTCGTGACGACGATCTCCAACATCACCGGCCGCGAAGTCCTCGACTCTCGCGGCAATCCCACCGTCGAAGTCGAAGTTCGCCTTTCCGGCGGGGCTCGCGGACACGCGATCGTCCCCTCCGGTGCCTCGACGGGTGAGCACGAAGCAGTCGAACTCCGTGACGGCGGCTCGCGCTACCTCGGCAAGGGCGTACAGCGCGCCGTTCGCCACGTGAACGACGATCTCGCCGGCGCGCTCGTCGGCAAGGAAGCGAACCAGGAAGCCGTCGACAAGGCGATGATCGCACTCGACGGCACCGCGAACAAGGGTCGCCTCGGCGCCAACGCACTGCTCGGCGTCAGCCTCGCACTCGCCCACGCGAATGCCGCAGCGAAGGGCGTGTCGTTGTACCGCAGCATCGGCGGTGACGCAGCGAACGTGCTGCCCGTACCGATGATGAACGTCATCAACGGCGGTGCGCACGCGGACAACAACATCGACCTGCAGGAATTCATGATCATGCCCGTCGGCGCGCCGTCATTTGCCGAGGCGCTGCGCTGGGGCGTCGAGACGTACCACGCCCTGAAGTCGGTACTGCGCGAACGCGGTTGCTCGACTGCCGTCGGCGACGAGGGTGGATTCGCTCCCGACCTCGCGAACAACGAAGAGGCGATCGTCGCTCTCTTGCAGGCCGTCGAGAAGGCGGGTTTCACCGCCGGAACCGACATGTGCATCGCCCTCGATCCGGCAATGAGCGAGTTGTACCGCGACGGCAAGTACCACCTCGCCGGCGAGAAGAAGGTGCTCGACGCCGACGCACTCGTCGGGTGGTGGACGTCGCTCGTCGACAAGTACCCGATCGTGTCGATCGAGGACGCCATGAGCGAGGACGACTGGGACGGCTGGGCCGCACTCACTTCGGCGGTGGGCTCGCGTGTGCAGCTCGTCGGCGACGACCTCTTTGTCACGAACGCGAGTCGCCTGCGGCGCGGCATTGACGCGCACTGTGCCAACGCGGTGCTCGTGAAGGTGAACCAGATCGGCACGCTCACGGAGACACTCGAGACGATGGCTCTCGCCGAGGCGAGCGGCTACGCGAGCGTCATGAGTCACCGCAGCGGCGAATCCGAGGATGCCACCATCGCCGATCTCGCCGTTGCGACTAACTGTGGGCAGATCAAGACGGGTGCGCCCGCGCGCAGCGACCGCGTCGCGAAGTACAACCGACTGCTGCGCATCGAAGCAGAACTCGGATCCTCGGCGAGGTACCTGGGTCGCACCCGGCTCTCCCCGCGTCGCTGAACCGTGCATGACGGTGCACGATGCATCGTCACCGCCACAATGGTGAGGTGGGCTTCTTCGGAAACGTGGTGACTCGAGCGCGACGGTGGAGCGTTCCCCTCATTGCCACGGGTCTCGTGGCCATCATCCTCACTTTGCTCGTGTTGCCACTGCGCACGTGGTTCGCCCAGCGCGACCTTCTCGGCGAGCGCGAAGCGCAGTACGCGTTGTTCGAGGACATCAATGACGCGCTACAGGACGAGGTCGACTCGCTGCAGACGCCGACGGGCTTGCAGCAGGCCATCCGCTCGCAGCTCGGCTACCTCCTTCCGAACGAACGGCGGGTTCCGCTGCTCGCACAACCCGATGCACCGATCACGCTGCCGGACCGTTGGCCGCACACCCTCGTTGCCGGGATCCTCGACGTACGCCGTGACGCGTTCGCCCGCGTCGAAGCCGGTGATATCGACGGCTTCGATCCGCTGCAACCCTGATTACCGCGTAACCGACGTCCCCGGTCGCTTCGCTACCGTCTGAGGCGGTGGGCACGAGCATCCTGGGGACTCGCGTCGTTCGACTCGAGGATCGTCGCCTGCTCGTCGGCGGTGCCCGACACGTCGACGAACTCGGCGGCGAACCGCTACTCGCCGACGCACTGCACGTCGCATTCGTGCGCTCGCCCCTCCCCCACGGGATCATCCGCTCGATCGATACGTTGCGGGCTCGTTCGATGCCCGGCATCGTCGCGGTACTCGTCGCCGCCGATCTCGGGTTGCCCCGCGAGGTGTCGAACTTCAACCGGCAGGTGAGTCGCTCGGTGCTTGCCGACGACCGCGTGCGCTACGTCGGCGAACCCGTCGCGGTCGTCGTCGGTACCACTCCCGCACTCGTCGCCGACGCCGTCGACACCGTCGAGATCGACATCGAGTCCCTTCCCGCCGTGGTCGATCCGCTCGTCGCACTCGATTCCGACACGCTGCTGTATCCCGATCTCGACGGCAACGTCGCGTACGAGTCGGTGGCCGCGGGTCTGCCCGGCTTCACCGGCGACGAGCTCTTCGCCGACTGCGACGTCGTGGTGCGGGGTCGTTTCGTCAACCAACGAGTCGCACCGTGCCCGCTCGAGGTGCGCGGTTCCGCCGCTGCGTGGCACGACGGACGTCTGCACCAATGGATTTCCACCCAGCACGCGCACGGCGTGCGCGGGCAGCTCGCATCGATCCACGGCCTCGATGCATCGGCCGTGCACGTCGTCACTCCCGACGTCGGCGGCGGTTTCGGATCGAAAATCACCGCATATCCGGAGGAGCTCGCACTCGGTGCGATTGCGCGCGTCGTCGGTGCACCCGTCACGTGGCGTGAGACGCGTACCGAGTCGATGCTCTCCCTCGGTCACGGTCGGGCGCAAATTCAGGACGTCGTCGTCGGCGCACGACGCGACGGACGCATCCTCGCCTACCGCCTCGACATCGTCCAGGACTGCGGGGCGTTTGCCGACATCGGTACGGTTCTCGCGCGCGGCACGCGCAACATGTCCTCGGGCGTCTACGCCATCCCGCGCATCGAGGCGCGCGTGCGGTCCGTTCTCACGAATACGACGCCGATCGTCGCGTACCGCGGTGCGGGCCGACCCGAGGCGACGGCGGCGATCGAACGCGCGATGGATCTCGTCGCCCGCGAACTCGGCATGGATCCCGTCGACGTGCGTCGCCGCAACCTCATCCCCGCTTTTCGCGAACCGTACCGCACCGCAATCGGTGCCGAATACGACGTCGGCGATTACGCAGGTGCACTCGACCGCGTGCTCACCGCGGCGAACTACGACGAGTTGCGTCGCGAGCAAAGAGAGCGCCGCGACCGGGGCGACGACGTCCTTCTCGGCATCGGCGTGAGCGTGTACGTCGAGATCACGAGCGGCGGAACCACCCACGAGGACGCGCGCATCACGGTTCATCCGGACGGCAGTGCCACGATCGCCACCGGAACCTCACCGCACGGCCAGGGGCACCACACCGCCTGGGCGATGATCGCGAGCGAACGCACCGGAATACCGATCGAGCGGATCTCGCTCGTGTGGGGCGACACCGACGTCGTCGCGGAAGGACTCGGCACGTACGGCTCGCGATCACTCCAACTCGGTGGCTCCGCCGTGCAGCACACCGCCGATCGCCTCGTCGAGGTTGCCCGCGAACACGCGGCGCGTCTGCTCGAGGCGAACGTCGACGACGTCGTGTGCGACGCGACGTCGGGGACATTTCACGTGCAGGGCACTCCGTCAGTGAGCGTCGAGTGGGCCGAGGTTGCGCGCAGCGTCGATGCATCGCGCGGACTCGAGTGCGAACGGCGCTTCACGTCGGGTGGTCCGACGTTTCCGTTCGGAGCGCACGTCGCCGTCGTCGAGGTGGACCGGCGCACCGGTGCCGTGCACCATCGCCGACACTTCGCCTGCGACGACGCCGGAACGATCATCAATCCGCTGTTGCTCACGGGCCAGGTGCACGGCGGGATCGCGCAGGGAACGGCCCAGGCGTTGCTCGAGGAAGTTATCTACGACGCCGACGGCACGCCGAGGACGACGAACCTGATCGACTACTCATTCATCACGGCGAGCGAGATGCCGCGCATCACGACCGTGCCGATGGAGACGCCCACTCCGCGCAATCCGCTCGGCGCGAAGGGAATCGGCGAATCGGGCACGATCGGTTCTACTCCCGCCGTACAGTCGGCCGTCATCGATGCGTTATCGCACCTGGACGTTCGTCACATCGACATGCCGCTCACACCGGAACGCATCTGGAACGCGATCGCAGCCACTAGACCAGAGACGTGAACAACGCACCCATCATTGCCGAGGGACTCACCCGGCACTTCGGAGACGTGAAGGCCGTCGACGGCATCGATCTCACGGTGAATCAGGGCGAGATTTTCGGCTTTCTCGGACCGAACGGTGCGGGAAAGAGCACGGCGGTGCGCATGCTCACGACGCTCCTACGCCCGACGTCGGGCAGTGCACGCGTCGCCGGTTACGACGTCGTCACGCAGTCCGACGACGTGCGCCGCAGCATCGGTGTCGCCCTGCAGGACGCTGCGATCGATCCGTTGATGACGGGTGCCGAATTGCTGGCACTGCAAGCCGTGCTCTACGGCCTGCCGCGAAACGCGACGAAGAAGCGCGCCGACGAGTTGCTCGAGCGCGTCGGGCTCACCGCCGCGGCGAATCGCCGGGTCGCGACGTACTCGGGCGGCATGCGCCGACGACTCGACCTCGCCTTGTCGCTCATCCACCGCCCCGTCGTGTTGTTCCTCGACGAACCGACGACGGGACTCGATCCGATGAGCCGTCTCACGCTGTGGGAGGAGGTGCGACGCCTGAATTCGGAGGGCACGACGGTGATGTTGACGACGCAATACCTCGAAGAAGCCGACCAACTCGCCGACAGGGTCGCGATCATCGACCACGGCAAGATCGTGCGCGAAGGGACTCCGGCAACCCTGAAGCAGGGCGTCGGTGATCCGACCCTTCTCGTCGATGTCGCTCGTGACCAACTCGCGACGGCGAGCACGGTGTTGCGCGAATTCGGCGAGCTGCGTCCGACTGCCGAGGGAACGCTCGGCGTGGGTCTGCGCGGCGGTGCCGGCCGCGTCGCCGAGGTCATTCGCCGGCTCGACGAAGCGAGCGTGAAGGTGCAGCACCTCGCCCTCAACGAACCGAGCCTCGACGACGTCTTCGCGGAAGCAACCGGCTACCGGCTGGAAGGTGCGGACAATGCGCCGAAGGCCCGCTGAGTCGGCGCGACATCTCGTCGCGCTCTCCCGTCGCTCGACGATGGCAATGCTGCGCCAGCCGGCACTCATCGGTCCGTCGCTCATCTTTCCACTGTTCTTCGCCGCACTCGGCGCGTCGGCGTTCAGTCGGGCAACGTCGCTGCCCGGCTTCCCCGTCGTCGACTCGTATCTGCAGTACTCGCTCGCCGGCACCGTCATTCAGGGCGTACTCTTCGGCTCGGTGACCGGGGCGGCCGCGCTCGCCACGGACATCGGCGACGGATTCTTCGACCGTCTGCTCGTCGCACCGACGTCGCGCACGGCGATCCTCTTCGGGCGCCTCGCCGGTGCGTCGCTGTTCGGTGCGGTGCAGGCAACGGTCTTCGTCGCCGTGCTCACCCCGTTCGGTGTGCGCGTCAGCGCCGGAATCGCCGGTTACCTCGCGATCATCCTTGGTGGTCTACTCATCTCGTTCGCCGTCGGCGCGTTAATGTCCGGCGTCGCACTGCGCACCGGATCGGCCGAGGCCGTACAGGGCGCCTTTCCGCTGCTGTTCATCCTCCTCTTCCTCTCGAGTGCGTTCTTCCCCCGCGAGACGATGACCGGTATCTACCGCCGCATTGCCGACGTCAATCCCGTATCGCACATGGTGGAGGGGTTGCGCGCACTCATCATCGACGGAATGTCGGCGGGTGCACTCGTGCGCTCGCTCGTCATTCCCGCGCTCATCGGTGTCGGTGCCACGCTCGTGTCACTCGATCAACTCCGTCGCAGGATCGCACGCTCATGACCATCGTCGCTTCACCGTCCGAGTCCGTCGGCCAACTTCGTTCGCGCACCGTGCGCAGCGCGCGCATGCTCGCATTGCGCAGCATCCGCACGATCCGTCGCCTGCCGTCGGCCTTTTTCCCGGCACTCGCGATGCCGGTGTTCAACATGATCGCCTTCTCGGGCACGTTCTACGCGATCACGCAGCTGCCCGGATTCCCCACCGACAAATCAATCAACTGGTACATGCCGCTCGGAATCATGATGGGCTCCGCCTTCGCCGGTGTCGGGCTCGGCTTCACCACGATTCGCGACATCCAGACGGGTTTCTACGACCGCTTGCGAATGTCGCCGACGTCGCGACTGTCGCTCGTCATGGGCCCGATCCTCGGTTCACTCGTTCGCGTCATCCTCATGTGCACGCTCGTCATCGTGCTCGGTGTCGCGCTCGGTGCGCGATTCCCCGGCGGGATCATCGGCGTGTTGTGCCTGTACGTCGCGGCAATGGGCATCGCGACCGCCGGTGCGGGATGGGGCCTGGGACTCGCCTATCGCTTCCGAGACATGCGCGCCGCGGCGATCATGCAGTTGTCGATCTTCGTCGTCATGTTCCTCTCCACTGCCCAGGTGCCGTTGCAGGTGATGAGCGGCTGGTTGCATTCCGTCGCACGACTCAACCCCGCAACGAACGTCCTGCGCCTTGCGCGAACCGGTCTCGTCGATCCCGCGTCACCCGACGCGCTGTCTTGGGGTTCGGTGTGGGGCGGGCTCGTCGCCGTCGCGGTCCTGTCGACGCTGACGATCACGTTCGCGCTGCGCGGCCTGCGCAAAATGCAGAACTGACGCCGCGCCGGCGCTGCGACGAACTAGAGCAAGCCGGCGTAGGCGCCGCCGTCGACCGGCAGGTGCACTCCGGTGACGAACCGCGACGACTCGCTGCACAGGAAGGCGACGATGCGCCCGAAATCGGCGGGATCACCGATGACGCCGGCGGGAATGCCGAGTGCGGACGCATCGGGTTGGGCGCCGTACACCTGCGTGACACGGTCGGTGGCGTGCACACCCGGTTGCACGGAGTTCACGGTGACGCCGTCACCGGCGACCTCGCGAGCAAGGGTCTTCAGGAACCCCGTGAGTCCGGCGCGCGCGGTGTTCGACAACATGAGATTGGCGATCGGCTGACGCACCGCGATCGAGGTGATCGCAACGACGCGTCCCCACTTGCGTTCGCGCATTGACGGCACCGCCGCATGGCACATCGCAACGGTGGCGAGCAGGCTCTGCTCCACCGCGGGCGCATAGTCCTCGACTTTCAACGACGAGAAGGTGCCCGGCTTCGGGCCACCCCCGTTGGCAACGAGGATGTCGATGCGTCCGAGCAACTCGCCCGCCTGCGCGACGAATGTCGTCGCTCCTCCGGCCGTCGCGACATCGGCAACGACACCGCGTGCATTCTTGCCCAGTCGCGATACCGCGTCGTCGACGCGCGCGCGATCACGGCCGCAGATGACGACCTGCACGCCCGCCTCGCACAGCGCCGCCGCACTCGCAAAGCCGAGACCGGCAGTGCCCGCGGCAACCGCGGCGGTGCGACCGGCAATTCCCAAATCCATCACTCTTCAGGGTAGACCGCCGCGCACCGTCGGAAACGGCGTCAGCGACACCCGTCGTATGCTGGCGAGGTGCCGCCCCTCGCGAACTTGTCGAGCGTTGCCGACGTTCGCAGTGCACTCTCCGCCGAGGGATACCTGAGCGATGACGGTCTCGCCACCGCGGTGTTCCTTGCGTTGACGTTGAAGCGTCCACTTTTTCTCGAAGGTGAAGCCGGTGTCGGCAAAACCGAACTCGCGAAGGTGCTCGCCCGGGTTCGCGGTGCCGAACTCATTCGCCTGCAGTGCTACGAGGGCATCGACGCTGCACAAGCGGTGTACGACTGGGACTACTCGCGGCAACTGCTCCACCTGCGAACGGCCGAAGCGACGGGCGAAGCAACGACGAAGGGCACCGACGCCCTCGAGAGCGAACTGTACGGCGAGCGCTTCCTCATTCGACGTGCCCTGTTGCGTGCGATCGACCCGAACAATGCGGTGGCTCCCGTGCTGCTCATCGACGAAATCGACCGCGCCGACGACGAGTTCGAGGCGTACCTGCTCGAAGTTCTCTCGGACTTCCAGATCACGGTGCCCGAGGTGGGAACGTTCCGCGCCACCGAACCGCCGCTCGTCGTGCTCACGTCGAACCGCACGCGCGACGTTCATGATGCGTTGAAGCGACGCTGCCTCTACCACTGGGTGGAACACCCGAGCTTCGAGCGGGAGGTCGAGATCGTGCGCCTGCGCTGCCCCGGTGCGACCGTCGATCTCGCCCGCCAGGTCGCCGCCGTCGTCGAGCGGCTGCGCGACATGAACCTGTACAAGCCGCCGGGCATCGCCGAAACGATCGATTGGGCGGCGTCCCTGGCCGCACTCGGCGTGGCAAAGATCGACGAGTCGGTCGTCGATGCGACATTGGGTGCGGTGCTGAAGTACCGCGAGGATCACCAACGTGTGCGCGATGCCGGAATCGACGATCTCGTGCGTCACGCGATCGGACGTGCCCTGTCGGCCTCATGACGTGCGGCGAGTCGTGACGTCGGCGAACACGTGACGGGATGACGCACGTGACACCGGAGAACATGGCCGTTGCCTTCGGACGGGTGCTGCGCGGCGCCGGAATCGCGGTGCCGCTCGATTCGATTCTCACGTTCGTGCAATGCCTGGGCGTCGTGGGTGTCACCGAACGCGATGCCGTGTACTGGGCCGGGCGCGGGTCGCTCGTGCGCAGACCCGAGGATCTCGAGCTCTACGACAAGGCGTTCCGCGCTTTCTGGGAGGGTGACCACCGCGCCCTCGACGATCGCAATGCACCGGTACAACGACCGCAGACGCTCGCCGTCGACCTCGACGACGACTCCGACGGCAGCGGCTCGCGACGCAGCGACCGCGAACAGACGACGCTGCGCTTTTCCGCACTTGAGACGCTGCGGCGCAAGGATTTCGCCGAGTACACGGCCGACGAGTTGCGCGACGCACGTCACTTGATGACGCGACTGCGCTTCGCGGGACCACCGCGACGGGCATTGCGTCTCGAGCGGGCAACGGGGCGTACCCGGCACACCGACGTGCGCCGCACGGTGCGAGCGACCCTGCGACATCACGGCGAACCGGTGCGTCGCCTGCACAGAAGGCCGGCACAACGACTGCGCAGGCTCGTCGTGCTGCTCGACATCTCGGGTTCGATGGAGCCGTATGCGCGCGCACTGCTGCAATTCATGCACTCCGCCGTCGTCGGGCGTCAGCGCGTCGAGACATTCACGCTCGGAACCCGCCTTACGCGCGTCACCCGCGAGTTGTCGAGCCGCGACCCCGATCGTGCCCTCGACCGTGCATCGGGGCGCGTCGAGGACTGGAGCGGAGGTACGCGACTCGGCGAGACACTGCGCCAGTTCAACGACCGCTGGGGAGTGCGCGGCATGGCCCGCGGTGCGATCGTCGTCATCCTCTCCGACGGGTGGGATCGCGGCGACCCGAACGTTCTCGCCGAGCAGATGCAACGCCTCGGTCGCGTCGCGCACCGTGTGGTGTGGGTGAACCCGTTGAAAGCCGGACCAGGATACGCACCACTCGCGCGAGGTATGGCAGCTGCGCTGCCGCACGTCGACGCGTTCGTCGAGGGGCACTCGGTTGATGCGCTCGAACGCCTCGCTATGGTCATGTCTGCGGAGTACTGATGCGCGAAATCCTCGACGAACTTGAACGCTGGCGCGAGAGCGGTACCGCGTGCGTCGTCGCCCGCGTCGTCGACATCGAAGGTTCGGGGCCCCGGCTCCCGGGTGCCGCCATGGCCGTGACTGTCGACGGCGACGTCGTCGGGTCGGTAAGTGGTGGTTGCGTCGAGGGGGCCGTCGTCGAGCGCGCCATGGAGATGCTGCGCAACGACTCCCCGCCCGAACTCATCAGCTTCGGCTACAGCGACGACGAGGCGTTCGCCGTCGGTCTCACGTGCGGCGGCACCATCCACCTGTTCATGCAGCGATACACGTGGTGATGCAGAGATGAGCGTCGAACTCTTTTCGCGCCTGACGAGCGCCGTTCGCAACCGCAAGCCGGTCGCACTGCTCACGGTGCTCGACGGCGATCGGCGCGGAGCCTCACTGCTCGTCGGCGGCGACGGTTCGACGCAGGGAACTCTCGGCGACGCTGAACTCGACCGTGTGGCGTCCCGTGACGCGTTGGGCGAGCTCGACGCCGGCCGCAACGTCGTGCGCAATTACGGACCGCACGGTGAAACGACGCCGGCCGACCTCGTCGGCGCGGCCGTCGTGCGCGTGTTCATCGAGTCGTTCGCCCCGCCGCCGCGGATGATCATCTTCGGTGCCGTCGACTTCACCGCCGCCCTCGCCCGCGTCGCCAAGGTGCTCGGGCACCACGTGTTCGATCGCGTGCAGCTGGGCAGCCTTTTCGATGCTTGAGGTAATCCACCCGCACTCCGGGCGGGCCAGAAGTGCTTCCACACCGGGCTCGGTGGCCGCGAGCGGCCGGTAATCCAGATAGGGCGCGTAG
>CAZIME010000019.1:23671-24133 GCA_964540395.1 uncultured Bifidobacterium sp.
GCCCGCGTCGCCAAGGTGCTCGGGTACCACGTCACCGTGTGCGACGCGCGAAAGGTGTTCGCCACGCCGAAACGTTTTCCGATGGCCGATGAACTTGTCGTCGCGTGGCCGAACGAACTCTTCGATCGAATCGGCAACGACCTCGGTCCGCGCGATGCGGTGTGCGTGCTCACCCACGACCCGAAGTTCGACGTCCCGGCGATCCGCGGAGCGCTCGCCGGTAACGTCGGCTACATCGGCGTCATGGGTAGCCGCCGCACGCACGAAAAGCGGCTCGAGCGGTTGCGCGAAGTGGGCATCGGCGACGGGGAGATCGTCCGCCTGCATTCACCGATCGGCCTCGACATCGGCGCCCGCACACCGGAGGAAACTGCGATTTCGATCTGCGCGGAGATCGTTGCCGCGCGTTCGGGGCGTTCCGCACGGCCGCTGTCGGCGACGAGCGGCCCAATCCACTGACCC
>CAZIME010000020.1:0-23788 GCA_964540395.1 uncultured Bifidobacterium sp.
CCAAGATGAACCTCTCGATCGTGCGCGAGTCAATGTGGCTCGTCACGACATGGGGGGTGGCACTCCGGCTGCGTGGCACCCTGCGCCGCTAACCACAGGCCATTCGACTGTGGCAGGCGTACCCGGCGACTTCAGTTCGTGACTCACTAGATAGGACGCCCGTAGCCTCTTTGGCGTGACGACGCTGAGCACGCCCCCTGCCGTGCTGCCCACCGCGAACGAGGCCTGCTGGTGCGGTAGCGGTCGCAAGTACAAGCGTTGCCACAAGCCCCTCGAGGGTCGCGTGCTCCCGGGGGTCGTCAGCCCCCGTCGCTCGGTGCCCGACCACATTCGCAAGCCCCCGTACGCCGATACGGGACACGTCGAACGTCGCTCCGAGTCCGCCGTGAAGCCACCCGAAATCATCGAACGGATGCGCAAGGCGGGAGCCATTGCGGCCGAAGTGCTGCGACTCGCCGGCGCCATGGTGCGCCCGGGGATCACCACCGACGAGATCGACGTGTACGTCCATCAGCTGTGCATCGAACGCGGCGCATACCCGAGCCCGCTCAACTACCAGGGATACCCGAAGAGCGTGTGCACGAGCGTCAACGAAGTCATCTGCCACGGCATCCCCGATTCGCGCGTCCTGCAGGACGGCGACATCATCAACCTCGACGTCACCTGTTACATCGACGGCGTGCACGGCGATACGAACGCCACCTTCGCCGTCGGAACGATCGACGAAGAGAACCGTCACCTCATCGAAGTGACCCGCCAGTGCATGTGGAAGGGCATCGACGTCGTACGCCCGGGAGTGCCGCTCTACGAGATCGGTCGCGCCATCGAATCGCACGCCAAGTCGCACAAGATGGGTGTCGTTCGTGCGTTCATCGGGCACGGCATCGGTGAGCAATTCCACACCGACATCCAGATCCTCCACTACTACGAGCCGCGCAACAGCCTGCTCATGCGCCCGGGGATGACATTCACGATCGAGCCGATGATCACCCTCGGGTCGGAGAAACACCGCATGTGGGACGACGACTGGACTGCCGTCACCATCGACGGAAAGCGCACCGCGCAGTTCGAGCACACCGTGCTCGTCACCGACGACGGTGTCGAGGTGCTCACCCAGTGATCCTCGAGGACGACACCCCGCGCTACGTCCGCTTCGCTCGTGACGAATGGGCCGCCTTGCGCGCCCAGACGCCGTTGACGATCCGCGAAAAGGACCTCGAAGCGCTGCGCGGAATCAACGACCGCATCGACCTCGAAGAAGTGACGGCGATCTACCTGCCGCTCACCCGACTGCTCAACCTCTACGTGTCAGCGACGCAGAACCTGCACCGCGTGTCGTCGACCTTCCTCGGCACGATCGCCCCGAAGATGCCGTACGTCATCGGCATCGCCGGCAGTGTGGCCGTCGGGAAGAGCACGTTCGCGCGCATTCTGCAAGCACTACTCAGTCGTTGGCCGGAGCACCCGCGGGTCGAGCTCATCACCACCGACGGCTTCCTTCATCCGAATGACGTCCTTGCCGAACGCGGAATCATGGATCGCAAGGGCTTCCCGGAGAGCTACGACACGGCACGACTGCTCTCCTTTCTTCGCGAAGTGAAGAGTGGCGCCCCCGAGGTCGAGGCCCCCGTGTACAGCCACGTCGTGTACGACGTTCTTCCCGATGCTCGCGAAGTCGTGCACCAACCCGACATTCTCATCCTCGAGGGCCTCAACGTTCTGCAAGTCGACACGAATGCGACCGAGTTCGTCTCGGACTACTTCGACTTCTCCATCTACCTCGACTCCGACGAGGAGCTCATCGAGGAATGGTTCATCGAACGTTTCCATACGCTGCGGCGCACCGTGTTCCAGGATCCGTCGAGTTTTTTCCGCCACTTCGCCGAACTCACCGAAGAGCAGGCGGAGGAAGTCGCGCACCACATCTGGGCGTCGATCAACGGTCGCAACCTGCGTGAGAACATCGCTCCGACGAAGGGTCGTGCGTCGCTCATGTTGCACAAGGCCGCCGACCACCGCATCAGCGACATCTTTCTGCGCAAGCTCTGACGCCCACCCTCGCCGGGGTGTCGGCGATCAACTGCGGTGCAGTGCGTTGAGGTAGTTGTACACCGTGATGCGTGACACGCCCATTGCGTCGGCCACGTCTTCCACTGCACGGCGCAGGATGAACGCACCGCGTTCGTCGAGGAGACGGATTGCCCGCTGCTTGTCCGCACGCGACAACTCGGGAAGTCGTCCGCCGAGTTCACGTTCGACGGACTCGATGAGTCGGTCGAGCGCCCCGTGCAACACCGGCAGGCGGACGGCGGCCACGGTCGTTCCCTCCCATACGAGCGGCAGATCGGACTTCGACATGTCGCGCGGATCGACGACGGTTGCACCGAGCGCCTTCAACAGCGGACGCAGCGACACGAGGAGCGGATGGTCGTGTTGCACTACGACGACTCTTTCGACACCGTGACGTTGACGATCGTCGCACCATTCGCATAAGCGGCAGTCATGAGGTCGCCGACGACGCGACCGAGGTCGCCAGCCGACACGGTGAACACCGTGCCGAAGGGACCGAAATCGACGGTGATGCCGTGCTTCTCGACGGCGGCGACGGCTTCGGTGACGTGCGGCCCCGGACGTCCCTCGACGAACGGCTCGACCGTGAACTCGACGCTGAGCATGAACCGCTCCTTCCCGTGAAACGACCACGAGCGTACTGCGCAGGGAATTGACCGAACCCGTCGGGGTGAACGGTGTATCGAGCAGCTGACGTACGATGCGGCATGGCCACCGACGACACGACGCACGACGCACGCGACCGGCACGGAAGCGGCGCCGAAGTGCGCGAACACGCCACCGAACTGCATGCCGGAGCCGTCGCCCTACGGCGCCGGCTGCACGAGTGGCCCGAGGTCGGCAACCATCTTCCCACCACCCGCGAGGCGGTGCTCACGGCTCTCGAAGGACTCCCGCTCGACATCACGCTCCACGAGACGACGAGCGGAATCGCAGCGATGCTCACGGGCGGCAAGCCGGGACCGACCGTCATGCTGCGCGGCGACATGGACGCGCTCCCGATGCCGGAGGACACCGGACTCGAGTACGCATCCCGCACCGACAACGTCATGCATGCCTGCGGGCACGACACGCACACCGCGATGCTCGCCACGACGGCACGACTGCTCAGCGAGAGGCGCGATTCGCTTCCCGGTCGCGTCCTGTTCATGTTCCAGCCCGGCGAAGAGGGCCACCACGGAGCGCGATACATGCTCGACGAGGGATTGCTCGACGTCCCCGCCCTCGCCGACGGCACACCCTCCCCGATCTCGGCCGCCTACGCGCTGCACATCACGTCCTCTCTGCCGAGCGGATTCATGGCGGCGCGCCCCGGCCCGATCATGGCGTCGTCGGACACCCTCGACATCGTCGTCACCGGAACGGGCGGACACGCGTCGGAGCCGTTCCGGACGCGCGACCCGATCCCGGTCGCGTGCGAGATCGTGCAGGCGCTGCAGATGCACATCACCCGGCGCATCGACGTATTCGATCCCGGCGTCGTCACCGTTACCCAGATCCACACGGGTACGACGTCGAACGTCATCCCTGAAACCGCGCACATCAACGGCACGATCCGCGCGGTGAGCGAGGCAACGCGCACGAAGATCCACGACGGAATCTGCCGTGTGGCGGAGGGAATCGCCGCTGCACACGACATGTCGGCCGAGGTGAACATCACCCTCGGCTACCCCGTCACCGTGAACGATCATCCCAGTGCCGAGTTCGGCCTCGACGTCGCCCATGCCGTGGTCGGGACACAACGCACCATCCGACTGCCCAACCCGATCATGGGTGCCGAGGACTTCAGTTACGTCCTCAACAAGGTGCCGGGGGCAATGATCTTCCTCGGGGGCACGCCGCACAGCGTCGATCTCGCGAGTGCGGCACCGAACCACTCCAACCGGGTGACGTTCGACGAAGCGGCGATGATCGACGGTGTCGCGATGTACTCGTCGCTCGCCTTGCGCACGTTGGGGGTACGCGTCGACTGACACGACGCTGCCAGGCTTCAGCGCCCGCTGTGCCCGAATCCCCCACCGCGGTCGTCACCGCTCAACTCGTCGACGGGAATCCACTCGATGACGTCGTGGCGCAACACGACGAGCTGGGCGACACGATCACCGCGCTTCACCGCGTAGTCCGCATGCGGATCGTGATTGATCATGACGACCTGCAGCTCACCGCGGTATCCGGCATCGATGATTCCCGGGGTGTTGACGAGCGAGATGCCGTGCTTCAACGCGAGTCCACTGCGCGGAACGACCATGCCGAGGGTTCCGACCGGTAGCGCAATGGCAATTCCCGTCGGTACTGCGGCACGACCTCCGGCAGCGGGGAGTACGACGTCGATGCGTGCACGGAGGTCGAATCCGGCATCGTGAATGTGCGCCGTCGCGGGCAGTTCGAGATCGGGATCGAGTCGCTGCACGTGCACCCGGAGCGTCTCACGATTCACGGCACGACACTACGTCGCGCCGTAGATTCATGGGGTGCTCGTGTGGATGGACCTCGAGATGACGGGTCTCAATCCCGACGTCGATGTCATCGTCGAAATCGCCACCATCGTCACCGACGACGATTTGAACGTCGTTGCCGAGGGCCCCGATCTCGTCATCCACCACTCCGACGACGTTCTCACGATCATGGATCCCTTCGTCCTGCAGATGCACACCGAATCGGGACTACTTCCCCTCATTCGGGAGTCGCACACCACCGTCGCCGACGCCGCTCGGCTCACCCTCGAATTCATCCGCACGCACGTCACCGAGCCACGTACCGTGCCGCTGTGCGGCAACTCGATCGGCACCGACCGACGCTTCCTCGCCAAGTACATGCCCGACATCGAGGCTTTCCTCCACTACCGCAGCGTCGACGTGTCGAGCGTGAAGGAACTGTGCAAGCGCTGGTACCCGACGGTCACCATCGACCGGCCCTCGAAAGCCGGTGCGCATCGGGCCCTCAATGACATCCACGAGAGCGTGCGTGAGTTGCGGTTCTACCGCGAAAACATCTTCACCGCGTCATCGGGTGGCAATGGTTCGTCCACGCCAACTCACCCGGCCGCGAACGACTGACGCCCAGGCACTGCGCGCCACGATCGCCGAGAAAATCGCAACGTGAATCGGATAGACGAACACGTCGATGACGCGGTAATTGCCGACACGACGCGCCATCCACCACAGCTGAACGAACGAGGCAAGCGCGAACCAGGGCGACGTCAGCCACCCACCGGCAAGTGACGCGACGAAGGCGACGGCACGCACGGTGATGCTCACCGGTGCCGCCGCACCGCCGAGGGCGGTGTTCTTCGTCCAGCCCTCGGCGAGCTGACGCCAGCCGAGCGGGTACATGCGGTACTCCACTTCGCCGCAACGTCCGATGCTCGGATGCGACGCTGCGTAGCAGCGGGCAAGCGCGATGTCCTCGATGACAGCACCGCGAACGTGGGCTGCTCCATGGCCGCCGTTCGTGAAGTAGGCCTCGCGCGTCGTCGCCATGACGGGTCCGAACGCAACGTGGCGTGCACGGCGCCGGGCAGACGTGTGCACGAGGGACGGATGGGCGACGAACGACGACACGACGTTGAATACGAGGCTCGCGCGCTCCACGATCGATCCGGTGCGGTGCCACGGCATCACGCTGACGAGTGCCTCCGGTCGGTCGGTCGCCTCCATACTCAGCGAATCGATGACGCCGGCCGAAATCGTCACGTCGGCGTCGAGGAACACGAGAACCTCCCCCGTCGCAACAGAGGCTCCCCGCCAACACGCGTGCGCCTTTCCCGCCCATCCGGCGGGAACCGCATCGATGCGCACGACCCGAGCACCGGCTACACGGGCGCGCGCGGCCGTGTCGTCCGTCGATCCGTCGTCAACGACGACGATGTCGTCACCGATGCGCAGTTGACCGGTGACCGAACGAACGAGTTCGCCGATGGTCGCGGCTTCGTTGCGGGCAGGGATGATGACGCTCACGCGACCGGAACGTTGCGTCGGGCGCACGGAGAAGCGTCGCGTCCCGAGCACGACCCACCAACCACAACACCATCCGACCGCGAACGTCACGAGCTGGGTGACGGTCGGCATCATTCGCACGTACGTAGCGTACGAACGGACCGCGCCGGCAACGGTCAGAAGTCACGCGAGCGATACGGTGGGGTCGTGTCAGCCGCGGTGAGTAAACAGGAGAAACTCCCCGCCCGCACGGACGTCGTCGAATTGGCGCCGGGAGTGCTGCAAACCCAGCTCCCCATCGAGCTTCCCGGACTCGGTCACGTGAACATGTACGTGCTCGAGGACGAAAATGGGGTTGCGGTCGTCGATCCGGGCCTGCCCGGACGTGCGACATGGAGGGCGATCAACGACCGCCTTGCTCTCATCGGTGTCCCGCTGCGCAAGGTGCACACGATCGTCGTCACCCACAGTCATCCCGACCACTTCGGCGGCGCACGACGACTGGCCCGCGAATCCGGTGCACGCATCATCACCCACGCAAGCTTCCGCATGTGGTGGGACCCGCTCGAGCCCGATGACATCAGCCCCGAGGACCTCGCCACGGAGATGCTCCCGGAGAACCGCCGCGCCTTCCGCGACACCCCGTGGGGTGGCGACGGCTACGACATCGCTTGGCGCAACCGTCTCTATTACGCAACCCACCGCAAGTACCCGCGGCTGTTCCCCTCGGTGAAGCCCACACACCGCGTGAACGACGGTGATGCCGTCATGCTCGCGGGACGGCGTTGGGTCGCGATGCACACCCCCGGCCACACGGGCGACCATTTGTGTCTGTTCGACGAGGAATGCGGACTCGTCATCAGCGGTGACCACGTGCTGCCGAACATCACACCGCACATCAGTGGAATGACGCTCGCCCGCGATCCGTTGAAGCGATTCTTCACCTCCCTCGACAAGATGGCGCGGCTCGGTGACACCGTCCGGCTGGCGCTTCCCGCGCACGGCAATCCGTTCAGCGACCTCGCCGGACGCTGTACGCAAATTCGCGAACATCACGAAGGCCGGCTCGACAAGATCCGCCACGCAAGCATCGACTTCGCGCGCCCCGCGACGGTGATGGAGATCGCATCGCGCGTGTTTTCCGCACGGGCACAGGGACCGATGGCCGACAGCGAGACATACGCCCACCTCGAGCACCTGCGCCTTGCGGGACAGATGTCGCGCCGCGACGTCGACGGGCTTGCGCGCTACACCGTCGAGTAGGACCGGCCGAT
Organism: uncultured Bifidobacterium sp.; assembly: GCA_964540395.1. Taxonomy (GTDB): domain Bacteria; phylum Actinomycetota; class Acidimicrobiia; order Acidimicrobiales; family Ilumatobacteraceae; genus F1-60-MAGs027. The sequence goes on from CAZIME010000020.1 coordinate 7,280, forward strand.
ACTTACGCGGTCGGCGCGACGACCGTTCCGGGCATCTGCACGATCTGGGTGAGTGCCGACGTTTCATCGCCGTCGACGTACCGCAACACCGTTCTCCCCTCGAGGCGGTGCACCGCAATGACAGGGCGCGCACCGCGTTCAAGCGCACGGTGATGCTCGACGGTGACATGCAGCGGCGCGCGCAACGACCTATCGCCGGCGAGGTACTCCTCGACGGCTTCCCAGTACACGGCGTTGTTCACGTGACCGATCGCATCGAAGTCGCTGAACCGCAACGCCATCTCCCATGTCGCGTCGGCTCGTGCGGCGGGCGGTACGTCACGTCCGACGTGGAGTCGGGCACTGATGCGGCGCGAACCGGCCGCCTCGGCGACGACCTGCGCAAATCCGTTCGGCAAGGGCGTTGGCTTCAACGTCTCGAGATCGACGTGCACCCACAGCGTCGCGGCGTCTGCAACCACACGGGTCGTTCCACGCTCGACGATCGACACTTGGGTGCGCCGCTCGGCCCAATGCGAACCGAGCCCGCCGCACCACGTCGCAAGACGCAGATGCTGCACGTACGACGGGAATTCGTACATCCACATCTCGGTACGCCGCACGACCCACCCGTACGGGTCCTCGTATCCGCCGTCGAGTGCATCGTCGGTGGCGATGTCCTGCAGGTACCTGGCGAGGGCGTCGAGTCGCAGTCGTGACCGGGGCGTCACGTCGCCGAGTCGCACGATTCGCTCGCTTGTGAAGACGCGTCCGCGTTGCGGATACGGCACCGGATCTGCGACGACGAACACCACGGTCACGCTAGCGATGTACGTAGGTAACCTTTCGTCGTGCGCATCGATCGTCGGTTGATGGTCATCACGATCGTCATCGCGCTGGTGGCATCGGTCCCCGCCGCATGGTGGACGATGTCGGATGACGGCACCGATACCGACACCATCGTTCTCGAATCCCCCGGCGGGAGCATTGCACTCAACAGACAATCGGAGGGGTCGCTGCTCGCAACGACGGCGCTTGAAACACTCTCCGGCGACGTCATTTCCTCCGCGGCACTGCTCGGCCAACCACTCGTCGTCAATGTCTGGTACTCGACATGCGAACCGTGCCGCCGCGAGTTCCCCGTCCTTGCTGCCGCCCACGAGCGGTACGGCGACGAGGTGCGCTTCGTCGGTGTGAACATCAGCGACACCGCCGAGACGACGCAACGCTTCGCTGCCCAGTTCGGTGCGCGCTTCGAGCAGTACCGCGATCCGAACGGTGCGTTCACGACGGCGATGGGTATTGCCACCGCACCGGTGACGCTCTTCGTCGATCCGGGTGGAATCATCCTCAGACAGGTGGCGGGAGAAATCACCGCCGACGTTCTCGACTCGACGCTCAACGAAGCGTTCGGCGGTTGACGACGGTGCTTGCGATCATCGAGGGCAACTTCGGATACTCGTTGCTCCTCGGCATGCTCGCCGCCGTGAATCCGTGCGGCTTCGTGCTGCTCCCCACCTACCTCGTCTACTACCTGGGTCTCGAAGAGGAAGCAGACCCGCGACAACGGCTCACTCGTGCACTCGGAGTCGGTGGCGCGGTATCGGCGGGATTCGTCGGTGTCTTCGTCATTGTCGGCACCATCTCGCGCCTCTTCACCCAATGGGTCGAGTCTCAGGCCAAGTACGTCGCCCTCGTCATCGGTCTCGCACTCATCGTCGCAGGTGTGTTCATGTTGCGCGGCTGGAAACCCGCGCTGTGGCGACCGACGTCGTCGGCATCGCGCTCGCTGCGCGGGATGTTCGCGTTCGGCGTCATTTATGCAGTGGCCTCGATCGGATGCACGATCGGTCTGCTCACCACCGCCGTATTCGGGAGCATCGCCGTGCACGGGTTCATCTCCGGTGTCGTGAGCATCACCCTCTACGGCGTGGGCATGGGGCTCTTCGTCACGGCACTCACCGTTGCCATCGCGTTTGCCAAGACGGGCCTCGTCACCGGGAGCCGGCGTGTGCTGCGGTACGTCGACAAGGTGTCGTCGGTACTCGTCATCGTCACGGGTGTCTACCTCACGTGGTACTGGTTCGTCGCAATCACACAGCGCTCCTCTCCCGGAGCATTCGTCTCGACCATCGAGCGGTGGCAGTCGCGCATCGTCCAGATGCTGCAGGACGTCGGGGCGATTCGTCTCGCAATCGTCTTCGTCGTCGTCATCGCCGTCGCACTCGTCGTTACCATGCGACGTCCGGTGGCTCGTCGCTCATGAGCCTGCGCGAGCTGCTCGAGCGACCGAACGTCGAAGAGGTCCTCGAGTTGCGCGGTGCCTTCGGACTGATGGCGCCGCACGGCGGAGCGCTGGAAGAACGCACCGACCTCATCGCCCGTACCGTCGCCGAACGCACGGGGGCCTCGTACTACGGCGTGCATCAACCTGCGGATCTGCGATGGCACGTTCCGTCGCACCGCTACACGGGGGACCAGTCACCCCGGCTGGAGCGCTTCCTCGGCCACGTCTCCGTGCTCGTCACACTGCACGGATACGGGCGCATGGGCTACTTCACGACCATCCTGCTCGGCGGCAGCAACCGCGATCTCGCCCGTCATCTTGCGGATCCGTTGCGCCGTGCCCTGCCCGCATACGTCGTCGAGGACGACGCCGACCGCATCCCGCACGATCTCGCCGGACGCCACCCGAACAACCCGGTGAACGTGCCCCGTGACGGTGGCGTACAGATCGAACTACCGCCCCGTGTGCGCGGTTCGAGTCCGCTGTGGTGGGACTGGGAGGCACCGCATCCGACGCCGCACACGGCGGCACTCATCGATGCGCTCGTCGACGCCGTCTCGACATGGACGAACGACGATCAGGGTGCGAGGCGCTCGATCTCCCAGCCCGCGGCGGTGCGACCGTAACGAAAGCGATCGTGGAGTCGGTTCGGTCGACCCTGCCAGAACTCCCACTGCGTCGCCACGAGCAACCATCCACCCCAGTGATCCGGTCGCGGCACGTCGACGCCGGCGAAGCGTCGTGACACCTCGGCGAATCGGGCGTCGAGCTCGTCGCGGCCCGTGATCGGTCGGGACTGATCCGACGCCCACGCGCCGAGTTGCGAATCGCGCGGACGCGAGGCGAAATACGCGTCGCTCTCCGCCGCCGACAGCGGCTCGCAGCGACCTCGCACGCGCACCTGGCGGTGCAGATCGAGCCAGGCGAACACTCCGCTCGCCGTCGGATTCGTGGCGAGTTGTCGGCCCTTGGCACTCTCGAGATTCGTATACACGGCGATGCCGCGCTCATCGACCGATCGTGCGAGAACGACGCGCGAATCGGTACCGAATTCGGCATCGACGGTGGCCAGCGTGAAGGCGTTCGGTTCGCTCAGCCCCGCGCCCGCTGCCTCGTCGTACCACCGGTGCCATTGCACGACGGGATCATCGGCGAGGTCTGCGCGGCGCAGCTCACGTCCCTCGTATTGCACGCGGCGATCACGCAGCGTCATGCGGTACGGGCGGTGGCCCGGAGCACCTCGATGCCGCGCATGTACCGTCGCAGAGGTTCGGGAACGACGACGCTGCCGTCCTCCTCGCGGTGGTTCTCGAGGATCGCCGCCCACACGCGCGGAACCGCGAGCGCCGAAGCATTCAACGTGTGGGCGATCTCGGTTCCTTTGCGACCCTCGCGGCGAATACGGATGTCGGCACGGCGCGCCTGGTAGTCACTGAACCAGCTGATCGAACTCACCTCGAGCCACAGGTCGCATCCCGGTGCATAGACCTCGACGTCGTAGCTGCGGTGATGACTCTGACCGAGGTCGCCCGTGCAGATCTCGACGACACGATGCGGCAAGCCGAGATCTGCAATCGTTACGACCACCCGGCGGCGCATCTCGTCGAGAATGTCCGGGGCCTGCTCTGGTGTGGCGACGGCGAGGATCTCAACCTTGTCGAACTCGTGGCTGCGCAGCATTCCGCGCGTATCACGCCCGGCCGAACCGGCTTCGCGACGGAAACACGGTGAGAACGCCATGTAGCGCTTCGGTAGTTCGGCCTCGGCGAGGATCTCGTCGGCATGAAGGAACGTGAGCGGCACTTCCGCCGTGGGAATGCACCACAACGAGTCGCGCTCGATGGAAAAGGCGTCGTCGGCGAATTTCGGGAGTTGTCCGGTGGCAGTGAGCGTTGCCGTCGTCACGAGCGACGGAGGACGCACTTCCTCATAGAGATCGGCGTTGCGGTCGAGTGCGTACTGGCACAGTGCGCGCGCAAGAGTCGCCCCTGCACCACGCTGCATCGTGAACATTGCGCCCGAGATTTTGGTCGCCCGCTGTGCATCGAGGATGCCGAGCGCCTCACCCGTCTCCCAGTGCGGCACGCGCCGGTGGGCGGGAAACTCGGCGGGCAGTCTGTGCGGACCACTGATGATGGGGTTGTCGGCATCGGAGGATCCGTCGGTCACCTCGGCATGGGGCAGGTTGGGGATGCGCAACAACACGTCACGCAATGCCGCCTCGACACCTGCCGCCTCGCCATCGATCGCCTTCTCACGCTCGCCATGCATCCGCGACTCGGCCATGAGCGCTTCGGCCGTTGCCGAGTCCCCGCTGCGGCGTGCCGCGCCGACCTTTTGGGACAGGTCGTTGACGGCAGCGCGGATGCCGTCACGTTCCGCGGTGAATTCACGCAGTTTCCCGTCCAACTGCATGGCTTCGTCAAGTTGGCGGAGAATGTCCGGCTTTCCGCGCCGCGCAAGGGCACTGCGAACGGCGTCAGGTTGCGAACGCAACACTTTGACGTCGATCACGATCACACAGGCTACTGCTGACCTGCTCGTGGCCGCGGCCGAGGCACGGTACCTCGTATCGTTGCCGTCGTGATGACGACCGGTAACGCGGTGGAGGTGGACTCGCTCGTCATTCGTTACGGCGACACCATCGCGGTGAACGCCATCTCATTCCGCGCGCGCCACGGCGAGGTCACCGCATTGCTCGGTCGCAACGGTGCAGGGAAGACATCGACGATCGAGTGCTGCGAAGGACTGCGTCGTGCGTCGTCGGGAACCATCCGGGTGCTCGGTCATGACCCGCTGCGCGAACACCTGCACGTCGCAGCACGCGTCGGCGTCATGCTGCAGGACGGTGGTGTCGGCCCCGGTGCCCGCGTCGGCACGCTCATCCGCCACTACTGCGCCGTGCACGATCGCGGCGTCGACCCTGACGAGCTCGTGCGCCGCGTCGGCCTCGGTGCCCGCACGAAGCACGCATGGCGGCGCTTGTCCGGCGGCGAACGCCAGCGACTGTCGCTCGCCCTTGCACTCGCTGCTGCGCCCGATGTCGCGTTCCTCGACGAACCGACGGCCGGGCTTGATCTCGACGGTCGGGAAATGGTGCGCGACGTCCTCGGCGAACTCACGGCGCGGGGGTGTGCAGTCGTACTCGCCTCGCACGATCTCGACGAGGTGCAGCGCGTCGCACACCACGTCGTCATTCTCCACAACGGCGTGGTGGTAGCCAACGACTCGATCGGCGCCCTGTGCAGCGGCGGCCGACGACTCGAGGACGTCTTTCGCGAGGTCACACGATGAGAGTCCTGCGATGAGACTCGTCCGCCTCCAGACACGCATGGAACTGCTGCAGATACTGCGCAACTACGAGCAGCTGCTGCTCGTCATGATCATCCCGCTGTTCGTCCTCGTCTTTTTCGGCAACGTCGACGTTCTGCCGGGTTCGACGTCGATCGCCCAACTCACGGCATCGGTCCTCACTCTCGCCGTCGTCTCCTCGGCGATGGTGAGTCTCGGCATCTCCACCGGTTTCGACCGCTCGTACAACGTGCTGAAACGACTCGGTGCATCGCCGCTCGGACGGCGCCGGCTCGTTGCCGCGAAGATCCTCGCCGTCATCGTCGTGCAAGTCGTACAGTGCGGCGTCCTGCTCACCGTGGCATCACTCATCGGCTGGAGGGCGTCGACGGGTGCGGCTCTGCTCACCCTCGTCCCCGCCGTCGCATTCGGTTCACTTGCCTGCGGCGGTCTCGGTCTCACCCTGGCAGGACGGTTGCGCGCCGAGGTCAATCTCGCCGTACAGAATGGCTTGTACCTCGTGCTCGTCGTTGCGGGTGGCGTCGTCGTACCCGCCGACGATCTTCCCGGTCCGCTCGGTACGTTCGCCGAGCTACTCCCTACCGGAGCGCTCGCATCGACGATCACCGGTGCACTAAACGGCGGATCGACGATGCGTTCGTGGCTGGTACTCGGCGTCTGGGCAGTGGCCCTGCCGCTCATTGCAGCCAAATCCTTCCGATTCGACGCCACGCCATAGCGGCGGGCGGATCAACGACGCGGGACGTCGTCTTCCTTGATCGCCGGTGCCTTGTCGAAGGCCCGCGTGACGTCATCGAACGTCAGTGCCGAGTTCGCGCGACGGTACGTCTGCTGTCCGCCGAACTGAGCGGTGAACCGCCGGAACCAGAGGAACACGATGATGCTCCACAGGAAGACCGTGCCACCGACTTTCATGATCGCACCGGCGATCTGCTGGTCGACCGTCACCGACAAGCCCCAGACGCGCACCACCGTGTCGTAATGCTTGTAGACCACACCCTCGGCGAAAGTAAGCCATGCCGCCGGGATGGTCGGGATCACCGACATCAGGAAGAGATACACCATCCGACCGACGTACCCGACTCGCAGTGAGGGTTCCGGCGACACGACGGGGATCCACATCAACAACGATGACGTCACGACGAGGACGTGCAGCGTGTAGTGCAGAGGGCCGTTGCTCGCACTCTGGTTGACGAGAACGGGGATGTGGGTGACGAGGACGACGATGTTGTACAGGAACCCCGCGATGACGGGGTGTGCGAACCAACGCACCACCCGACCGGCAACGGGGGTGTCGAACAACGCTCGGAACAACCAGGCCGGTGTCGCGAGAAGTGCGAGCGGGGGCAGGAAGTAGGACAACGCCATGTGCTGGAACATGTGCACCGAATAGAGGTACTCCTCGGCAATGTCGTGGATCGGCCAGTCGGACGAGATCCACAACACGGCTATCGCTGCGGCGAACAACCAGTTCTGGCGTCTTGTGACGATCGGTTCACCGCGGCGCAAGTGATCGGCGTGCGGACCGATGACGCGGACCGCATACACGCGCGCGCCGATGAGGAATGCGACGAGGAGCCACACCTCGGCGTGGGCCTGGAAGCGCCACGGGTCGAGGAGCGGGTTGGCGGCCTCGGCGAGGACCATGCTGCCGTCCTCAGCGAATGAAGAAGTGGAAGGTAGCGAGGAATGCCACGTAGACGCCGATCGCCAGCACCAGTCCCGAATAGAACAGGAAGCTGAAGATCTTGTTGTCGAACTTCAGGTGCATGAAGTAGCTGACGACGATGACGAACTTCGCAACCATCATGAGGATGAGCGAGGGCAGGAAGAACGGACCGAAGTCGACGTAGTACGTCGCCACCTCGAGCGCCGTGATGAGCGCAAGGATGATCGCGATGTTGATGTAACCGCGGGTGCTCATGCCGTGCTCGGCGTGATCCCCGGCTTCTTCGTTTGCATGCGTTTGTGTATCGGTGCTCATGATCAGACCGGAATGAGGTAGACGAGGGTGAAAATGATGATCCAGACGACGTCGACGAAGTGCCAGTACAGGCCGAGCATCTCGACGGTCTCCGACTTGCTGCCGGGAACCTTGCTGCGCTTGTTGATGGCGACGAGGGCGAGCAGCATGATGATGCCGACCGTCACGTGGATGCCGTGGAATCCGGTGAGCGTGTAGAAACTCGATCCGAAGAGGCTGGTGGAGAATCCGAGGCCTTCGTTGTAGAAGGCCGTGAACTCGTACACCTGGCCGCCGACGAACGTCGCACCGAGCATCGCCGTGACGACGAGCCACAAGTTCGTTCCGCGGTCATCCTTCTTTGCCGCCGCCGACACTGCGAACACCATGGTGAGCGAGCTCATCAGCAGAACGAAGCTGCTCACCGAGGTGAACGGAATGTCGAAGATCTGCGACGGTGTCGGACCCTCCGACACGCGACCGCGGTACAGCAGGTACGTGGAGATGAGACCGCCGAACAGCAGACACTCCGAGCCGAGGAACATCCACATGCCCAACTTGACGTTGGACAAACCCGTGGAGGTCTGATGTGCGTGGGCCGTGTCAGCCATGGTGTGCTCCGTGGCCGTTCTGGCCCGCTTCGTAGTCGGACTCTTCCGCCACCGACGGTTCGAGCGACCAGCCGTACATCGCGTACAGCAGGATCGCACCACCGACGATCGCAACGGGGAACGAGTAGATGAGCCCCAGTGCAATCGGAATCATCGAGAATGCGAGAACGATCGGCCAGTACGACGGTGACGGCATGTGAATGTTCGTGTCCGGGTTCTTCTCGAGGTCCTCGAGAACCTTCTCCGCCGTCGCAACCTGCTTCATCGAATGTGTGGATGCGTCTTCCTCGTACTTGCGGTGGAAGAACTCGTCGAGGTGCTCGACGTGCGGGATCGCATCGAAGTTGTGCTCCTTGGGCGGGTTCGACGTCATCCACTCGAGGCTGCGTGCGTTCCACGGATCGAGCGGTGCGCGCTCCTTCTTGCGGGCCGTCACCCAGATGTTGACGATGAAGAGGAGAACGCCGAGGGCGAGAACGAACGACCCGACGGTCGCGACGAGATTCCAGAACGCGAGGTTGAAGAATCCTTCACCGGCTCGTGCTTCGGTCCAGATGTACATACGACGCGGCTGGCCCTGCAGACCGAGGATGTGCATCGGTCCGAAAGTGAGGTTCATGCCGATGACCGTCAGCCAGAAGTTCCACGAGCCGAGTCGCTCGGAGAGCATCTTGCCGAACATCTTCGGCCACCAGTAGTACATGCCCGAGAACAGACCGAGGATCGCGCCGCCGAACAACACGTAGTGGAAGTGCGCGACGATGTAGTAGGTGTCCGTCTGCTGGGTGTCCGACGGCGCAATCGAGTGGGTGACACCCGACAGTCCACCGACGGTGAACAGGAATACGAGACCGACGGCGTACTTCATCGCCGTCGTGAAGACGAGCTTGCCGCCCCACATGGTGAGCGTCCAGTTGATGATCTTCACGCCGGTCGGAACTGCAATGGCCATCGTGGCAACGGAGAAGACCGCCACCGACACCGGACCGAGACCGGAGGCGAACATGTGGTGCGCCCACACGCCCCATCCGACGAAACCGATCGCCGCTCCGGAGAACACGACGAACGGATACCCGAACAGCGGCTTGCGGCTGAAGACCGGGAGAACCTCGGAAATGATGCCGAACGAGGGCAACACGAGGATGTACACCTCGGGGTGTCCGAAAATCCAGAACAGGTGCTGCCACAGCAGCGGATCGGCACCGGCGGCGACGTCGAAGAACTGCGCACCGAACAACCGCTGGAACATGAGCAGGAACAGTGCCACGGTGATCACCGGCATCGCGAAGAGCAACAGGAACTGCACGACGGTGACCATCCACGTGAACACGGGGATCTTCATCAACGTCATGCCCGGTGCGCGCATGTTCAGCACCGTGACGATGAGATTGATCGCACCGGTGAGGGATGCGATACCCGTGATCTGCAGACCGAGGGCCCAGAAGTCGACGCCGTGGCTCGGCGAGAAGACGGGTCCCGAGTTCGGTGCGTACATGAACCAGCCTCCGTCGGCGGCACCGCCGAGGAACCACGACAGGTTGATGATGATTCCGCCGGCGAGCAGACACCAGAAGCCGAATGCATTGATTCGCGGGAATGCGACGTCGCGGGCACCGATTTGCAGCGGGATGAAGTAGTTCGCGAACGCGGATGCCATCGGCATGACGAAGAGGAACACCATCGTCGTGGCGTGCATGGTGAACATCTGGTTGTAGAGATCCGCGTTGAGGATCTTTCCGTCCGGTGCGGCGAGCTGCAGACGAATGAGCAGCGCCTCGATTCCGCCGACGATGAAGAAGAACATCGCGAGCGCGCCGTACATGATGCCGAGCTTCTTGTGGTCGACCGTGAAGACCCACGACTTCCAGCCCGTGGAGGCGACGGGACGCTTCAGTGCGCCGAAGGTGCGCGACGGGGTGATCTCGGCGGCACCGGGCAGGAGCGCGGGCGTCGTGATCGTTCCCGGAGCGGGGCGTTCGATGATGGCCATGGTTCCCTTTCGATTCCTACTTCAGGGTGAGCAGATACGCGACGAGTTTGTCGATATCGGATTCGGAGAGACCGAGGTTCGGCATTCCGCGAACCTTGCCGTTCGTCGGACCGAGTTGATCGGGGTTCGCGTACATCGGCTTCACTTCGGGGGCGTTGCGCAGCCAGGCACGGAGATCGTTGACGTTGAGGCACTCCTCACCGACTCCTGCGAGGTACTTCTCACCGAATTCCGCCGGTGAAGCGTTCCACACGTCGGGACGACAGGCCGGCGTGAGCAGATCGAACATCGCTCCGGCGAAGGTGTTGCGGGTCATGAACTTCGTGAGGTTCGGTGCCGCACCCGACCACACATTCTCGTCCGGTGCCGCGATTGCGAGCGTTCCGTCGGCGCGCTTCAGACCGTCGACCTGGTGACAGCGCACGCACTGGTTGAGGAATACGACCTCGCCCTCCTTGGCGAGCGAACCCTCGGCCGGCGACACGTACGGGGCCTGCTGGTTGGCGACCCACTTCGCGAAGTCTTCCTTGCTCAGCGAGATCGCTTCCATGCGCATGTTGGCATGCGACAGACCGCAGAACTCGGTGCACTGACCGGCATAGATGCCCGGTTCGTCGGCCTCGAGGCGGAGGGTGTGGATGCGACCGGGAACGGCGTCACGCTTGCCGTTCAGGGCGGGGATCCAGTACGAGTGGATGACGTCGCGACTGGTCTCGCGCAGGAGCACCTTTGTGCCGGCCGGGATGACGAGTTGACCGCTCGTCACGATCGGCTGTGTGATGCCGAACTCGTTCTGCACGGGGTAGTCGTACTCCCACCACCACTGCTGACCGGTGACGTTGATGATCATTTCCGTGTCGTCGGTCCTCGCAAGATCGAAGATGACGCGCACGGTGAACACGCCGATGACGGCGAGGATGAGCGCAGGGATGAGCGTCAGGGTGATTTCGACGACGGGGTTGCCGTGCGTCTGCTCGGGAATCGGCTGACCGCGGTCCTTGTAGCGCCACAGCACCCAGCCGAGCGCGACGACGACGATGAGTCCGACGATGCCCGCCACGGCGAACACCGGCTTCTGGAGATCGTCGATCATCTGGGCATTCGGGCCCTTCGGTACCCACGTGTCCTGCGGGGCATTCTGCGCGCACGAGGCGGTGACGACGACACCGGTCAACAACGCACCGACGCGGGTGACGGTACGACGCAGGGAAGCGAGCTTGTTCACGGTACGAACACCTCAATGGACTGGCCGGTGAGACCGGCGACGAACAGGGAATACGGACCTCGGTCGATCGATGCCTTCGCATACGTCAGGGTGAGCGACTGCTCCGCGCCCTCAGGAATGAGCTGCGTGCACAACTCCTCGGGCTTCTCCGTCGCATCGGCGGCGGCCTTGCCCGGCGATGCGACGAGGCGGAACTCGCCCTCGTCGTAGTTGCGGAAGATGACGTTCACCGGGTTGGAGCGCGCAATGGTGATCGCCTTTGTCGGCGACTGCACGCCGAACTCGTAGGCGGTCAGCTTGCCGTCACGGAGCTCGATGGTGGCGACGACGTTCGAACGCAACGACAACGTACGCATCTCGAGCTTGTCGAAGTACTTCGAACGCTCGGGACCGCACTCACGGTGCAAATAGTGGCCTTCTTCGGCGGCCTCGACGAGATCGGCACGCAATCCGACGCCGGCACTCGCTATTCCGCCGGCGACGATGCCCAGCGTGGCGAGGGTGCACAGACCGGTCACGATCGAGCGCTTCAGACCCGGACGCACAGCAAACAACGTGCCGCCGACGAGGACGATCGTTCCCAAGACGAGGAACAGCACGGCGCCGGTGCTCTTCGAGACGGCAAGCATGATGCGCGAGAACGAGAAGATGACGACTCCGACGCCGAGCGTGGCGAGCACCGGGAACTCGATCGGGTTGGCGATCCGCTTACGGGTCGCGGTGTTGTACGCGGGATCGTCGGATGCCGACTCGCTCCAGGCCTGCACCGCCCATTCGATGAGACCGGCGAGGACGATGACGATGCCGAAGATGAACACCGCGGAGCTCGTGATGAGACCGAGCGCGAGCAACACGACACCGACGACGGTGACGAGCGGCCACATGCTCGCACCGACGAGCGCCGCATCGGTCGGCTGCGCCTCGTCGTCACCGTCGCGCACGATGATCGCGACGGCGGACAGACCGCACACGGCGGCAAAGACGATGCTCAGCGCCACCCCGCCGATCGCCAGGCGCTCGACGAACAGCAGATATGCGATGAGTGTGGCGGCATTCAGTGCCGCGAGGCCGATGAAGAATTTGGAACCCGTGCGAATCATCGATCGACCTACTTCTGGACGTACACCACGAACCACACGGCGAGGAACATCCCGCCGAGTGCGTACCAATAGAGAGCGTGTGCGGCGAGAACGTCGTGGTCACTCATGCGGCCGGCCCAGACGCGGAACAGTGCAACGAGCGAGTAGACGACTCCCGACACGATGAGTGCGAGCATCGTTCCGGTCACCGCGTAGAACAACGTCTCGTAGGCGTCGTTGCGCAGCTCGAGCCCCATCTGCAGGTACAGTGCGATTTGCGCGTTGACGAGGGCAAGACCGATTGCAGCGGTGATCGACAGCGCGAGGATCGTGTGCGACCTGTCGGCGCGGCGTGCCGAGTAGACGGCCCATTGCGCCATGATGCACACGGCGACGAAGGTGATCATCATCGTGTTCGATGCCACTTCCGGCACCGCGACGTCGGCCTTCAGCCAGTCCTTGATCATCTTTGCGCCGTCACTCGACTCGCGCAGCGGTGCCTTCGCACGGAAGTCGAGCCACATCGCGAGCATGCTGCCGATGAGTGCGGTTGCACCAGCGGCGGCGAATGCGGTCGCGACGAAGACCGAGCTGCGACGGCGAACAGGACCGGCGGCAAGTGCAGGTGCGGTCATTGCGTCACCTCCGCGGTGTCATAGGGATTCGTCGTCGTCTCGGTGCCGCGTGACCGTGCACCGAGAATCACCGCAACGGCGGCGAGCACGGAGAGAACCATCCCAAGATGACCGAGTGCGGACACGCCGTTGAGAATTCCGCGCAGACCCGCGTCGTCGTAACCGGTTGTCGTAGCGGCAGGCTGGTCGAGGAATCCGGCCACATAGTGCGGCAGGGCGGCGAGAACTACGGCGACGAAACCGAGCAACGACACGCCGAGAACGGCACCGGTGGGCAGAACGCGCCGCCAAATCGCCGTGGACCAGTACGCGACGGCGCCGAAAGCGCCGAGGACGCTGCCGTAGACCACGTAGACAAGGGCCGCCTCCGTGAACACGGTGCCCTGCAGGGCCGTTGCATCGATCATCTGCACGGCCGTGCCGACGAGACCGGTGAGGACCATGCCGGCACCGAGGAATGCGGGGACGAACGGAGCAACGAGACGGGGCGATCCGGCCTTCAGGGCAAGCAACGCCAGGGCGATGACGATGAGCGGTGCGAGCAGCGGCAACAGATGGAAGAGGGCGAAGGGAACGAACGACCCGAGCGTCTCAGCGGGGGTGTCGCCGACGGAGAACGGATGACTGCGCTGCGTCACGGAGGCGACAACGGCAACGGCGCAAAGGCCGATTCCGACAAGAACTCCGCCGCGCAGCGGTTGGCGGGTTCGTGCGGCGACCGCACCGAGATGACCGAGCACACCGAGAGCGGGGGCGGCAAAGAGGAGCGACTGGGGCTGGTCGAAGAGCCAGGCCAACCATGAGGCCATGAGCCCCGTGCCGCCGAAGGCGACGCGGGCATTGGCGAAATCAACCCACAAATAGATGACCGTGCCGAGCGCGACGGGCATCGTGAGCACGAGGCCGACCGTCGAAACGAGAACTGCGAAGACGAACACCGAGACGGAGTCGAGGGTCGCACCATTGCGCCGGGTCATCACGGTGGCAGCCAACGACACGGCCGTGCACAGGATGCCGACGATGGCGACACCAAGGCCGAGCAGGTACAACTCGACGGCATCAGCGGTGCCGCCGCCGGGTCCGCCGTTGGCGATGATCGATGCAACGACGAGCGCGCCACCGGCCGCCCACATCCAGAAACCGAAGGCGGCGAGTCGCACGAACGAGACGGTGGCGGCCTTCAGCAGCGGGGGAACGACAAGCAATGCGATACCGAGGAAGAGAGGCGCAACGACACCGAGCACGAGCGCGTAGTGATACAAGCCGAACAACTGCACGTGTGCATCGGCGTCGACGAGCGCCGCACCCGAATCCAGTCGCTCGATGCCGAGCAACGCGCCGAGGGCCGCGGCGAGCAACAGCCACACCCCGGTGAATCCGAGGTACAGGCGGCCGAGACGAGCGTGATCAGCGACGGTGAACCACGCGGCGAGGCGGGTAACGGCTGAGGGCTCGGCGGCGACGGAGCGAGACAACGAAGATGCGTCGGCGACAGACATGATCACCGGCAAGGCTACTCAGAACCGCCCGATTGACCGAACTTCCGCAGAGATTAGGCGTGCCGAACTAGCGCACGAGCACGTCGACGGTGATCGCCACCCCGATGAGCGTCACGTAGGAAATGGAGTAGCTGAACACGCGCATCGCCGCTGCCGGAGTGGGCGCGTCACCCAGACGGTACGTGACGATGATGAACAGCACACCGAGCGCGACGGCGGCAATCCCGTAAATGACACCCATGTCGGCAACGGGAATGAGTGCGACCGAGCATGCGCACACGACGAGGGTGTATGCACCCATCGTGCGCACGGTGCGGGCAAGGCTGACGACGACGGGGAGCATCGGCACCGACGCGGCGCGGTAGTCGTCAACGTGACGAATCGCCAGCGCCCAGAAGTGCGGAGGGGTCCAAAAGAAGATGAAGAGAAAGAGGATGACCGGAGCCCAGTCGAGACGTCCCGTAACGGCTGCCCAACCGACGAGGACGGGGACGGCACCGGCCGCCCCGCCGATGACGATGTTCTGACGCGACGTGCGCTTCAACCACAACGTGTAGATGCCGATGTAAAAGGCCGTCGCCGACAACGCCAGACATGCAGCAAGAAGATTCGACGAGAGCCACAGCACGGCGAACGCCGCGATCTCGAGTGCCACGGCGAAAATGAGCGCCGCACGCGGACTCACCATGCCCGTGACGAGCGGTCGATGACGCGTGCGCTCCATGAGTGCATCGATGTCGCGGTCGACGTACATGTTCAGTGCATTGGCTCCGCCTGCGGCGAGTGCACCACCGACGACGGTCCACACGACGAGCCACGTCGACGGCCACTCACCTGCGGCGAGCACCATCGTCGGAACCGTCGTGATGAGGAGAAGTTCGATGATCCGCGGCTTCGTCAGCGCCACGTACGCGCCGAAACGTGAACGCGGGGCACCCGTACCCGTATGAGTGAAGGTTCGTCGGCCCAGCCGCGAAGGAACCAACGGGCGGCGTCCGAGCGTCACGCCGAAAGGCTACGAGGGCCCCGACGGCACAATGGAGCCGTGGTCGAAGCGCTCACGTTCACGAATCGCACCGACACCCTGCCCGCCGACACGACGACGACCGATACCACCGAGTCGCACGACTCACCGTGGGTCGTCATCGTGTGGAACGACCCGATCAACCTCATGTCCTACGTCACGTGGGTGCTGCAGAAGCTGTTCGGCTATTCGTTGGAGAAGGCGACGGCACTGATGCTCGACGTCCACGAGAAAGGTCGTGCGGTCGTGTCGAACGGATCCCGTGAACGGGCGGAGTTCGACGTCCATCGGTTGCACGAACACGGTCTGTGGGCGACGATGCAAAAGGACGATGCGTGATCGAACGTGTCGGTGATTCGTACCGTGTTGCACTCGACGACACGAGTCGGTCGGTGCTCGTGACCGTTCTCGGTGAACTGCGCGACGAGATCACCGCCGGTACCGGCGATCACCTCACCCGGCTCTTCCCCGTCGCGTACCACGCCGATCCCGCCGCCGACGAGGAGTTCCGGCGTCTCATGCGCGACGAGCTCGCAGCCTCGCATCTCGCAGCACTGGAAACGACGATCGCGTTGCTCTCACGCCACGACGACATGAGTATCGACGAGGTCGACGCACTCATGCGCTCGCTCAACGCAACGCGCCTGGTTCTCGGCACGATCCTCGACGTGCGCGACGATGACGATGCAGACGACGATGAAGACGACGACCGGGATGCCGACGGTATGAGGGATCACCGCCGGCTGTATGCCTTTCTCGGCTGGGCGCTCGGCCACACGCTCGATGTTCTCGGTAGCGACTCGACGGGACGCTGATAGAGTCCACTTGCTCTTCCAAGGGCACGAATTCCTGCCCCCATCGTCTAGTGGCCTAGGACACCACCCTTTCAAGGTGGCGGCACGGGT
>CAZIME010000021.1:0-23019 GCA_964540395.1 uncultured Bifidobacterium sp.
CGTGCAGCGCCATCGCGAGGTTGAGCCCCGTCTGGCCGCCGAGCGTCGGCAGCACCGCATCGGGACGCTCGCGCTCGATGATCGCCGCGAGCACTTCGACGGTGAGTGGTTCGATGTACGTGCGATCGGCGAAATCCGGATCGGTCATGATCGTTGCCGGGTTCGAATTGGCGAGCACGACGCGGTAGCCCTCCTCCCGCAGCACGCGGCACGCCTGGGTGCCGGAATAGTCGAACTCGCACGCCTGACCGATGACGATCGGACCCGATCCGATGACGAGGATCGTCGAGATGTCGTTGCGGCGCGGCACGGCTATCTGCCCGTCCCGTTCGCCGTCATCATCGCGGCGAAACGATCGAAGAGGTACCGACTGTCGTGCGGACCGGGCCCCGCTTCGGGATGGTGTTGCACGGAGAAGGCGTTGCCGCGCAGCGCGCGGATGCCCTCGATCGTCCTGTCGTTGAGGTTCACGTGCGTCACCTCGGCGAGACCGGCGAGTGACTTATCGTCGACGCAGAAGTTGTGGTTCTGACTCGTGATCTCGACGCGCCCCGTCTCGAGGTCGCGCACCGGATGATTCGCCCCGTGGTGCCCGAACGGCAGCTTGTACGTGCGCGCCCCGAGGGCGAGCGACAGCAACTGGTGTCCGAGACAGATGCCGAACGTCGGCACCCCGGCGTCCAGCAGTTCGCGGATGTTGTCCACGGCACCGTCGACGCACTCGGGGTCACCGGGACCGTTGGAGAGAAAGACGCCGTCGGGTCGCATCGCGAGCACCTCGCGGGCCGGGGTGTGCGCCGGCACCACGGTGACGTGTGCGATGTCGGCGAGGCAGCGCACGATGGTGCGCTTCATGCCGAAGTCGTAGGCGACCACCCGCGGCACGTCGTTGCCCGGCAGCGTCGATGCGACGTCGTAGGACTGCGCGGTCGTCACCTCGGCGACGAGGTTTCGCCCGGCCGTTCCGACCTCGTTGCGTGCCGCGGCGAGCAGCGAAGCTTCGTCACCCGCACCGAATGCACCGCTCATCGCCCCGGCGTCGCGCAGGATGCGCGTGAGTCGGCGCGTGTCGACGCCGGCGATTCCCATGAGCGACCGCGCCGCGAGGAACTCGGCGAGCGACGACTCGCTGCGCCAGTTGCTGCGCAGACGCGCATCCTCGCGCAGAACGACACCGCGGGCGAATACACGCGCCGATTCATCGTCGTCACCCGTCGTTCCGTAGTTGCCGATGTGCGGCGTCGTGAACGTGACGATCTGGCCGGCGTAACTCGGGTCGGTGAGCACCTCCTGGTAGCCGGTGAGACCGGTGTGGAAGACGACCTCACCCGAACAGATTCGACCGGGTTCGAACGCGCCGATGACGTCGCCCTCGAACACGCTGCCGTCGCGCAGGACCAGTGCACCGTTCACCGGATTCGTCATCGCAGCGCCTCGCCGTCGCGCACGGAGAACCGACCCTCGTAGATGGTGTGGCGCACGCGGCCGCGCAGGTTCATGCCGACGAACGGTGTGTTGCGACTCTTGCTCACGAGTTCGTCGGGCGACACCTGCCAGGTTGCCTGCGGATCGAAGACGACGAGGTTCGCCGGTGATCCGGCCTCGATCGGTCGGCCGTGGCGTTCGTCAATTCCCGCGATACGCGCGGGGTTCACCGACATGATCCGCACGAGGTGACCGAGGTCGACGTCGAGCACGGCGAGCGCGACACCGAGCGCGGTTTCGACGCCGAGCATTCCCGGAGGTGCCTGGTCGAGCGGGAGTTCCTTGTCGCGGCGCGGGTGGGGGGCGTGGTCGGTGGCGATCGCATCGATCGTGCCGTCACGCACCCCCTCGCGCAACGCGGCGATGTCGGCGGGAGAACGCAGCGGTGGGTTCACTTTGTACACGGGGTCGAACGTCGCGAGCCGGGTTTCGTCGAGGGAGAGATGGTGCGGTGTCACCTCGGCGGTGACGGGCAGGCCGTCGCGCTTCGCCGCACGCACGAGCTCGACGCTGCGCGCGGTGGAGAGATGGAGCAGGTGGATCCGCGCACCGGTGAGACGCGACAACTCGATGTCACGAAACACCATGAGCTCCTCGGCGATCGCCGGCCATCCGGGCAGACCGAGCGACGTGCAGCACTCGCACTCGTTCATCACCGCACCGGCGGTGAGCGTCGACACTTCGCAGTGTTGCGCCAGCGTGATGCCGAGTCCGCGCCCGTACTCCATGGCCCGACGCATGAGCAGTTCGTCCTGCACGCCGTTGCCGTCGTCGGTGAAGATCCGGACACCCGCAGCGGCGAGTTCGGCGAGGGGGGCGAGTGCCTCACCGCGCCGTCCGACGGTGATGCAACCGCTGGGTACGACCTCGACGAGTCCGGCTCGACGACCCTGTTCGCGCACGAAGTCGACGACGGCGACGCTGTCCTGTGCAGGGTCCGTGTTCGGCATCGCGACGACCGCGGTGTAGCCGCCCTTCGCCGCGGCACGACTCCCCGTCTCGATCGTTTCGGCTTCTTCCTTGCCCGGCTCGCGCAGATGGGTGTGCAGGTCGACGAAGCCCGGGGCGACGACGCAGCCGGTCACGTCGACGACGTCATCGCCCGGTGCCGCAGTCACCGTGTCGGCGACCTCGACGATGCGGCCGTCGCGCAACACCACGTCGGCGCGACGATCCTGCGCGCCGTCGACGACGCGTCCGCCAACGAGGACGATGCGGTCGCTCATCACGCCACCTCTCCGAGCGATGCGCTCGACGACTCACCCACGAGAAGGTCGTAGAGCACCGCCATGCGCACGGCGACGCCGTTGGCGACCTGGCGATGAATGAGGGAATTCGCCAGCGCGGTCGGATCGACGAGCATCTCGACTCCCCTGTTCATCGGACCCGGGTGCATGATCACCGCACCCTCGGGGAGACGGGCGACTCGGCGGGCATCCAGTCCAAAATACGTGGCGTACTCGCGCAGGTTCGGCACGTGCCCCTGAGTCATGCGTTCGCTCTGCAGTCGCAACATGTACAGCACGTCGGTGCGACCAATGACGTCGTCGAGTCGGTGCGCCACCTCGACGGGCCAGTGACCGACGTCGGGGGGAAGCAGCGTCGGCGGGGCGACGAGCACGACTTTCGCACCGAGCATCGTGAACGCGGCTATGTTGCTGCGCGCGACCCGGCTGTGCTTCACGTCGCCGACGATCGTGAGCGTGAGTCCGTCGAAGCGGTCACGTCGCAACGCCTCGCGCACGGTGTAGCAGTCGACGAGCGCCTGAGTGGGGTGCTCGTGCCAGCCGTCCCCGGCGTTGACGATCGCTGCGTCGGTCCACTGCCGGATCTGCCACGGCACACCGCTCGACTTGTGACGCACGACGAACGCATCGACACCCATGTCGGTGATCGTCTCGATCGTGTCGCGCAGACTCTCGCCCTTGTTCACGCTCGATGTCGACACGCTGAACGACATCGTGTCGGCCGAGAGGCGCTTGGCGGCAGTCTCGAACGACAACCGCGTGCGGGTGGAGTCCTCGTAGAAGAGGCTGACGACGGTGCGTCCGCGCAGCGCCGGAACCTTGGGAACCGGACGTGCGTTCACCTCGACCATGTGGTCGGTGAGCGCAAGCAGGCGCACGAGACCCTCGTGGCCGAGCTCGCCGATGCCGAGGAGGTGCCGCATCGCGCTCACGACGCGACCTCGACGGAGACGCCGTCGCGGGTGGCCGAGACGTCGTCGCGCCGGTGCGTCGGCAGGTTCTTGCCGACGTAGTCGGGACGAATCGGCAATTCGCGATGACCGCGGTCGACGAGCACGGCGAGCTGCACGGCGCGCGGGCGACCATAGGTGTTCAATCCCTCGAGTGCGGCGCGCACGGTTCGCCCGGTGAACAGGACGTCGTCGACGAGCACGACGACGGCGTCGTAAATGGGGGTATCGATGCGACTGATCGCCCCCGGAACGATCGGACGCAAACCGACGTCGTCACGGTGCATGCTCACGTCGATCATGCCGACGGGCGTTGCGTAGGAGGTATCGATGACGGTGAGTGCGGTACGCAGATCCTCGGCGAGCCACGCTCCGCCGCGCTGCAAACCGACGATGACGACACCGTCGAGACCGGAGTGACGCTCGACGATCTCGTGGGCGATTCGGGTGACGGCCCGGGCCACGTCCGACCGTGACATCACTTGTGTCGTCTGCGTGCGCGACGAAGCCATCGTTCTCCTCCGTTCGGGCCTCACGGGACCCGTTTGACGGTGTCGTCAACAGTAGTGCCGGTCAGCCGCCGTTCACGAATCGGCGCTCGTACAGCACCCACCACTCGTTGCCGAAAACGACGTCGAAGTTGGCGCGCTCTCGTTCCCAGACGGCGGCAATCTCGTCGTCGGGGTCGACCGGGAGAACGACATGGGTGACATCGTCGACGAAATCGAGTCGGTCGCCGCGGGCAAACGGATCCATTCCGTAGAGCAGGCGCTCGAACGGCACCGGGAAGAGATAGATGCGCTCACGACGTGCAAGGTGGGCCGTGAGTCCGTGCCAGGCACTGACGACGGCATCGGGGGGAACGCGGCGCACGACCTCACGGGCCGCGACCGCGGGCGGCGAGTCAGCGGAGTACGGCGGTGCGTCGATGCGCATTCCCGGCAACGGCGACCATACCCACGCCGACGCCAACGCACACGCTGCGACGAGAACGGCGAGCGGACGGCGACGTCGCGGCTCGAGGCGGGTGATCGACCACACGGCACCGAGGGCGACGAGCGGTACGAGCTGCACCGAGTAGTGGTACTCGATCTGCGACTGGTACCAGAAGGTGCTCAGCAGGTTCACCCCGAGAGGCGCGGCGGCGATCGCGACGATCCCCGGTCGCAACAGCGCGACGAATCCCACCGGAACGAGCACCTGCAGCACGTACAGGGGTCGCTCCCCCGACACGAGATGGGCGACGAGGTCGTGCGGTCGCGTGAGTGCCGTGGTGAAGAGACCCGACCAGCCGCCGAACGGCAGTCGCCACTCGTTGCGGAACGGAACGCCGTTGATCGCCGGCATCACGGCCCACAACAGCAACACCATGACCCACGCGGACACGATCGCGGTGACGATGCCGCGACGACGGTCGATGCGCAGCGCGACCCACACTCCGAGACCGGCGACGACGAGAGCCGCATCCTCCTTCGTCGCGAGGATCGCGATCACCGTCGCGACGAACCACCCCCATCTCGTCGAGAGCGCCGACCACACGGCAATCGCGATGAGCGGCGCGAGGAACGAGTCGGGATGGAAGTTCTCGAGCGCCGTCCACGACAGCGCCGGGTGGAAGAGATAAGCGACGACGGCGACGAGCGCGAGAGGCTCACCCGCGCCCATGCGACGCGCCGCCAACCACGTCGGCCACGCACCGAGAGCAAGGGCGAAGGACTGCACGACGAACAGCACGCCCGTGCCGGCACCGAGCCAGTACAGCGGTACGAGCGGCAGGAGGATGAATGACGTGTGGTCGCCGAAGAGGTTGCGACCCATGAGCGTGACGAAGGGTTCGTGACCCCGCGACAACAGCCACACTCCCTGGTCGTAGAGACCGAAGTCGTAGGCAGACGTGCCGATGCCCCGGTGCACGGTCACGGTGTACGCCGTCGCCCACGTCGCCCACAGGACACCGAGGGCGATCGCGATCGCGCGCCACGGCGAGACGTCACGAACCGACGCGACGAGATCGGACGCTCTGCGGCGCAGCGGGCCCGCCATGGGCCCATTCTGTCTCAGCGCGCGGTGTCGCGAACGCGGGACGCGATCGCGGAAAGGACGCCGTTGACGAACGCGCCGGAGTTGTCGGTGCTGAAACGTTTCGCCAGGGTGACGGCTTCGTCGATGACGACGGCGACGGGAACTTCGGGACGGCGCAGCAACTCGAACGTAGCCATGCGCAGGATCGAACGGTCGATCGTGGGCATGCGGTGCAACGGCCACGAATGCGACGCATCGGAGACGAGCTCGTCGATGCGCACGATGTCGTCGGTCGTGCCGGCGATGAGTTGTTTCGTCAGGTCGTCGAACGGAACGACGATCGCCGCCATCACTTCGTCGGGCGTGATGCCTCGGATGTCGGCCTCGTACAGCACGTTCATCGCCCGCTCACGGGCGTCGCTGCGCGGGTCGAAATCGACGCCCCAGTCGGCGTCGTCGTTGCCGCCGCGCGGCGGCACGCTCGGAACGTCGGTCACGTCGACGTTCAGGCGCGGGTGATGTAGTCGCCCGTGCGCGTGTCGACCTTGACACGATCACCGACGTTGACGAACAGCGGAACTTGAATGACCTTGCCGGTCTGCAGTGTCGCGGGCTTGCGCGCACCGGAGACGCGGTCACCCTGGACGCCGGGTTCGGTCTGCGTGATCTCGAGTTCGACCGAAGCGGCGATGTCGACGCTGACGATGTCGTCGTTGTGCGTCGCGATGATCGCCTTCATGCCCTCGATCATGTAGTCGGCTGCATCGCCGAGCGCGACGGGCTTCACGTTGATCTGCTCGTACGACTCGGTGTCCATGAAGACGTAGTCGTCACCCTCCTTGTAGAGAAACTGCATGTCGCGCCGGTCGAGGATGGCCTGCTCGACGCGAACGCCGGCGTTGAAGGTGCGCTCGATGACGGCACCGGTGCGGAGGTTGCGCAACTTCGTGCGCACGAACGCACCACCCTTGCCAGGCTTCACGTGCTGGAACTCGACGACGTTGAACAGGCCCTTGTCGAGCTCCAGCGTGATGCCGTTCTTCAGGTCGTTGGTCGTAATTGCAGGCACGAGAGATCCTTGTCTGTTGATGTGAGAATGCGGCAACCGTCGTCGGTGACCACCACGAGGTCCTCGATGCGCACGCCGCCGAGGCCTTCACGATACGCCCCGGGCTCGACGGTCACCACCTCGCCGGTGCGCAGCGGTTCGTCGGCGGCGGTTCGCACCCAAGGCATCTCGTGGATCTGCAATCCGACGCCGTGTCCCGTGCTGTGCACGAAAAACTCGGCGAGCCCCGCCTCGCGCAGTGCATCACGACACACACGATCGACGTCGCCCGCGGTGACTCCGGCGCGCACCGCAGCGAGGCCGGCGAGCTGTGCACGCGCAACTTCGCGGGTCATCCGCACGAGTTCCGGATCGACGCTGCCGACGAGGTACGTGCGGGTCATGTCGGAGTGGTAACCGTCGACAAGGGCACCGACGTCAATGACGACGCTGTCACCCTCGACGATGCGATGGTCGCCCGGACGATGGTGCGGTCGGGCCGCATTCGGTCCCGCGGCGACGATCGTGTCGTAGCTCGGGCCGTCGGCGCCGTAGCGACGCATGCGGTACTCGAGTTCGTCGCGCACGTCGCGTTCGGTCGGACGCTCGACGAGCATCGTCACGCATTCGGCGAGCGCGCGATCGGCGCACAGTGCGGCGAACGCCATGCGTTCGATCTCGGCATCGCTCTTCTGGCGGCGCAGTGCGGGCACGACCCCGGGCACGGCAACGAGTTCCGCGTTGACCGCGGCGCGCCACCCGTCGAACACCGCCATCGTCACCTCGGCGGGGTCGTACGCGATCGTCGCTGCGCTGCGTGTCGCGTCGGTGAGGGCGTCCTTGAGAGCGGCGGCGGTGCGCGCTTCGACGATCGTGACGGCGGCAGCACTGCGCTTGGCCTGGTCGCGGGCCTGCTCGCCGTAGCGCCCGTCGGTGATGAACACCATGTCGTCGGGACGCACGACGAGCGTGCCGGCGGATCCCGTGAAGCCGGTGAGCCAGCGAACGTTGTTGAGATCGGCGACGAGCAGGAATGATGGAGCTCCGCGGCGCGCGAGCTCGTCGCGCACGCGGGCGTCGCGACCGGTGACGAGCAACGGTGACAGGGCGCCCGTCATGTTTCAGCGCGTGCCGGTGCCGAGATGTCGCACGAGCGCGTCGAGAGCGACGAGATACGACGACACACCGAAGCCGGCGACGCTGCCGATGACAACGGGTGCGAGCACGCTGACGTGGCGCCACGGCTCGCGTGACGCCGGATTCGAGATGTGCACCTCGACGGCCGGCACCTTCACCGCCGAGAGGGCGTCGTGCAGACTCCAGGCGAAGTGGGTGAATGCGCCCGGGTTGACGAGGATCCCCTGCGCCGACGCGGCGGCATGAACGGCATCGACCATCTCGCCGAGCGCATTCGCCTGGACCGAACGCACCGCGAAACCCACCGCACGGGCGGCCTCGGCAATCCGAGCGTCGATGTCGGCAAGCGTCGTCGTTCCGTAGACGTGCGGTTCACGGGTGCCGAGCAGGTTGAGGTTCGGGCCGTGGAGCACCACGATTTCGGCCGCCGACATGGCCTTCAGGGTACTCACATCGCCGCGAGGGCAGCCGTCACCGCGTCGTGCGGAACGTCGCTCACGACTTCGACTCCGCGCGGTCCGTCGAGGACGAAGGTGAGACCATCGAGGGCCTTCTTGTCGCGGCCCATCACCGCGACGAGTTCGTCGTGCGACACACCCGACGGCAGCCGCACCGACAGTCCGTAGTGATCGACGATGACATCGTGGTGGCGTGCAACCCGCGCATCATCGATTCGTCCGAGCATGCGGGCGAGACGCGCGGCGTACATGAGCCCGATCGCCACTGCTTCACCGTGGGCGAGATCGTGATCGGTCGTCGTCTCGAGGGCATGCGCGAGAGTGTGTCCGTAGTTGAGCAGCGCACGCCGACCGGATTCGCGCTCGTCGGACCCGACGATGTCCGCCTTGATGCGCACGCATCGCGCGATGCGTGTCGCCGAATCCATCGCCAACAGATCGTCACCCGTGAGGAAGTGGTACTTTGCCATCTCGCCGTTGCCGCACCGCACCTCGCGTTCGGGCAGGGTGGCGAGTGCGTCGAGGTCGCACACGACGCCACGCGGCTGCCAAAAGGCGCCGACGAGATTTTTTCCTTCGGCGATGTTCACGCCGGTCTTGCCGCCGATGGCTGCGTCGACCATTCCGACGAGACTCGTCGCGACGTGCACGACGGCCGTACCGCGGTGCCACGACGCAGCGGCGAAGCCGGCGACGTCGGTGACCATTCCCCCGCCGACGCCGACGATGACATCGTTTCGGGTGATGCCGGCACGGGCGAAGTCGCGCGACAACGCCTCGATCGTCGCGAGCGACTTGTGCGACTCGCCGTCGCCGATGACGTGCACCGACACACTGCGCCCGGCCCCGACGATCGGCGCCACATTGATCGGAACGCCGCGCTGGGTGACGATCGCGACCCGTCGCGCCGAGGCGGGCAACATGCCCGGCAGCGCGGCAACCGCACCGTGTCCGACGACGACGTCGTACGAGCGCTCGCCGAGCTCGACCCGCTCCGTCACCGTGCCGCCGGTGCCGCTTCCCGTCACGTCAGTGCCGATTCCCGTGTGACGATGCTGCCACCGTGGCGATGTCGACGATACGAGCGACGACGTCGTCGAGTGTGAGTTCGGAGACGTCGATGTCGTGGGTGGCGACACTGCGATAAACACCCTCTCGTTCCCCTGCAAGTGCAACGAGTCGCGCGAGCGGATCACCGGCGAGCAGCGGTCGCGACGTGTCACCGGCGAGGCGCCGGGCGAGCACCGCGGGCTCGGCGTGCAACCACACGACGGCATCACAGTCGGCGAGTCGGTCGCGAGTCGATGCCGTCAACACCGCACCGCCACCGAGGGCAACGACGCAACCGGGAGGGCGTCGCCCGGCGTCGCCCGTGTCGCCGAGAACCCCGTCACCGAGCACGTCGGCAACGACGTCGGCTTCGAGTGCACGAAATGCGGCTTCGCCGTCGGTGGCGAAGATGTCGGAGATCGCACGTGCGGTTCGTGATTCGATGAGGGCATCGACGTCGATGCACGTCCATCCGAGCGTTGACGCAACTCGTGCCGCCACCGTCGACTTGCCGGTGCCCATCATTCCGACGAGTGCGATTCGGCGAACGGGATCGTCACTCGCGCGCGTCATGTCGCCGAATCAGGTGGTGCGCAGGGACTCGGCGTAGGTGTTCGCGTTGCGCACGAATTCGGAAAGCGAGTCGCCTCCGAACTTGCGCTGCGCCTCGTCGGCGAGCACGAGTGCGACCATCGTCTCGGCGACGACGCCGAGCGCAGGAACGGCGGTGACGTCGGTGCGCTCCTTGAAACTCACGGTCTCCTGTTTCGTCGCCATGTCGACCGTTGCCAGCGTGGGTCGGTTGAGCGTGGCGAGGGGTTTCATCGCCAGTCGTGCAACGAGCGGCTCGCCGGTCGTCATGCCACCCTCGGTTCCGCCGGCGCGCATCGAATCGCGCCGGTAGGTACCCGATGCGTCGTCCCAGCGAATCGCGTCGTGGGCTTCGCTGCCGCGACGGCGCGCGGCGTCGAAGCCGTCACCGATCTCGACACCTTTCACCGCCTGGATGCTCATGAGCGCCTGCGCGAGGAGTCCGTCGATCTTGCGGTCCCAGTGCACGTGGCTACCGAGTCCGATCGGCACGCCGTACGCGAGAACTTCGACGATGCCACCGAGGCTGTCGCCGTCCTTCGCCGCCGCCTCGATCTCGGCGATCATCCGTGCCTCGGCAACCGGGTCGGCACAACGCACGGGTGACTCGTCGATGCGGCCGAGATCCTCGGGCAACGGTCGCTGCGCGTCGGCGGATGCAGCACCAATGCCGACGACGTGCGAGATGATCGACACACCGAGCGGCTTGAGTAGTGCCTTGGCCAGAGCACCGGCGGCGACGCGGGCGACGGTTTCGCGTGCACTCGCCCGCTCGAGCACGTCGCGGGCGTCGTTGAAGCCGTACTTCTGCATTCCGGTGAGATCGGCGTGTCCGGGTCGCGGCTGGGTGAGCGGCTTCTTCGTCGCCCCGGGATGCGGCGACATCTCCTCGTGCCACACGTCGCTGCGGAACCACTCCGTGTTCTTGATGAGAATCGATACGGGTGATCCGAGCGTGCGACCGTGGCGAATGCCGCCGAGCAGCTCGATCTCGTCCTGTTCGAAGCGCTGCCGCGGACCGCGCCCGAAACCGAGCCGGCGGCGGGCCAATTCACCCGAAATGTCGCCGACCGTGATCGGCAGGTGCGCGGGCAGACCTTCGACGACGACCACCAGGGCCTGACCGTGACTTTCGCCGGCGGTCAGGTAGCGCAACACGGACGTCAGGCTATCGGTGACGTCGATCGAGCTCGTCGAGCGCTGCAGCACGCATGACGTCGTGATCGGGACGACGACCGAGCCACAACTCCTGCTGCAGTGCCGCCTGTGCGACGAGCATCTCGAGTCCGTCGACCGCCCGCGCACCGACGTCGCATGCAGCGCGCAGGAGCGGTGTTTCGAGCGGGTGGTACACGGCATCGAGAACGACGAGTCCCGGATGCAACGACTCGCGCGGCACGGGCATCTCGTCGGGAGCGATGCCGGTCATGCCGAGCGGCGTCGTGTTCACGAGCACCGTCGCCGTCGCGATATCGGCGACCGTACCGTGACGCGTCGAACCCACGGAAATCGACTCGCCGACTGCCACCGCATCCGCGGCACGTTCGGCACCGCGATTGATACAGGTCACCCGAGCTCCGTGCGCGACGCACGCGGCGATGACCGCACGTGCAGTGGCACCCGCCCCGACCACCACGACGTGCTCAAGCGACGCGTCGTGGCGCAGCAACGCCGCCACACAACCCTCACCGTCGGTCGTGGCTCCGAGCAGCGTGCCGTCCTCGCGACGAATGACCGTGTTCACCGAACGTACGGCGAGCGCCTCGACCGTGACCTCGTCGAGTGCGTCGATCACGCGCTCCTTGTACGGCATCGTCACCGACAATGCCGTGACGCCGAGAACGCGTGCAGCATCGATCGCCACGCGTGCGTCGGCGTCGCCGATGTCGAAGGCAACGTAGACCCAGTCGTCACCGTGGTGACGGAATGCCGCATTGTGGATGACCGGCGACAGGCTGTGGCGCACCGGGGAGCCGATGACACCGGCGACGTTCGTCGTCGCACGAGCGCTCACGGCAGGATCCCCGCGGCGCGCGCCTCGTCGACGCGCACTTGGTGCTGCTCGTACGTGGCGGAGAAGGCGTGACGACCCTCGGCATCGGCGAGCACGTAGAAGAGGTAACGACACGG
Source organism: uncultured Bifidobacterium sp. (assembly GCA_964540395.1). Classification (GTDB taxonomy): domain Bacteria; phylum Actinomycetota; class Acidimicrobiia; order Acidimicrobiales; family Ilumatobacteraceae; genus F1-60-MAGs027. Next base: position 12,119 of record CAZIME010000021.1, read on the forward strand.
CTCGGAGCGGCGCTGTGCGGCCGTGCGCGAGGTACAAATCGCGTCGCTCTCCGACGGATCCGCCGCGGGATTGAGCGCGGCGACGATCGCCGCCTCACCGGGACTGGCGATCGGGGTCGGCGGCAATCCCTTGCGCCGGTAGAGGTTGTACGGCGAGTCGGTGTCGCGCACCTCGGAGAACGTCGCGCCCGCCGGTGCGCCGTAGAACAACGCGGCATCGATCTGCAGTTCCATGTCGAGGGCGAGCCTGTTGTAGATGACGCGCGAGACGAGTGCGCGTTCGTCGGCCACCTTCACCTCGCGCTCGATGAGCGAGGCGATGATGAGCACTTCGTACGGCGTCACACCGAGTCGCGCGGCACCGGCCTCGATGTCGAGGCGCAGCGTCCGGTTGCGCATCTCGTTGAGCATCCGGTCGACGACGGACCTCTCGTCCTCGTACGCGGCGACCTCGTACAGTGCGGGAAACAGGAGACCCTCGTACGAGGTGATGCCGTCGGGACGCCACGGCGCGGGCAACGTACCGTCGTCGAGCGCGGCGACGACCGCCGCTGCGTCCATGTTCGGCACGTCGCGGGCGAGGCGTTGCGCGATCTGCGCGACGGTGAAACCTTCGGGGAACACGACCTCGCTCACCGCGGCGGCGGATCCCTGCGACACGACGGCGTCCTGCGTCGTCTCGCCACCGACGATCGATGCCGTGCGCCACGCTGCCCACCCGACGAAGAGAACGGCGAATGCGGCGAGACCGACGAGGATCTGTCGCGACCAGCGGCGCAGATCGGGAATCATTCCGTCGCGCTCGAATTCACCGTCCGCACGCAGGTTGTCCACGTTGTCTTCGCTCCGATCCGCGTAGTCGTCGCGCGTCATCGCGACCCCGCACCGGGACGGCCCGCGTCGAGCCACGACTGGAGCATGATCGTCGCCGCCACTTCGTCGACCTTGTCGCGACCCTTGCGCGAATCGACGCCGAGACGACGCAACGACTCCTGGGCCTGCACCGTCGTCAACCGCTCGTCCCAGGTGTACACCGGCACGGACAGCGAATCACGGAGTCGCGCCACTTCGTCGAGGACGAGACGCGTCGAGTCGGTGACCCGACCCGACAGTGCACGAGGAAGTCCCACGACGACACAGTCTGCTGCGTATTCCCCGACGAGTGCCGCCACCTCCTGGTCAACTCCGTCACCTGCCGCACCGTCACGGCGCGCACCGCGCAGGATGGTCGTCAGCGGAGTGGCCACCACCCCGCTCGGATCGCTCACCGCGACTCCGATGCGCCGCGACCCGAGATCGAGGCCGATGCAGCGCATCAATTGCGTGCGGCTGAGATGACCGATCGGGCGACGTCGAGAGCCGCGTCGAGAGCGGCGACGTTCTTGCCGCCGGCCGTGGCGATGTCGCCCTTGCCGCCGCCGCCACCGCCGACGGTCTTTGCGGCGTCGCGAATGACGTCACCGGCTTTCACTGGCGCGTCCGGCGCGACTGCCGCGACGAGTGCGACACCACCCGAGTCGGCGACGCCACCGAGAACGACGACCGTCACCCCGGGAACGTCGCGCACCGCGACGGCGAGATCCCGCAGCGCAGTCGGGCTGAGTCCATCGACGCGTTCGACAACGACACCGTCCCGTGCAACCGCGGCCATGTCCCGCGCCCGCGACGCGGCCTGTGCCTGGCGCAGACGCTTCACTTCGTCCTCGAGGCTCTTCACCTGTTCGCGAGTGCGCTCGACGGCACGCACGAGTTCGTCCGGTTTCGCACCGAGCATGTCGGCGGCAACGGCGACGATGCGCGAGGTGTCGAGCATGTTCGCGATCGCGCCGTCACCGGTGACTGCCTCGATGCGTCGCAGGTTCGAACCGATCGAACCCTCGCTGACGATCTTGATCGGTCCGATGTCGCCGGTGGCCGACACGTGGGTGCCGCCGCAGAATTCGAGCGAGTGACCGGCCTCGAGCACGCGCACCGTGTCGCCGTACTTGTCGCCGAAGAACGCGATCGCACCCTTGTCGAGCGCCGCCTGCTTGCTCATTTCGGTTGCGCTGACGGACTCGTTGGCGAGCACCTCGTGGTTGACCATTCGTTCGATGCGTTCGATCTCGTCACCACTCACCGGCGCGTAGTGGCTGAAGTCGAACCGGAGGCGGTCGGGGGCGACGAGCGAGCCCGCCTGTTTGACGTGCTCGCCGAGAACCTCGCGCAACGCCCAATGAAGGAGGTGTGTCGCCGTATGGTTGCGACGGGTCGCACGACGGGCGGCGACGTCGATGCGGGCATGCACGTCGTTGCCGGCGGCGAATGCGCCGCGCGTGATGCGCACCGTGTGGCGACGCAGACCGGGCACGGCGAACGTCGTGTCGAGCACGACTGCGGCCGCGGCACCCGATTCGATGGTGCCGGTGTCCCCCACCTGTCCGCCGCTCTCGGCGTAGAACGGGCTCACGTCGAGGAAGATCTCGTACACGAGCGATCCGTCGTCGTGATCGAAGGGTCCGAGCACGGCGAGAACCTTCGCGCGGCACTCGTCGGTGTCGTAGCCGACGAAGGTCGTCGCACCGGAGCGCTCTGCGAGCTGACGGTATGCATCCATGCGTGCCGGATCGAGCTGCTCGTTCTTGCGTGCGTTCTTGCCGCGGATCTTCTGCTGCTGCATCTCGGCGTCGAAACCCTCGACGTCGACGGCGACGTTGCGCTCGGCGGCGATCTCCTGGGTGAGCTCGAGCGGGAAGCCGTACGTGTCGTGGAGCATGAACGCCTTGGCGCCGTCGATGCGACTCGCCGATGCGGCGAACTCGTCCTCGAGGATGCCGAGGCCGGTGCGCAAGGTGGCGCGGAAACGTTCCTCCTCGCGGGCGAGAACGTCGACGATGAACGACGAATTGGCGTGCAGTTCGGGATATGCCGTGCCCATCACCCCGATTGCCGTCTCGACCATCTTCGGCATGACGAGGGTTTCGGTTCCGAGCAAGTACGCGTGGCGAACGGCCCGACGGATGATGCGCCGCAGCACGTAACCGCGCCCCTCGTTCGACGGGAAGACGCCGTCGCCGACGAGCATGGTCGACGAACGGGCGTGCTCGGCGAGCACGCGAAGACTGAAACTCGGCTTGTGCTCGTAGTCCCCGACGACGTAGTCGGCATTCGTCAACGAACGGCCGGCGTCGATGAGCGGTGCGAGCACGTCGGTTTCCCACACGGAGTCGACGCCCTGCACGAGCGTGAGGATGCGCTCGAGTCCGGCTCCGGTATCGATCGACGGCTTCGGAAGGCGCGTACGCGAGCCGTCCTTCGCCTGGTCGTACTGCATGAACACGAGGTTCCAGAACTCGAGGAACCGGTCACCCTGCGGATCGTTGAGCGGACCACCGTCGGGACCGAACGACGGACCGCGGTCGATGTGAATCTCCGAGCACGGACCGCACGGACCGGTGTCGCCCATCTGCCAGAAATTGTCGGCGTCTCCGAGGCGCTGAATGCGCGACATCGGCACCCCGACCTGCTCGTGCCAGATCGCCTCGGCCTCGTCGTCGCTCTCGTGGACGGTGATCCACAGGCGGTCGCCGTCGAAACCGAACACCTCGGTGACGAGCTCCCACGACCACGGAATCGCCTTCTCCTTGAAGTAGTCGCCGAAACTGAAGTTGCCGAGCATTTCGAAGAACACGAGGTGCCGCTTCGTGCGCCCGACGTCGTCGAGGTCGTTGTGCTTGCCGCCCGCGCGCACGCACTTCTGCACGCTCACCGCGCGGCGGTACGGGGCAACCTCGTCACCGACGAAGTACGGCTTGAACGGCACCATGCCGGCCACCGTGAAGAGCAGAGTCTGATCGAACGGAATGAGCGCTGCGGACGGAACGACGGAGTGTTCCTTGTCCCGGAAGTATCCCGTGAATGCGTCGCGCAACGAGTTCGCCGAGTGGAGTGCCGCCCGCGATGAAGGCATCGGTCAGGAGAACAGGTCGGAGGCGTCGGAGTCCGTCGTGCGCCCACCCGTCACCCTGGCAACGACCTTGTCCTTCAGACCGAGGACGGTGTCGACGAACGCGTCGAGCGGATCGTCGGTGGACAGACGCGATGCCGCCTCGGCGGCCTGCCGGCGCATGTAGCCGTAACCGAACAAGGCGGTGACAGCACCGATGAGGAACCAAAACAATCGTCGCAACATGACCCCGTCAGGGTATCGCTCGTCGCCCGCAAGTGCGATTTCGTGCGTGCTCGGAACGGTGTTCGGAAGGGCGATCGCGTCGGGGGTCAGCGCTCGGGTGCGTACGACTGGCGCGATGCCCGCTGCGGATCGTCGTGCGGCGATACGTAGCCGGCACCGTGACCGAGGGCGTCGGCACCGGGATAGTGCGCATCCCGCAAGTGCATCGGCACCTCGCCCGGACCGTCGCGACGCACCGTCTCGCGCGCATCCCAGATTGCACGTGCCGAATCGTCGTTCTTCGGCGCCGATGCGAGGTATCGCACGGCGTGCGACAGGTTGAGCTGCGCCTCGGGGAGTCCGACGAGCTCGACGGCATGCGCGGCGGCGACGGCGACGAGGAGCGCGGTCGAATCGGCAATGCCGATGTCCTCGCTCGCGGCGATGACGAGTCGGCGGGCGATGAACCGCGGATCCTCCCCCGCCTCGAGCATGCGCGCAAGCCAGTACGTTGCCGCATCGGCATCGCTGCCACGGATGCTTTTGATGAACGCCGAAGTGACGTCATAGTGATCGTCGCGGCCGTACCGTGCCGCACTCGCCGACAGGGCCGCCTCGACGTGACGAACCTCGATGCGCGGTTCGTGCGGTATCGCGTGCCGTGCAAGCGCCGCCGACACTTCGAGTGCGGTGAGCGCGGCGCGAGCGTCACCGGATGCGCGCCGCACGAGGACGTCGAGCGCATCGTCGTCGACGCGGACCGACTCGATCTCGGCCCCGCGGTGCACGAGCCGGGTGACGGCGTCGTCATCGAGCGGTTCGAGTCGGAACAACGTGCTGCGACTGCGCAACGGCGAGTTGACGGAGAAGTACGGGTTCTCCGTCGTCGCACCGATGAGCGCGACGACCCCCTTTTCGACGGCGGGCAGCAACGCGTCCTGCTGCGCCGTGGAGAAGCGGTGGATCTCGTCGACGAAGATGATGGTTCCGCGACCGTGCGCACCGAGACGTTCGTGGGCTGCTTCGACGGCGGCGCGCACGTCCTTCACCCCCGCCGTCACCGCCGACAGTCGCTCGAAGTGACGCTGCGTCGACACCGCGACGAGTTCGGCGAGCGTCGTCTTGCCGACACCTGGCGGACCCCACAGGATCGTCGAGCCGAGTCGGTCCGATTCGATGAGTGTGCGCAATGCGGCACCGCGGGCGAGAAGGTGCTCCTGCCCGACGACGTCGTCGAGCGTGCGCGGACGCATGCGCGCGGCGAGCGGGGCGCGACTGCGGAGTTGCTCCTCGACGGCGGCCGAAAAGAGATCGCCGCCCATGCCGTGCGTCAGCCCGCCGCGGGAGGCGGCAGCGTGCGCAATCCGAGTTCGGCGAGCTGCGTCGCTTCGACCGGGCCCGGCGCGCTCGTCATCGGGTCGCTACCCGACTGCGTCTTCGGGAAGGCGATGACTTCGCGGATGTTCTCCTCACCCGCGAGGATCGCAACGAGCCGGTCGATGCCGAAGGCGAACCCGCCGTGCGGCGGTGCGCCGTAGCGGAACGGCTGGAGGAAGAAGCCGAACTTGCGGTCGGCGGTCGCGTCGTCGATGCCGAGCTTGGCGAACACGCGACGCTGCAGATCGGGTTCGTGGATCCGGATCGAACCCGAGCCGAGCTCCCAGCCGTTGAGCACGAGGTCGTACGCGAGGGCGCGCACGTTCAGCGGATCGGTGTCGAGCTTGTCGATGTCGTCGGGATGCGGCTGGCAGAACGGGTGGTGTCCCGGCTGCGGGGCGTTCGTCGCCGGGTTGATGCCGACGAACAACGGGAAGTCCACGACCCACACGTAGCGGTACGGACCCTCGTGCACGGGAGGACGGGCGAGATCGTTGCGCAACTGGCCGAGCACCGTGCACGTCGTCATCCAGTCGTCGGCGACGATGAGCAGTAGGTCGCCTTCCTGTGCCGCCATCGTGCGCAACAGCTCGGCCTTCTCCGCGTCGGAGAGGAACTTCGCAATCGGTGATTCGACGTCGCCGCCGGCAACGACCTTCATCCACACGAGACCCTTCGCGCCGAGCTTCTTCGCCCGGTCGGTGAGCGCATCGAGGCGGTTGCGCCCGCTCGCGGCCTGCTCGGGATACTCCGAACGCGCGACGCGCAGACCCTTGATGCTCGCCGCACCGGCGAACGCCTTGAATCCCGTCGATGCGAAGACGGGCGTGAGCTCGACGAGGCGCATGTCGAAGCGGAGATCGGGCTTGTCGGTTCCGTAGAAGTTCATCGCATCGTGCCACGTGATGCGCTCGATCGGCGGCGGTGCCTCGCCGACCGCGGCGGTAGCCGCCGCCATGACGGCGTGCGATATCGCCGCGAGCACGTCGTCCTTCGACACGAAACTCATCTCCGCGTCGAGCTGCGTGAACTCGTACTGCCGATCGGCGCGCAGATCCTCGTCGCGCAGGCAGCGCGCGATCTGGTAGTAGCGGTCGACACCTGCGACCATGAGCAACTGCTTCCACAACTGCGGTGACTGCGGCAGTGCGTAGAAGGATCCCGGTTCCTTGCGCGACGGCACGAGGAACTCGCGCGCACCCTCCGGGGTCGACGGCATGAGCAGCGGCGTCTCCACTTCGATGAACCCCTGCTCCTCCATCGCGCCACGGATCGCGGAGTTGACGGCGGCCCGCACACGCAGGTTGCGCTGCATGCGTTCGCGGCGGATGTCGAGGTAGCGGTACTTCAGTCGCACGTTCTCGTCGACGTCGTCGGCACGGGCATCGATCGGGAACGGCGGTGGCTCGGCGGAGTTCAGCACCTTCACCGTGCATCCGGTGAGTTCGATCTGCCCGGTCGGCAGCTGCGCGTTCACGGTTCCCTCGGGTCGGGGTTGTACGACGCCGGTGATCTGCACCACCCACTCGCTGCGAACGTCGTCTCCGGTGGACACGACGCACTGGACGACGCCGGTGTAGTCGCGCAGGTCGACGAAGGCAAGCTTGTCGCCGTGCTCGCGGCGTCGGCCGACCCAGCCGGCGACGGTGACGGTGCGACCGACGTCCGCGAGACCGAGGCGTCCGCACGTGTCGGTGCGCAGCGCGGTTCCGAGGGGTGGTGTCGGTGTTGAAGACATGCGTGTTCGCCTCGTCTGTGGGGTGTTAGTGGCCGAGAGCCGTTCGTACCGCGTCGCACGCTTCGGTGCGCGCGACGACGTGCTGGGATCCGTTCTCCATCGTACGTACGACGACGGTTCCCGCCGAGACTTCGTCGTCGCCGACGATGACGACGACGCCGGCGCCGGAGCGATCCGCCGACTTCATCTGTGCCTTCATGCTGCGACCGTCCCATGCGCGGTCGACGCGCACTCCCGCCCGGCGCAGCTCGGCGCACAGGTCGGCGGCGTGCAGTCCGCCCGTCGTGTCGACGACGAATGCATCGACGCGCGACGACGGCGGGGCGAACGCACCCTCGGCGTCGCAAGCGAGCAGAGTGCGGTCGAGACCGAGCGCGAATCCGATTCCGGGAGTCGCCGGACCGCCGAGTTGCTCGACGAGTCCGTCGTAGCGTCCGCCACCGCCGATCGCGGTATGTGCGGCATCGAGCCCGCGGGCGGTGAACTCGAACGTCGTACGTCGGTAGTAGTCGAGTCCGCGCACGAGTCGGTCGTCGACAACGAAGTCGATGCCGGCGCGGCGCAGTCCGTCCTGCACCGCTGCGAAGTGCGCCGCCGCGTCGGGACCGAGGAACTCGCGCATGCTCGGTGCGGCAACAATCGCGGCGGCGTCCTGGCTGCGCTTGGAGTCGAGCACGCGCAACGGATTGCGCTCGAGCGTCGTGCGCGTCTCGTCGCTCAGTTCGGCGAGCCTGGCGGTGAAGTGCTCGCGCAGGGCGGCAACGTACCGCTCGCGGTCGCCGTCGTCGCCGAGGGAGTTGATCGCCAGTCGCACACCCTGCAGCCCGAGCCGTGCGTAGAACTCGCTCGCGAGCCCGATCACCTCGACGTCGAGTTGCGGATCGACGACGCCGAGCACCTCGATGCCCACCTGGTCGAACTGGCGGTAGCGGCCGTGCTGGGGCTTCTCGTAACGGAAGTTCGGCCCCGCATACCAGACCTTCCACGGGGTCGTCGGTCGGTGTTCGACGAAGGCGCGACAGACGCTCGCGGTCTGCTCGGGTCGCAGCGCGATTCGCCGCCCACCCTTGTCCTCGAAGTCGTACATCTCCTTCGTGACGATCTCGGTCGCCTCGCCGACGCGGAGGAACACGCCGATGTCCTCGAACATCGGAGGAATGACGTGGTCGTAGCCCGCCGCCTCGACGACGTCGGCGAAGGTCTGCACGAAGTGCCGCCAGCGCGTCGCCTGTGGCGGAAGGATGTCGCGAGTTCCGGGACTGGTTTGGAAACTCGGCACGCGGTCAGGCTAGTTCGCCGACGGATGCACGACCCCGAGCGTCGCCGGTTCTTCGGCGCCGGGAAGGATGCGATACGCGTCGTAGACGCCGTCGATCGACTTGATGACGCGCAACACGGTGCTCAAATGACTCGGGTCGGCGAACTCGAATTCGAAGCGCATACGCGCGACGCGGTCTCCCCCGGTGCTCGTCGTGCAGGCGACGATGTTCACGTGCTGGTCGGAGAGCACATTCGCAACGTCGCGCAACAATCGCGTCCGGTCAAGTGCCTTCACCTCGACGGCAGCGACGAAGGTCTCCCCCGCCCCATCGTCGGCCCAGTCGACGTCGATGACGCGCGCGGCTTGCTGCGCCTCGAGCGAAGCGGCATTCGCGCAGTCCACGCGGTGGACGCTGACGCCGCGGCCCTTCGTGATGAAGCCCATGATCGGATCGCCGGGCACCGGCGTGCAGCACTTCGACAGTCGCACGAGCACGTCGTCGAGACCCTCGACGTGGATCGAACTGCGCGAACGCGTGCCGTCGCTGCGGCGGCGCGCGAGCGGCACCGACAGCTGTTCGTCGCTGCCGCCGTCGCGCATCTGAGTGGCGATGCGCTGCACGATCGGACGCGCCTGGATCTTCTTCAACCCGATGGCGCGGAAGAGTCCGTCGATGTCGGCGTAACCGGATTGGCGCAGCTCGTCAATGAGCGCAACCGAGTCCTCGACGTCGCGCCACGACACGCCCTCACGGCGCAGTTCCTCGACGAACTCGTCGCGACCCTCCTCGAGGGTGTCCTCCATCCGCTCACGGGACCACCACTGCTTGATCTTCGATCGCGCCTTCGTCGATACGACGAAGTTCAACCAGTCCTGCGAGGGTGCGGCGTTCTCGCCCTTCGACGTGAGGATCTCGCACGTGTCGCCCGACGACAGGCGGAAGTCGAGGGCGACGAGTCGTCCGTTCACCCGCGCACCCATGCAGCTGTGCCCGACCTCCGTGTGCACCGCATACGCGAAGTCGACGGGCGTGGCACCGACGGGCAGCGACACGACGCGACCCTTCGGGGTGAACACGAATGCCTCGTCCTGTTCGAGGTCGGTCTTCAGTCCCTCGAGGAACTGTCGCGGGTCCGAGATCTCACCCTGCCAGTCGACCATCCGGTTCAACCAATCGACCTCCTGCGCACTCGCCCCGTCCTTGTACGCCCAGTGCGACGCCACTCCCCACTCGGCGCGCTGGTGCATGTCGCGGGTGCGGATCTGCACCTCGACCATCTTCCCGTCCGGACCGACGACGGTCGTGTGCAGCGACTGGTAGAGGTTGAACTTCGGCATTGCGATGTAGTCCTTGAACCGACCGACGACCGGCGTGAAGTGTCCGTGAATGACGCCGAGTGCGCCGTAACAGTCCTTCACCGAATCGACGATGATCCGCACCGCCATGAGGTCGTAGATGTCGTCGAACTCGCGGTTCTTCTGCATCATCTTTTCGTAGATGCTCCACAGGTGCTTGCCGCGTGAGGTGAGCTCGGCCTTGATGCGCACCGACGACAGGAGTCGCTCGATCTGACCGAGCGTGCGGGCGAGATACACGTTGCGCTGCGGTGCGCGGGTCGCGACGAGATGGTCGAGCTCGGCGTATCGCTTCGGGTACAGCGCGGCGAACGAGAGGTCCTCGAGTTGCTGCTTGATCTCCTGCATGCCGAGACGGTGCGCGAGCGGGGCGTAGATGTCGAGCGTCTCCTGGGCGACGCGATGCTGCTTGTCGACCGAACTAGACGCGAGCGTGCGCATGTTGTGCAGACGGTCGGACAACTTGATGATGAGCACGCGCAGATCGCGGGCCATCGCCACGAGCATCTTGCGCATCGTCGCCGCCTGCTGGGCTTCCTTCGAGTCGAACTGGAGGCGATCCAACTTCGTGACGCCGTCGACGATCGCGGCGACTTCCGATCCAAACTCGCCCTCGACGTCGGCGAGGGTGAGATCGGTGTCCTCCACCGCGTCGTGCAGGAGTGCGGCAACGATCGACGCCTCGTCGAGCCCGATGTCGGCGATCACCCGGGCGACGGCGATCGGGTGATTGATGTACAGCTCACCCGTCGTGCGGGTCTGGTGCTTGTGCGCCTCGCGTGCCACCTCGTAGGCCCGATTGATGCGCCCGATCGGTGCCTTCGGGTGCTTTGCGCGGAAGGCCGTCAGCAACGGCGCAAGCTCATCGGCCGTCGCAGTGTGGTGGCGCCGCCATGGCAGCACCCGCGAGGCGGTGCCCATGGTCCGAGACTATCGACGGCGTCGTTTGCGGGGTCGCGGCGGGTGCGTGAGTGCACGCGTCGCCGCGGGGGTATCCGAGCCGGACGTCGACGCGGACG
>CAZIME010000022.1:0-6848 GCA_964540395.1 uncultured Bifidobacterium sp.
AGCAGTCCGGTTTCGGGCTGGATACCGAGACGCTGCACCAGGTGGCGAGCGAACTGCACGAGGCTCGCCAGGAGTACGGCGTCGACATCGCGATCGTCGTCGGTGGTGGCAACTTCTGGCGCGGACTGAAGGGCACGGGCCGGGGCATGGACCAGGCCCAGGCCGACTACATGGGAATGATCGCCACGGTGATGAACGGTCTCGCCCTGCAGGACGCCCTCGAGCGCGTCGGTCAGACGTCACGAGTGATGACGGCCGTCGAGATGCCGAAGGTCGCCGAGCCGTACATCCGTCGTCGTTGCGAGCGGCACCTCGAGAAGGGTCGCATCGTCATCCTCGCCGGTGGAACGGGCAACCCGTTCTTCACCACCGATACTGCCGCCGCATTGCGCGCCGCCGAAATCTCCGCCGAAGCAATCCTCAAGGGAACGCACTCCGGCGTCGACGGCATCTACACCGCCGATCCGAAGACCGACAAGAACGCGACGCGTTACGCGAAGCTCACGCACCTCGAAGTCATCAACAAGGGACTGAAGGTCATGGACTCCACGGCAATCACGTTCTGTATGGACAACAAACTTCCGATCGTCGTCTTCAATCTGCTGCAACGCGGCAACGTCAAGGCGCTTCTCGCCGGTGACGAGATCGGTACGCTGGTTTCGTGATCGACGAGACGCTTCTCGACGCGCTCGACAAGATGCACAAAGCCATCGAGCACGTACAGGGTCAGTTCACCGGCGTACGTACCGGGCGGGCCAATGCGGGACTCGTCGAGAAGTTGATGGTCGACTATTACGGCGCCCCGGTGCCGTTGCAGCAGCTCGCGTCCTTCCAGGTTCCGGAAGCCCGGATGCTCGTCGTCAAGCCCCACGATCGTGGTGCCATCGGCGCGATCGAGAAGGCGCTGTCGGCCAGTGACCTCGGAATCACCCCGACGAACGACGGTGCGGTCATCCGCCTCAGTTTCCCGATGCTCACCGAAGAACGCCGCAAGGAATACGTGAAGGTCGTGAAGTCGATGGCCGAGGACGCCCGCGTGTCGGTGCGCAACATCCGCCGCGACGCACGCAAGGCGCTCGAGACCGCGGAGAAGGGCGGGGACATCTCGAAAGACGACCTCGAGCGCGCCGAAAAGGAACTCGACAAGATGACCCAGGAGAGCGTCGACGCCATCGACAAGGCGTTCGAACGCAAAGAACACGAACTCATGGAGGTGTAGCGATGCCGAGCGATCGTAACGACGAGTACGACGACGCGACGACGGGCGAGGTGCGCCGTGACGACACCCTCGACTTCGGCGACGAATTCGGTGTGGTGAAGTTCGCCGACGGCGACGACACGGGTCCCGCCATCACCATCTCTGACGGCGACACGGAGAGACTGCCGCACTGGTCCGACGCGCCGACGGGCGAGGTCCCGAGATCGTTGCAGTCCGAGCCGTCGACCCGTGACGACAGTCGTCCCACGCAGCGGCCGCGCGTCGATCTCACCGGGGGAGCGCGACGCCAACCCGTCGTCACGACGCCGCCGCCCGTCAGTCGCCAGGCTCCGACGGGTCGGATCGTCATCGGCAGTGATCCGACGGGCGAGACCGAGCGCCGCAGTCGCGAAGCACGTGCCGCATCCCGCGAGCGCACCGACGGCCAGAGTCGTCCGACTTCCCGCAGCGACGTGTCGCGTGACGTCTCACGAGACGTGCCACGAACCGCACAGCGTCCGGCACCGGTCCGTCGCGCACGACCGGCGCGGGGCGATTCCGGCACCCAGCCGCGTCCCGCACCGCGCAGTTCGCCGCGTGACATGAACGCCGCAGTCCTCGTCGGAGGTGTGCTCGCGGTGCTCTTCATCGCCGCGATCCTCGTCGGTCCACCGCTCGTCATGGCACTCATCGTCGTGGTGCTTGCCGTTGCGTCTCTTGAGTTCTTCACTCACGTATCGTCGCGCAGCCTCACTCCGCCGTTGGCGATCGCCGTCGTTGCGTGCGTCGCGGCCCCGCTCGCGGCGTACTGGGTCGCGCACCTCGCGCTCCCGCTCGTCATCACGTTCACGCTCATCGCCGGATCGATCACGCTCCTCGGTGCGCGCGACGGCGACGCAAATCCGATCGCCAACCTGGGCGTTCTGCTCCTCGGCGTCGTGTACGTCGGCATGCTCGGCTCGTACGCCGCGCTCATCGTGCGGATGTCGACGCTCACGCCCGCGCTTCCGAACATCGGAACCGACACCCTCTTGCTCGCCGTCGTTGCGGTGGCGCTGAACGACATCGCCGCGTACTTCGTCGGATCGGCGATCGGTCGTACGCCGCTCAGCGAGCGGATCAGCCCGAACAAAACCGTCGAGGGTCTCATCGGCGGAACGATCGGTACGTTCGTCGCCGTCGTGCTCGTCGGTCTGAACAGCACCACGTGGAACGGCATCGGTGAACAGCTCCTGTTCGCGCTCGTCGTGTCGGTGATGGCGCCGCTCGGCGATCTCACCGAGTCGATGATCAAGCGCAATCTCGACGTGAAGGACTTCGGCACCCTGCTGAAGGGCCACGGGGGAGTGCTCGACCGCTTCGACGGTCTGCTCTTCGTGCTGCCGTCGGTGTACTACCTCACCGTCGTGCTCGCACCCTGGTCGTCGTAGTCCCACGGCGGGCGTCATGAAACTCGCCATCGCCGGATCGACGGGGTCGATCGGCACACAGGCGCTCGAGGTACTCGCCGCCGATCCCGGTCGGTACGACGTCGTTGCGCTCGCCGCGGGGCGCAACGCAGCGTTGCTCATCGAGCAGGCCCGCGCCCACCGGCCGAAGGTCGTCGCCGTCACCGACGAAGCGGCACGTCGCGAGGTCGCCGCCGCACTGCCCGACGTCGCCGTCGTCGCCGACCTTGCCGACGTCGTCGCCGACGCCGATGTCGTGCTCAATGCAGTCGTCGGATTCGCCGGACTTCCCGTCACGGTCGAGACACTGCGCCGCGGCAAGCGCCTCGCATTGGCGAACAAGGAGAGCCTTATCGCCGCGGGTCCGGTCGTCGAGCCGCTGCGCGCGGTGCCCGGTGCGCACATCGTTCCGGTCGACAGCGAACACTGCGCGCTGCACCAGTGCCTGCGTTCCTCGCAGGACGTACGGCGTGAAGTGGCCGTGCTGCAGTTGACGGCGAGCGGTGGCCCCTTCCGTGGGCGAAGCGCCGAGGAGCTGCGCAACGTCGACGTGTCGATGGCGCTCGCTCATCCGACGTGGTCGATGGGTCCGAAGATCACCGTCGATTCGTCGACGCTGATGAACAAAGGTCTCGAGGTCATCGAGGCTCACGTGCTGTTCGACGTTCCACTCGACCGCATCGAGGTCGTCGTACATCCGCAGTCGATCGTGCATTCGATGGTCACGTTCACCGATGGCGCGACGATTGCCCAGTTGTCGATGCCCGACATGCGCCTGCCGATCGCCTACGCGCTCGGATATCCGGACCGTGCACCGGTTCCATTCGGTCGTATCGATTGGACGACGTTGTCACGTCTCGACTTCGAAGCTCCCGATCGCGCGACGTTTCGCTGTCTCGATCTTGCGTACGAGGCGGGTCGTGTCGGGGGAGGTGCACCGGCATGGTTGAGTGCGGCGAACGAGATCGCCGTCGAGGCATTTCTCGCCGGGCGACTGTCGTGGCATGCCATCGCCGACGTGAACGATGCCACGCTCGAGCACCATGACGGAAGTCCCGTGCGAACGGTCGACGACGTCCTTGCCGCCGATGCTGCAGCGCGACGAGTGGCACGTCGCATGGTCGAGACCCGTGTGACACCCACGGGTACGATCTCGGCGTGACCTGGTTCTACTCCCGCGTTCGCGACGAACTTGTCGGCGGCGGCGACCCGTCCGGAACGACGGGTTCCGGTTCGCCGGTGCCGCGTTCGCGCACGGTCGTCGGCCTCGGCGTCGTCGTTGCCCTGCTCGCATGGCTGGGCATGAACAACGTATGGACCCTCGTGTTCGTCCTCGGGTTGCTCGTCTCCGTCTTCCTCCACGAAGTCGGTCACTTCGTCACCGCGCGGATGACCGGAATGAAGGTGACGCAATTCTCGATGGGATTCGGCCCGCGACTCGCCACGTGGCAACGCGGCGAGGTCGAGTACGGCATCCGCGCGCTTCCACTCGGCGCGTACGTGCGGATCATCGGCATGAACAATCTCGACCCGGTCGAGCCGGGCGAGGAGAACCGCGCGTACCGCAGCAAGTCGTTCCCGCGGCGTTTGCTCGTCATCACTGCGGGTTCTGCAATGCACGCGGTCATCGCACTCGCCCTGTTCGCCGGGGTGTACACCACCGCCGGCCGGTGGGGCGAGGTCGGCACCCTCACCGTCGTCGGTGATCCATATCCCGGCAGTGCCGCCGAGTCGATCGGAGTGCGCGACGGCGACGTCATCGTGTCGTTCGACGGCACCGACATCTCGAGCGCCGACGAGTTCGTCGCCGCGGTGCGTTCGCACCTGCCGGGTGACGACGTCGACGTCGTCATCGAGCGTGGCGGCGAGACCGTTGCCGCGCGCGTGACTCTCGGCGCCGCACCGTGGACCACCCCCGACCGCGATCCGGGTGAGGTGGCGTTCTTCGGTGTTGGTAGCAACTCCCGCGACTACGTCCCGCAGTCGCCTCCGGAGGCGGCGGTGTGGGCCGTACGTGATGTCGCGAGCACCGCGTGGTCGTCGATCGGCGGCGTGTTGCGCGTCGTCAATCCGGTGAATATCGCCACCAACCTCACGGCAGATACGGCCGATCCGCTCACCCGGCCGAGCACCGTCGTCGGCGCGAGTCAACTCGGCGGCGAATTGGGTCGTGAGGAGGGGTGGAAGGGTGTGCTCATCCTTCTCGCCGCGGTGAACGTGTTCGTCGGCGTTTTCAACCTCGTGCCGCTCCTACCGTTCGACGGTGGGCATGCGATGATCGCCGTTTACGAGCGACTTCGGTCGCGCCGCGGCCGTCAGTACCGTGCCGACGTCTCGAAACTCGCACCCGTGGCCACCGCGGTGGTGGCCTTGCTCGTCACCTTGTTGGTGGCAGGGCTGTACCTTGATCTCACGCAGCCGCTGGGCTGATTCACCATGACCGTTACCTCCGCACGCGTGCCACGTCGCCCGACGCGACAGATCAAGGTCGGAAAGGTGCCCGTCGGCGGTGACGCGCCGATCACTGTGCAGTCGATGACGATCACGAAGACCGCCGACGTCGAAGGCACGCTGCAGCAGATCTATGCGCTCGCCGCGGCCGGCTGCGACATTGTGCGTTGCACGTGCAACGAACCCGAGGCAGCGGTGGGTCTCGCACAGATCGTTCCGCGCTCGCCGATACCGATCGTTGCCGATATCCACCATCAGTACAAAATGGCTCTTGCCGCTCTCGAAGCCGGCGTGCACGGACTGCGACTCAATCCCGGAAACATCCGCAAGCCCGAGCACATCAAGGCGGTGGCGAGCGAGGCCCGCGATCGTGGCGTGCCGATCCGCATCGGTGTCAACGGCGGCTCGCTCGACCCGTCGTTGTACGAGAAACACGGTGGTCTCACGGCAGCGGCGATGGTCGAATCCGCGATGACCGAAATTCGCTACTTCGAGGAAGTCGACTTCGACCAGATCAAGATCTCCGTGAAGGCCTCGAACGTGCCGCTCATGGTCGAGGCCTACCGGATGATGAGCGAGGCGACCGACCATCCGTTGCATCTCGGTGTCACCGAAGCGGGGCCGCTGCCCGGCGGACTCATCAAGGCGACGGCCGGAATCGCCACGCTCCTCCTCGAGGGCATCGGCGACACGATTCGCTACAGCCTCACCGCCGACCCGGTTGAAGAGGCGCGCGCCGGTCGCCAGTTGCTCGAATCGCTCGGTTTGCGCGAGCGAAAGAACGTCGATCTCATTGCATGCCCGAGCTGCGGGCGTGCCGAAATCGACGTCATCGACGTTGCACGTCGCGCGCAGGAAGCCTTCGCCGACAAGCAGTTGCCGTTGCAGGTTGCGGTCATGGGTTGCGTCGTCAACGGACCGGGCGAGGCGCGCGAGGCCGACATCGGAATCGCCGCGGGCAACAAGCGCGGTCACCTCTTCGTGAAGGGTCGCAACGTCGCGGTCGTCCCCGAGTCCGAGATGGTTGAGTCGCTCGTCGAATGGGCGACCTACATCCACGAGCACGGTGTCGAGGCGGCCGTTGCCCGCGCCGACACTGCGCGCGCCGAGCGCGAGGCTCAGCGTGACAGGTCGATGTTGCTCGAGGCGAAGGGCGACGATGCGAACGACGCCGCGACGAAGATCGTCGAGATCCGTCGCACCGTGTCGGGCGACAATTGATCACCGGTCGTACCCGGTTGGGTGACCGCTAGCCGTTTGGCGGAATCGTGGTCGTGCTCGAGTTGGGTGCGACCGGAATCGTCGTCACCGGAACGGTCGTCTCGGGAGTTGTCGCAGGTGCCGTTGCAACGAGGTGACGAGTCCACAGGTCGCTCGCGACGTCGAGTACGAGCCTGGTTCGCGCCTCGTACCCGCTCGGCTGGAGATGGATCTTGTCGAAGGCCATGAGGCGGGGTGACGCCGACACGACCGACGCCCAATCGACGACCGCGACGTTCGGACGCCTCTCGGCGACCGTCGCAAGGGTGCGGTTGAAGATGCGCGAACGTCGCGTCGTCGTCGCCGTTTCGACGCGATGCACGTTCAGCCATGCCACCGGAACCGGACCGATCTCGGTGAGGAGTTCCTCGATGATCGGCACGTACTGGGCCGGTGTGCCGAGGAACTGAACGTCGTTCGTTCCGAGGCCGACGATGACGGCGGCGGGATTGACGCCCGCCTTGCGCAGCGTCCGCAATGTGTTGACGCCC
>CAZIME010000022.1:6858-22934 GCA_964540395.1 uncultured Bifidobacterium sp.
AGTATTTCGTCGAGACGATTCCGCCGATGCGTCGTGACCACCATCCGTCGACGACGACGATGTTGAAGGTGCCCTGCGTCGACAGACGCTCGTGAAGTTTCGCGAAGTAATTCGAGCCCCAGGTGAGACTGTCGCCGAGCACGAGCAGCGTCGCCGGAGAGCCGGAAGGGGGAGTCGGAGACGCTGCAGTCGCAGCGTTCGCCGCGCCGACCCCGGTGGCGATGCACACCGCAGCGGCGAGGACCGCGACGGTCCGCCACGGACCACGACGGGTCACGGCGCACTCACCATGAGGACGTCGCCGTTGCCGTGCAGTCGTATCCGACCTGTATCGGCGAATGCAGCCGTCGTGCCGAGGCTCGTCACTGCGCCGCGTACGGGGAGCAGGATCGCGCCACCGCGCGGGACGTCGCAGTCCCGCGCGCCGTCCACGCGCAAGACCGTCACCACGAAGGGTGCACCCGACGGCCGGTATACGGCGTCACCGTTCGCTTCGCGATGCGGTTCGGGTCGCAACGGTGCGGTGGAGGAAAGCGTCGCTACACGCGTGAACTCGGCGGGATCGACGTGCTTCGTCGTGAAGGCGGCGCGCACGACGTTGTCCGACGACGACATCACCTCGATCGCCGTGCCGCGAAGGTACGCGTGCACGTTGCCCGACTCGAGAAACAGCGTGTCGCCGGGTGCGAGACGGACGTGGTGCATGAGCAGCGCGACTATCGCCCGCGGGTCGTCGGGATGGTGGGCGGCGATGTGCGTGACGTACGCAGGAGGCTTCGCCGCGACGAAGCGACGGTCACCCGAGATGATCGTGCGGACGGTGTTCGCAAGACCGTGTGCCGCGACGTGTGCGGCGAGATCCGGTGCACCCGCGTCGGCGCACGACGCGATTGCTGCACCATCATCGAGGAATCCGCACACCGCTTCGAAGTCGGTGAGCGCGTAGATGAACTCAGGTTTCGGAGACGCATCGACGTAGATGCGTCGCGGATCGTTCAATGCAACACCCGCGGCGTTCTCCCGTGCGAAACCGGCTACGGCTTGCTCGGCGCTGGGATGCGTCTGCAACGACAGTGGTTGCGCGGCGGCGAGTACCTTCACGAGGTACGGCAGCGTTCCGGCCACCGAAGCGAGCGTCGTGCCGTCGGTGCCGTCGATCGCGGCGTGACCGTTGTGGTGCGTGCCGAACCACAATTCGGCCCACGGACGACCGTCGGCAGCGACGTTCATCCAGCGCGGAATCGCCGCGGTGTCACCCCAGGCGTAGTGCTGCACGATGCCGCGCAGCCGGTGCAGGCTCACGAGCCGCGGACCGCCGCAATCACGGTGTCGACGACACCTTCAACGGGCACTTCACCCTGGGTGCCGGTGAGACGGTCGCGCACCTCGACGACGCCGTTCGCCAACCCGCGTCCGATGACGACGATGCTCGGGATGCCGATGAGTTCGGCGTCCTTGAACTTCACACCGGGGGAGACTCCGACTCGATCGTCGAGGAGCACGTCGATGCCCCGTGCGTGCAGGTCGGCGGCGATCTTTTCGGCAGCGGCGGTGATGTCGTCACCGGGCTTTCCGGCGATGACGACGTGCACGTCCATCGGCGTCACCGACCGCGGCCAGCGCAGACCGAGCGAATCGTGCATCGCCTCGGCGATGGCGGCCACTGCGCGGGATACGCCGATGCCGTACGAACCCATCGTGACGACGCGTTGCTTGCCGTCCGCATCGAGCACTCGCAAACCGAGCACGTCGGCGTATTTGCGGCCCAACTGGAAGACGTGACCGATTTCGATGCCGCGTTCGATGCGCAGGTCGGCGGCACACGTCGGACAGGCGTCACCGTCGCGAACGTCGGCGACGTCAATGACACCGTCGGCCGTAAAGTCGCGGCCGCACACGAGACCGACGACGTGGCGACCCGGGGCGTTCGCACCCGTCACCCACGCGGTCCCGGACACGACGCGCGGATCGAGCAGGTAGCGCACACGCGATGGTGACGACGCGCCGAGTGCGGCAGGGCCGATGTAGCCCTTGACGAGTTGAGGGTGTGCGGCGAAGTCCGCCTCGGTGAATGCATCAACCTCGGCGGGCGAAACGGCGGCCTCGAGACGCTTCATGTCGACGTCACGGTCGCCCGGCACACCAATGGCGAGCGGTTCGCGTCGCCCGTCGGGATGCACGATCATGACCACGACGTTCTTCAACGTGTCGGCGGCGGTCCACGGGCGATCGACGCGGCGCACGTCGTCGCGCGCGTTGAGCAGATCGACGAGCGTTTGGATCGTCGGCGTGTCGGGTGTGTCGTGTACGACCGCGGCCGGCAGCGAGCCCGCATCGAAAGCCGGGGAAGGTCCGATGCGCACCGCCTCGGTGTTCGCCGAGTAGTCGCACGACGAGCAGCGCACGAAGGTGTCCTCGCCGGACTCGCACGGGAAGAGGAACTCCTCCGACGACGATCCGCCCATCGCTCCGGACATTGCCCGCACGATGACGAACGGCAGACCGAGTCGTTCAAAGGTACGCACGTACGCCTCGCGATGGAGGTCGTAACTGCGCTGCAGCCCTTCGTCGGTGAGGTCGAAGCTGTACGAGTCCTTCATGACGAACTCGCGCCCGCGCAACAACCCCGCCCGGGGCCGGGCCTCGTCGCGGAACTTCGTCTGGATCTGGTACAGCGACACCGGCAGGTCCTTGTAACTCGCGTACAGGTCCTTCACAAGCAGCGTGAACATTTCTTCGTGAGTCGGGCCGAGCAGGTAGTCGACGCCGCGGCGGTCGACGAGACGGAAGAGATTCGGACCGTAGTCGTTCCATCGACCTGTGGCCTCGTACGGCTCGCGCGGCAGGAGGGCGGGGAAGTGCACTTCCTGCGCGCCGATCGCACTCATTTCCTCGCGGATGACGGTCTCGATGCGCTGCAACGTGCGCAAGCCGAGCGGCAGCCAGGTGTAGCCACCGGGGGCGGCGCGGCGGATGTATCCGGCGCGCACAAGGAGTCGGTGACTGGGGACCTCCGCCTCGGCGGGATCCTCGCGCAACGTACGCACAAACAGCGTCGACAAACGGTGGATCACGCGAAAAGAAGGTTAGTTCCCGTCGCTATGCTTGAAGGGTCCTTTCACGATCATCCATCGATGTCCGGTAAGGCGTGGGTCTCGACCCACGCCTTTTTTTGACTCGGTGGACGGTTCGAAGGGGCGACACGGAAGAGTACGGACGGTTCGAACATCGCAACGGCAACGCATGAGGAGGTGGGGATGAGCTCGGCAGACGGCGCCCTCGGGCGCGTTCGCGACCTCGTCGCACCGATCGTCGCCGACCTCGGTCTCGAGATCTACGACCTCGAGCACGTCTCAGGAGTCCTGCGACTCACCGTCGACACCCCGACCGGTGGTCCCGCCGGCGTGTCGCTCGACACCATCGCCCTGTGCAGTCGTCTGGTGTCGCGCGAACTCGATCATTCCGATCCGTTCCCCGGTCGTTACACGCTCGAAGTGACGAGCCCCGGTCTTGAGCGCACTCTGCGCACACCCCACCACTTCCAGCGCGAGGTCGGCAAGACCATCGCGGTGCGCCTTCTCGAGGCGCGCGACGGACGGCGTCGGCTGCAGGGTCCGCTCATGCGCGCGAACGACACGTCGTTCGTCATGTGCCTCGACGACACCGGCACCGAGGAAACGGTGCGCTACTCAGATGTCGAACGAGCCCGCGTCGTGTTCGTGTGGGGTGCGGAAGCATCTCCGACGAGCGGTCGTTCCACGAGCAAGAAGAACAAGGAGGTCGTGTAAATGAAAAGCGCTGAAATGGCCGAAGCGATCCGCATGATCGCAGCCGACCGCGGCCTGTCGGTCGACGCATTGCTGCAGGTGCTCGTCGAAGCCCTCGCGACCGCATACAAGAAGCGTCCCGGCGCCGCCGAGGAAGTCATCGTCGGTATCAACCCCGACACGATGGACATCACCTTCACCGCCTACGACATCGACGAAGAGGGCAACTGGGTGAACGAGCGCGACGACACCCCGGAGCGCGAAGAGCTCGGGCGCATCGCTGCGTCGACCTTCCGTTCGGTGCTCAGCCAGCGCATCCGTGAGGTCGAGCGCGAGGGCAAATTCGACCGTTACCGCAACAGCGAGGGCACGATGGTCTCGGGTCGCATCCAGCGCACCCAGGATCGCTACACGCTGCTCGACATCAGCGGCGCCGAAGCGTTGCTGCCGCACCTTGAACAGGTGGCGAGCGAGATGCGCGACGTCAACACCACGTTCAAGGTGTACATCGTCGAAGTGCGTCGCACCGACCGCGGTCCGCAGATCGTCGTGTCGCGCACCCACCCCGGTCTCGTCTACCGACTCTTCGAACTCGAGGTGCCGGAGGTCGCCAACCAGGTCGTGCAGATCACCGCGATTGCGCGCGAACCCGGACAGCGTACGAAGATTGCCGTCGCATCCACCGACCCGAAGATCGACCCGATCGGCGCGTGCGTCGGTGCTCGCGGCGATCGCGTGAAGAAGATCGTCACCGAGTTGCGCGGCGAGAAGATCGACGTCATCAACTACAGCGACGACAAGCGCGAGATGATCATCAACGCGATGTCGCCCGCGCGCGTCACCGACGTCCGCATCAGCGACGACGGCACGCAGGCAGACGTCATCGTTCCCGACTTCCAGTTGTCGTTGGCGATCGGCCGTCAGGGCATCAATGCGAAGTTGGCCGCGCAGATCGTCGGCATGCGCCTGGACGTGAAGAGCGAGAGCGAAGCCGCCGGCATCATCGAACCGCAGGTCGACGACGGTGGAGTGGTCGAACCGCAGGTCGACACCGCTGGGATCGTCGAATCTACGGAGACGGCAGGGAGCTGACCGAGTTGAACAAGAACGTCCGCGTTTCCGTCCTTGCCAAGGAACTTGGCATGACGAACAAAGAGCTGCTCGTGCTGTGCGCAGAGTTGGCCATCGGTGCCACGTCGCCCTCGTCGGGCATGGTCGAGGCACAGGCCGATCGCGTCCGCCGACATGCCCAAGAGCGCGGACTCGTTCGCGAAACTCCTCCCGAGGAGCCGAAGAAGAAAAAGGCGCCCGCGAAGAAGACTGCCGAGGCGGGCGACGACGCGCCTGCGACGAAGCCCGCACCCAAGAAGGCTGCGGCGAAGAAAGTGGCAGCAAAGACTGCTGCGCCGACGATCGTTGCGCCGTCAACTGTCGATGCACCTGCAGCCTCCGCGGGTACTGCGCCCATCGTCGCGGCACCCGCCGCCGCTCCCGTTGCTCCCGCTCCGGTCGTCGAACACGTTGCTCCCGCCGTCGAAGCACCGCCAGCCGCTGTCGCGCCTACAACGGCACCGGCGCCTGCACCGTCGACGTCACCATCTCCTGCAACTCCGCCGCCGTCGACACCGCGCGTCATCTCGTCACGGCCCGGCGCGAGCGCCGCACCCGCACGTCCGCTGCCGCCGCAACGCCCGTTGCCCGGTGCGGCTCCCGGTGCTGCGACGCCGCAGCGTCCGTTCACCGCCGGTCGTCCGATTCCGCCGCCGCCCGGAGGCTCGGGGGGCAATCGCATTCCGCCACCGCCGGCCCGTCGTCCGGGAGCCGCGCCCGGTGCGCGTCCCGGAGGTCCGGGTCGCCCGAGCACGACGGCACGCATGGGGCGCTTTTCGTCGTCGGCACTCGGCCGTTCGACAACGCCACGTCCCGGCGGGGCAGGTCCCCGTCCCGGTGGTACCGGCGCGCGACCGGGAGGTCCCGGTGGCGGTCGTGGTTCCGGTCTCGGTCGAGCCATCGGTGGGCCGCAGGGTCGCGGTCCGGGGGCACGCGGTCCGGGCGGCAATCGCCGCGGTGGCGCACGCAAGAAGACTCGTGCCCAACGCCAGCGGGAGATGGAGGAAATGCTCCCCGCGATGCCGACGAAGTACGTGCCGAGCACGGCACCGGTGCCGGAAGGTCCGATCGTCGTCGAGCGCGGCTCGTCTGCACAAACGTTTGCACCGAAGCTGAATCGCGGTGCCGCCGACGTCGTTCGCTTCCTGCTCGAGCACGGCGAGATGGTCACCGCGACCA
This sequence comes from uncultured Bifidobacterium sp., assembly GCA_964540395.1. Taxonomy (GTDB): domain Bacteria; phylum Actinomycetota; class Acidimicrobiia; order Acidimicrobiales; family Ilumatobacteraceae; genus F1-60-MAGs027. The sequence continues at coordinate 12,915 of CAZIME010000022.1, forward strand.
TGACGCTTGCCGACGAGCAAATGGAACTGTTCGCCCTCGAAATCGGCGCCGAACTCATTCTCGTCGACCCGGGTCAGCAGGAAGAGATGGAGCTGCAGGCCCTCTTCGACGATTCCGATGATGACGACGAGGAGCTCCTCGCGCCGCGTCCGCCGGTCGTCACGATCATGGGTCACGTCGACCACGGCAAGACGACGTTGCTCGACAAGATTCGTTCGGCGAACGTCGTCGCCGGTGAAGCGGGTGGCATCACCCAGCACATCGGTGCCTACCAGGTGACGAAGGACGACAAGCTCATCACGTTCATCGACACGCCGGGTCACGCCGCGTTCACGAAGATGCGCGCCCGCGGTGCGAGCGTCACCGACATCGTCGTGCTGGTCGTCGCCGCCGACGACGGCGTCATGCCGCAGACGATCGAGGCGATCAGTCACGCCCGCGCAGCGGAAGTGCCGATCATCGTTGCGATCAACAAGATCGACAAGGAGAACGCCGACGTACAGCGCACGATGTCGGGCCTTGCCGAGCAGGAACTCATCCCCGAGGCGTGGGGTGGCGACACGATCGTCGTCGAAATGGCCGCACAGCAGGGCCTCGGTATCGAGGATCTGCTCGACCAGCTCAACGTCGTCGCCGAAATCAGCGAACTCACCGCCAACCCGACGGGTCGTGCCAAGGGCATCGTGCTCGAAGCCGAACTCGACATCGGTCGCGGTCCGGTCGCCACCGTGCTCGTCGACAAGGGCACGCTCAACGTCGGCGACCCGATGGTGGCCGGTGCGGCGTGGGGTCGCGTTCGCGCACTCATCAACGACCGTGGCGAGCAGGTGAAGTCGGCGGGTCCGTCGACGCCGGTGCAGGTGCTCGGTTTGTCGGCCGTACCGAGCGCAGGTGACGAGTTCCGCGTTGCCCCCGACGATCGCACCGCACGTACCGTCGCCGAGTCGCGCGAGCAGCGCCAGCGCCTGCTCAGCCAGCGCGCCGATGCCCGCGTGCAGCGCGGTGTGAAGCTCGAGGACATCTTTACCCAAATTCAGGCCGGCGAAGTCGCCCGACTGAACCTCATCATCAAGGCCGACGTGCACGGCTCGCTCGAGGCGGTCACCGAGAGCTTGCGCAAACTCGAGCGCGACGACGTGAAGCCGTCCTTCGTTCATCGCGGCGTCGGTGCCATCACCGAAAACGACATTTCGCTCGCGGCGGCGACCAACGCCACGATCATCGGTTTCAACGTGCGTCCCGACCGCAAGGTGCGCGACGCCGCCGAGGCCGAGACGGTCGAGATCCGTACCTACGAAATCATCTACAAGCTCATCGAGGACATCGACAAGGCGATGAAGGGTCTCCTCGCGCCCGAGTTCGAGGAAGTCGTCACCGGTGAAGCCGAAGTGCGCGAGCTCTTCCGTGCCCCGAAGGTCGGCGCAGTCGCCGGCTGTTTCGTGCGCTCGGGGGTCGTCACGCGCGGTTCGAAGGTTCGCTTCCTCCGCGACGGCGTCATCATCTGGAAGGGCGCGATCAACACGTTGCGCCGCTTCAAGGACGACGTCAAGGAAGTGCGCGAGGGCTTCGAATGCGGTATCTCGCTCACCGACTTCCAGGACCTCAAGCAGGGTGACATCATCGAGACGTACGACCTCAAGGAAATCGAGCGGGTGTAACTCATGGCCGACCTGCACTTCCACTTCGATCCGGTGTGCCCCTGGGCCTACATCACGTCGCGATGGGTGGTCGAGGTCCAGAGGCAACGTGAGTACGACGTGTCGTGGAAGTTCATCTCGCTGCGCATGATCAACGAGGCGCGCGGCTACGACGAGGGCTCGAAGGCGTGGGCAGATGCGCACTTGGCCGGTCTGAAGATGCTGCGCGTGGCGAGCGCCGGTCGCACGGCGGCGGGCAACCAGGCGGTGAGCGACGTGTACACCGCACTCGGTAACGCGATTCATCGCCAGGGACGCGCCGAGGAGTTCTACGCCGACCCGAAGGGTTTCGTGGGCAAGGTGCTCGGCGATGCAGGTCTCGACCCGGCGTGGGCGAAAGCTGCCGACGATTCCCTGCACGACGAGGTCATTCGCCACGAGACCGATACCGCGCTGGCCGCCACCGGCAAGGACGTCGGTACGCCGATTCTCATCTTCCGTCCGCGCTCGCCGGAGCAGGCGGCGTTCTTCGGTCCCGTCATCTCGTCGATTCCCAAGGGCGAGCAGGCGCTGACGTTGTGGGACGCCGTCGAGACCCTCGCGCTCACCTCCGGTCTTGCCGAGCTGAAGCGCTCGCTGCGGGCCTCTCCGAACTTCGACTGAGGTAATTGCGATGCGCGTGGTGTACTCACCACTGCACGCCATGCACGACCCGTCGGTCGAGCTCGAATCGTCGACCGCCCACTCGCCGCGCGAGAACGTGCGTCGCGCCGAGATCATCCGCGAGACGCTCGTTGCCGACTCGGCGTTCTCGTTCGTCGCTCCGCGCGAGTTCGGCACCGCACCGATCACCGCCGTGCACGAACCCGGTCTCGTGGCGTTCCTCGAAACCGCATGGGAGCGCTACCAGCACGAGGTCGCGGTTGCCCGTGAGGTAGTACCCGACATCTTCTACCGACCGTCGTTGCGGCGCGATCATCCACGTGCGCAGCCACCGCAGGCCGTGAATCCCGGTCTCGGCTGGTGGTGCTTCGAGACGACGACGCCCCTGACGCAGGGCACGTATCGTGCCGCCCGCGCCGCCGTCGATGCGGCGCTCACGGCGACCGATCTCGTCCTTGCGGGGGAGCGCGCGGCATATGCGATCTGTCGTCCGCCCGGGCACCATGCGACGTCGTCGCTGTACGGCGGCTACTGCTTCTTCAACAACGCGGCGATCGCCGCGCGCGGTGTGCAGGCTGCGGGCATGGGCAAGGTGACGGTGCTCGACGTCGACTACCACCACGGCAACGGCACGCAGGAAATTTTCTACGACAGTCCCGACGTGCAGTACGTGTCGCTGCACGGCGATCCGGCGCGCGCGTACCCGTACTACACGGGCTTTGCCGACGAGACCGGCAGCGGATCGGGCCGTGGCACCACGCTCAACGTGCCGCTCGCCGCGCGTACCGACGACGATGCGTATCTCCGCGCGCTCGAGCGGGCGTGCGCCGAGGTCGCCGCGTTCGCACCCGACGCGCTCGTCGTGTCCCTGGGTCTCGACACGTTCGTCACCGATCCGATCGCCGACCTTGCCCTCACGACCGAGGGTTTCGCCGCCTGCGGTGCCGTCGTGGCACGCCTGGGGCTACCGACGGTCATCGTGCAGGAAGGCGGCTACGACGTCGATGCGCTGGGGCGCAACGTGCACGCGTGGCTGAGCGGCTTCGCGCGCGTGGGCAACGTCTAGTTCGGACCCTGCTCGCGCAGGAACTGTTCGAACTGGGCGGCGAGTTCGTCGCCTGACGGAATGCGTGCCGGTTCGGTTCCGGCCGCGTGCGCCGCATCGAAAGCCGCTTGCAGTTGCTCGAGCATCGCCTGATGCTCGGGATTTGCGGCGACGAGTTGGTCGAGGCGTTCGCGGTGCCGCACCGCCTCGGCCTCGAGTGACGAGACGTCAATGTGAAGGCCGGATGACTCGGCGAGCGCGGTGAGCAGTGCTGCACTTGCTGCGGGATACGCCATCGTCGTTGCGTAGTGGGGCACCTGGGCCCACAGCCCGACGCTGGCGATGCCGCGCCCCGCAAGCACGTGCTCGAGCACCGCGGCGACACCGGCGGGTACGTCGACGGAACTGCGCAGATACGGCATGTTCGCGATCCACTCGGCCGACGGAGTCGTGACGGAGATGTTCACCGCGCGGGTGTGGGGCAGTGCGAACGGATACGCACCGAGGGCGAACATCTGCCGCACGCCCATCTGTACAGCAAGATCGGCGACGCATGTCGCGAAGGCATTCCAGCGCGAGTCGGGCTCGGTGCCGGTAAGTAGCAGCACGTCTCGCCCGTTGGCGTCGCGCCCGCGCATCAACTCGGGCGTCGCCCACACGAGCCGCGTCGATACGCCGTCACGCAACTCCATGAGCGGACGTCGTGCGCGGTAGTCGATGAACTCGTCGGAATCGAAGGTGAGCAGAGTCGTCGCCCCGGTCACCTCGGAGAGGTGCGCCATGGCGTTGGCCGCCGCACTGCCGGCGTCGATCCAGCCCGTCATCATGACGACGAGCAGCGGCGACTCGAGCGTCGGCAACTCGGTGTACGAGGAGTGAAGTTCGTACGGCACGTTCATGTTCGGTGCGCGTCAGTGTAGGCGTGCAAGGGTTTCGTCCGCCGCGCGCAGCGCCGCATCCACCTGTGTGACGAACGGCGCGATTTCCTCGTCGCTGCGAGTTCCCAGCGCACCGCCGACGTACCGCGCGTACACGCCCTCGATGATGCAGGCCACCTTCCAGTAGGCGAAGGCGACGTAGTAGTCGATCTGTGAAACGTCGCGTCCGGAGCGTTCGCCGTAACGCGCGGCAAGGTCGTCGCGGTTGAGGAATCCCTCGGCACGCGACGGTTGCGATTGCCACGGCGAAGGTGCATCGTTGGGCCCCGTGTAGTACGCGAGCATGATGCCGACGTCGGCGAGTGGGTCGCCGAGCGTGCACAGCTCCCAGTCGAGAACTGCGGCAACGTTTCCCGAGTCGTCGAGGATGCAGTTGTCGATGCGATAGTCGCCGTGGACGATTGCCGCCCCGTGCTGGTCCGGAACGTTGGCGGCGAGACGTGCATGAACATCGTCGAGCAGGGGTAGATCGCGCGTGCGTTGCTCGGTGATCTGACCGTGCCAGCGCTTCAGTTGTCGTCCGATGTAGTGCTCGCGCTTGGCGAGATCACCCAGGCCGACGACGTCGACATCGACCTCGTGCAGGGCAGCGAGAGTGTCGACGAGAGATTCGCCCACCCGGCGCCGTGCCGCGGGCGTGAGCAATTCGGTGGCGACGGCGGCGTCACGCACCACATGACCGGGCACCGTCGACATGACGAAGAACGGCGCGCCGATGACCGTGGTGTCGGTGCAGGCGGCGAGCATCCTCGGCACCGGCACGGAAGTACCGGCGAGCGCCGACATGATGCGGTGTTCGCGCAGCACGTCGTGGGCGCTCGACAAGGTGTGACTCACCGGTGGCCGACGCAACACGGCTGAGCGTCCGACGGAGTCGTCGATGCGGTACGTGATGTTCGAGTGACCGCCGACGAATCGCGTCGCACGCAGCGGGGGAGTCAACGAGGGAACGTGATGTGCGAGCCACTGTGTCGCCCGATCGATGTCGAGTCCCAACAGTTCGTCGGTCACGCACGAAACCTACCCGTCGTCGCGGCGGGCATGAGCGGTATCGTGAGGGCGTGAACATGGCAAATGTCGTTTTCGATACCACCGACCAGACTTTCCAAGCCGACGTCATTGAGCGTTCGAAGAGCGTCGTCGTCGTCGTCGACCTGTGGGCGGCGTGGTGCGGGCCGTGCAAGACGCTCGGTCCGATCATCGAAAAGGTCGTCGCCGCGACCGGCGGCAAGGTCGTGCTCGCGAAGGTCGACGTCGATGCAAACCCGGCCATTGCCCGTGCCTTCCAGGTCCAGTCGATTCCCGCGGTGTACGCGCTGCGCAACGGGCAGGTCGTCGACGGTTTCACGGGTGCGCTGCCCGAGCACCAGGTGAGCCAATGGGTCGCGGGCCTGTTGCCGACCAACGAACAGAATGCCGTCGCCACCCTGCTCGCAGTCGGTGACGAGGCGAGTCTGCGACAAGCGCTCGAGTTGGAGCCGGGCAACGAGAACGTCGTGGTTGCCCTCGCCGAGTTGCTTATCGCCCGCAAGGACGTGCCCGAGGCTCTGCAGTTGTTGCAGCGCATCCCCGAGACCGATCGCGTACGCAAACTTGCCGCCGAGGCGCGACTGGCTTTCGCCCCGGTCGACGATTACGACGCGACCCTCGAGAAGCTGCTCCCCACGGTGAAGGCCGACGAGGACGCGCGACGCCAGTTCCTGGACATTCTCGAGACGATGGGTCCCGGAGACCCGCGCACGGCGCAGTACCGCCGTCGTCTCACTGCGCAGCTCTTTTAGCCACCCGCGAGTCGCCGCCATTGCGGCACGAGACCGTGGCCACGGCACACACCAGTGCCGATGAGGGTCGACGACGACATCGCGCCGGGTGACACGTTCGTGCGCTGGTTGCGGTGGCTCGGCGGTCGGCGGATCATCACAGTCGTGCTCGGCGTGCCGGGGGCCATCGTGCTGGCGTGGTGGTTGTTGCGGGTGCCTCCGGTGCCCGTCGAGGCAACCCTGCCGTTCAGTGACGCCGTCGTGCTGCCGGTGCCGGGTTCGGTTCCCGCATCACCGGTGGCGCTACCGCCCGACTCCGCTCCCGAGGTCGTACACCCGCTCGTCCACGTCCACGTCGTCGGTGCCGTCGTCGCTCCGGGTGTGTATGCATTGCCCCTCGGATCGCGCGGTGATGATGCGCTGCGCGCTGCCGGTGGGCCACTTGCCTCCGCCGATCTCGCACTCGTCAACCTCGCTGCTCCGCTCACCGACGCGGTGCAAATGTTCATCCCTCGCCGTGGCGAACCGCGCCGCCAGCCGACAACGACGGGGCCGGCAACAACACCGCCGAATGTGTCAACCACCACTTCGTTGGGGTTGACACATTCGGCGGCAGATGAGGCCAACGCATCGTCTGGCGCCTCGCCATCGCCCGTTGCGCCGAACGGTCGTTTACGACTCAACGTTGCCGGGGCACGAGAGCTCGACGTGCTGCCCGGGATCGGACCCGCAACGGCGACCGCAATCGTCGATCATCGCCGCCGCAACGGCCCGTTTCGCACGCTCGACGATCTCGACGCGGTGAACGGCATCGGGCCGGCGCGGATCGCCGCGCTGCGTGACCTCGTCGTCGTCGACTGAGGGCGACGAGCGTGTCAGAGGACGCCGAGCGACAATGCGGCAACGAGCAATGCGCCGCCTGCACCGACGGCGACACCGACGGCGAGGGGAACAAGCTCGCGAATGAATTCACGCCATCCGACGACGGCCCCCGAGCATGTCCGGCGCGCTACCCACCAGCCGATGCCGAACCACAGGGCGGCACTACCGATGATTCCGGTCGTCATCGCCGTCAGCGACGAATCGAGAGGTGCACCCATGACTCCGAGGAGAGGTGCAGCAATGACAACGAGGACGAAACCGAGTGCACCCGGCAGTGCTCCCGGTGCAAGCAGCAACAGCGCGCCGAGCATGCCGATCGCAGCGGCGCCGGCAACCGTGTAGAGGGGACCACGGCGACGCACGGTCTCGCGGCTCTCGCCGAGGCCCGGGACCACGACGGGAGCGTCACCGTCGGTCGCGGGACGGACGGGAGTGGCACGATTCTTCGCGGTGGAGCGGGCCGAAGTCACCGTGGACATCGTAGGCATCGCACGTGGCTGCGCAGTGTCCTTTTCGTCACGGGCTTCGCTGCCGTCGTCGTCGCGCACGGCGCGGTGCAGTGGTCGCGACTCGACGACGTACCGACGGGACCGATCGACGACGTCGTACGTATCGTCGACGATCCGCGACCCGTGCGCGGTGGGGTGGTGCTCGTCGTCGCCCACGATTCGTGGCGGTACCGGCTCGTCGTGCGTTCGGGTGCCGGGGGAGCCGTCGTTGCGCGGCGAACCGGAGATCACGTACGGGTCGTCGGTGAAAGGCGCGCCCTCGTGACGTTGCGCGGACGAGACATCGCCGGACACGTCGCCGGCGAGATCGTCGCGCGCGACGTCGTTCCCCTCGAATTGACTTCGGCGCCGGTGTACCGCATGGTGTCGCGCATCCACACGGTGATCGCCGACGTCACGTCGCGATTGCCGGACACTGACGCGGCGCTGTTGCGCGGATTGCTCATCGGCGACGACCGTGATCACCCCGCCGAGCTCGTACGTGCCTTTCGTGCCGCCGGCATGGGGCATCTCGTCGCCGTCTCGGGCCAGAACGTCGCGCTCGTTCTGGCCTGGGTTGCGCCGCTCATCTCCGGGCGGCGTCGGTCGGTGCGCGTCGCAGCCATCGTGTTCGTCGTCGCGTTGTTCGCCCTCGTCACGCGGCTTGAGCCGAGCGTCGTGCGCGCTGCCGTCATGGTCATCATCGTGCGCAGTGCGGCGGCGTACGGGCGTGACATCGGTGCGGCACGCGCCCTTCTTGTCACGGTGACGGCGTTGCTCGTCGTCGATCCGTTTCTCGTGCGCTCCGTCGGCTTCGTGCTGTCCGTTGCCGCGACGTCAGGTCTCGTCTTTCTCACCCCCGGACTTGCGAGCGTTCTCGGGACGGGAGCCGTCGCCCGGATTGCGTCGGCGACGATTGCCGCGCAACTTGCCGTGGCACCGTTTGCACTGTGGTGGTTCGGTTCGCTGCCGATCGTCGCGGTTCCCGCCAACGTCGTCGCCGTCCCCATCGCATCGGGCGTCATGGTCGTCGGATTGCCGCTGGTGCTGATCTGCGGTCTGCTCGACGGATTGACATCGTTGGTCGCGGGAGTGCTCGCCCCCGGTGCTGCGCACGTTGTCTCCGTCATCGCCGACGGTGTCGTCGACGCCGCACTCGTCCCGGTGCGCATCGGGGTTCGTGCACTCTGGTGGGTGGCGGTCGTCGCCGAACGAGCGAGTCCGTCATCGGGTGTCAACACGCTCGCGTGGGTGGTCGCGTACGGTGCCTGCGTCCTGTCGATCGTGCGGCGGCGGCGTGCGCACGTCGACTGCGATTCCGGCGTGTCTGCAGCCGGATCCGCCGTGTGACGCCGAACGTGGAAGAGTGGGGAGGTGCCCAGTTACCTCATCACCGGTGACGACGAGCGACTCGTCTCGGCGAAGCTGAGCGAACTCGTCGACGACCTCGTCGGGAACGGCGACCGCTCGGCGATGCTCGAGTCGCACGACCTCGCCGAAGCTCAGGCCGATGATCGTGATGCGCGCGTGCGCGCAGCCGTCAATGCCGCCGAAACGCAGTCGTTGTTCGCCGAGTCACGTGTGGTCGTCGTGCGCAACGCCCACGTCACGCCGCTCGATGCCTCTCTGCTCGTCGGCTACCTGGCCGCACCGTCGCCGTCGACGCACCTCGTCGTCACGGCCACCGGACGTTTGCCGAAGGCGCTCGCTGATGCACTGAAGAAGAACGGCGCCACCACGTACGAAACCGCTGCACCCCAGCGCAGGCGCGAACTTGTCGATTGGTACAAGGCGCACTTCACCGAGGCGGGGATGAAGATCGACGCTGTCGCGCTCGAGGAGATCATCGATTGGCTCGGCCAAGATTCCGCACGGCTGCCCGGCCTCGTCGAGGTGCTGCGCTCGACGTACGGTGACAAACACCGGCTCGGTCTCGACGACGTCGAGCCGTTTCTCGGTCAGGCGGGCAGCGTCCAGCCGTGGGACCTCACCGACGCACTCGACGCGGGTGATGCGTCGCGGAGTTTGTCGATGCTGCGGCGCATGGTGCGCAGCGGTGAGTACCACCCGTTCCAGATCCTGTCGATCCTGCACAACCACTATGCGAAGTTGCTGCGTCTCGACGGTTCGGGCGCGTCGGCGGTTCCCGAGGTGATGTCCGTCATCTCGTCGCGCAGCGAGTTCCAGGCCCGCAAGTACCTCGAGTTGTCCCGACGGATAGGGGCGCGTCGTACGGTCGAGGCGATCGGGTTGCTTGCGCGCGCTGATCGCGATCTGCGCGGCGGAAAGGGTCTCGACGAGGAGATCGTGCTCGAAATCCTGCTTGCTCGACTGAGCAGGTTGGGCGGGTCCGGTTCGACCCGACCGAAGTCGCGAATTACTTCGCGGCGTTGAGCTGCTTCATCAGGCGGCTCTTCTTGCGCGCGGCCTGACGCGGATGGACGATCCGCTTCGCTGCTGCCATGTCGAGTCGCTTGACGGCGAGGCGGAGCGCCTCCGCGTTCTCGGGCGTGCCCTGCGTCTCGCGCGCCTTCTTCACCCGTGTACGGATCTCGCTCTTCACGGCCTTGTTGCGCTCGGTGCGCTTGGCGTTGGTGATGATGCGCT
>CAZIME010000023.1:0-21496 GCA_964540395.1 uncultured Bifidobacterium sp.
TCTGCTCGCCGGCCTTGTACTTCTCCCACGCATCGGGCTCGGCGGCGATTGCCGCATCGACGAGCGCCTCGAGCGCACCGGTGTCCATCGCTTCGAAGCCCTTCGCCTTCGCCATGGCGAGCACGTCACCACCGCCGTTGGCGACGAGTTCGGCAAGCAGAGTCTTCGCTTGGGTGGCGGTCACCTTCGCGTTCTTCTCGAGCAGCGTGAGTGCTGCGACGTCACCGGCCGGCACACGCGGTGATGCCGGTTCGTCGGCGAACGCCTGTTGCACGTACACGAGTGCGCGCGCGGGGTCACCACCCACCTTTGCGACTGCGGCCACGTAGTCGTCCTGCCCGCGCTCGACGATGACCGACACCGCTTCACCGAGTACGTCGGCACCGGTGAGCTCGGCGAGCGTGCGACGACGCTGTGCGGGTAGCGGCGGCAGCGCGGCGCGCACCGCATTCACCCACGCGTCATCCGGTGCGAGCGGCACGAGATCGGGTTCGAGGAAGTAGCGGTAGTCGTCGGCGTCTTCCTTCGTGCGCAACACGTTGGTGCGACCCGCGGCGTCGTCCCAGTGCAGCGTCTGCTGACGAATGACTCCACCGGAAGTGATGATGTCGATCTGGCGGCGCGCCTCGTAATCGATTGCCCGACCGACGGCGCGGATCGAGTTGACGTTCTTGATCTCACAGCGCGTTCCGAACGGCGTTCCGGGCTTGTGCACCGACACGTTGACGTCGCAACGCATCGAGCCCTCCTCCATCTTCGCGTCGCTCGCGCCGATGGCGAGCAGGATGGCTCGCAACTCGGCGACATACTGACGTGCCTGTTCGCTCGTGCGGATGTCGGGCTTCGATACGATCTCCACCAACGGCACGCCGGCACGGTTGAAGTCGATGAGCGAATAGTCGCTGCCGTGGATGCGGCCCGACGCGCCGCCGAAGTGCGTCGACTTGCCGGTGTCTTCCTCGAGGTGTGCACGCTCGACGCCAATGCGCACGTCGCCGGGAAGGTCGAGCCATCCGTCGACGTTCAGCGGCTGGTCGTACTGGCTGATCTGATACGCCTTCGGCAGGTCGGGATAGAAGTAGTTCTTGCGATGGAACGTGCACGGCTGCACGCGGCAATTGAGCGCCAAACCGATGCGCATTGCCAGCTCGACGGCGTGCCGGTTGAGCACGGGCAGCGCACCGGGCAGGCCGAGCGTGACGGGGTCGATGTTCGTGTTCGGTTCGTCACCGAAACGGTTCGGCGACGCGCTGAACAATTTCGTGCGCGTCGCCAACTCGACGTGCACTTCGAGCCCGACGACGAGCTCCCAACCGTCGATGAGTTGCTCGGCGGTGGCCACCTTCACGCTCACAGCGACGTCTCCAGTGCTCCGGCGACGCGGAACATCGCCGCTTCACCGAGTGCCGGTGCGAGCACCTGCACGCCGACGGGTAGGCCGTGCGCACCCGTGCCGTACGGAACGCTCATTGCGGCGTGACCGGCGAGGTTCGTCGGAATGGTGAATACGTCGCAGAGATACATGGTGAGCGGATCGCTCGTCTTGTCACCGATCTTGAACGCCACGGTCGGCGACGTCGGCGTGAGGATCGCGTCGCAGTTCGCGTACGCGGCGGCGAAGTCGTCGGCGATGAGCCGACGCACCTTCAGCGCCTTGCCGTAGTACGCGTCGTAGTAACCGGCGGACAGTGCGTACGTACCGAGCATGATTCGCCGCTTCACCTCGTCACCGAAACCGGCGGCGCGGGTTGCGTCGTACATCGCGTTGAGGTCGGCCGCATCGACGCGCATGCCGTAACGCACACCGTCGTAACGTGCGAGATTGCTGCTCGCCTCGGCGGGTGCAATGAGGTAGTAAGCGGTGAGACCGTACGACAGCGACGGCAACTTCACGTCGACGATCGTCGCACCCGCCTTCTGCAGTGCAGCGAAGGCAGCATCGAGTTGCGCGAGCACCTCGGGTTCGCATCCCTCGGGCATGTCGACAACGCGACCGATACGCATTCCTTGCACACCGCGCGACACCTCGCCGGTGAGTTGCGGTGCGGGTTGCGGCAACGACGTCGAATCGAGCGGATCGTGGCCGGCGATGACCTCGAGCAACAGTGCCGCATCGGCGACGCTCGTCGTGAACGGACCGATCTGATCCAAGCTGCTCGCGAACGCGACGAGACCGAGACGCGACACCAGACCGTACGTCGGCTTCACGCCGACGAGACCGCACAATGCGGCCGGCTGGCGGATGCTGCCGCCCGTGTCGCTTCCGAGCGACGCCGTGGCAAAACCGGCAGCGACTGCAGCTGCGCTGCCGCCGCTCGATCCGCCCGGCACGCGCGACGTGTCGAGCGGGTTGCGGGTGGGGCCGAACGCCGAGTTCTCGGTGCTCGAACCCATCGCGAATTCGTCGAGGTTCGTCTTGCCGACGAACACCGCACCTTCGTCGTGCAGACGGCGCACGACGGTGGCGTCGTACGGCGGCTTCCAACCGGCGAGGATCTTCGACGAGCACGTCGTGTCGACGCCCCGCGTACACATGTTGTCCTTCAGCGCGATGGTGACACCGGCGAGTCGACCGGGATTGCGCCCCTGCTTCACGTCGGCATCGATCTGCGCGGCGCGCTCGCGGGCCGCGTCGACGGTGACGAGGTTGAATGCGTGCACCTCGGTTTCGCGTGCGGCTATCGCTGAGAGGTTCTCCTCGAGCACGGCGGCAGCGGTGAGTTCACCGCGCGCAACGGCGCCGGCCACCTCGACGACGCTGCGCTTCGTCATTCCTCGAACCCGATGATCGGTGGCACGCGGAAACGATCGTCCTGTGCGGCGGGTGCATTCGCGAGCACTTCGGCCCGGTCGAGTCCCGGCGCAACGACGTCGTCACGCAACACGTTCGACAGCGGCAACGGCTGGCTCATCGGTGCGACGGCATCCAGTTTCAGCGCGTCGACGTCGCGGAAATGCTCGAGCATTCCACCCAGCTGGCTGGTCATGCGGGCGACTTCCTCGTCGGTGAGGGCCAGGCGCGCCAGACGTGCGACCTTGCGCACGACCTCGGGAGAAATCTGCTCCGGCACGGGAGTTGATGCTACGGCTGGGGCGTCGAGCCGTCACCCGAAGTGCGAACGTTCACCGAACCGGCACGCTCCTCGTTGCGCCGAATGCGGCGAATGATCCATGCGATGGCCACGGCCCCGACGACGATCGAGGTCCACTGGTTGAACCGCAGACCGGCGACGTTGCGTGCGGGATCGATGCGCAGCCCCTCGATGAAAAAGCGCATGCTGACGTAACCGACGACGTACCACGCGAACAACAGACCGTCGCGCGCCTTGCCCCGACGGTCGAGCTGCAGCAGCACGACACCGAGCAGCGCGCAGCCGATCGATTCGTAGAGGAACGTCGGGTGGAACAACGTGCCGCTCTCGAACCCCGCCGGCAGGTTCTTGTCGGAAATCTCGAGACCCCACGGCAGCGTCGTTGCGCGCCCGAAGAGTTCCTGGTTGAACCAGTTGCCCCATCGACCGATCGCCTGCGCGAAGGCGAGACTCGGTGCAACCGCACCGAGTGCGGGACCGAGCGGAATGTTGCGGCGCTTGGCCGCCCAGATCCCGACGAGCACTCCGAGCGTGATGCCGCCCCAGATACCGAGACCGCCCTTCCACACCTGGATGATCTCGCCGGGGTTCTCCGAGTACTTCTCCCACGTCGTGGCCACGTGGTACAGACGTCCGCCGACAACGCCGGCGGGAACCGCGATGATCGCGATCGAGCTTGCATCGTCGCGTGTCGCGAGACCCTTGGCGACGAATCGCTTGCCGAGCAGCCACGTCGCAACGACGACGCCGAGTGCGATCATCAGTCCGTACGCGTTCAGTCGCAACGGACCGAGTTGCAGCGAGCCCGTCGAGGGACTCGGAATCGACGCCAGCCAGTTCATGTACTCCACGATAGGTTCGTGCGTCGTGGCCGCACGTTCGCGCCGAATCGAGTGGAGTGCACTCACCGGAATCGCGCCCGTCGTCACTTTGCTGCCCGGCTGGCTGCTCGCGATGTTCGTTCTCTGGCTGCCCCTTGCCGCATGGTCGACGGTGTCCTATTTGTTCTTTGCCGTAGCTGCTCTCGCCCTCGGTGTGCTCATGTTCTCGCGTCTGGTGCAGCGCTTCGTCATCATGCGGCTACTCGGCGCCCGGTCACCCACCGCATCCGAAGCACGGCGACTCGAGAGTGCATGGATCGCCGTGTCACGCCGCGCGCAAAGACGTCCCGACGCGTTCGTCCTCGCCGTCATCGACGATGATTCGCTGAATGCCTTCGCTTGCGGAGGTCACCTCGTCATCGTGTCGTCGTACGCAGTACACGAACTCGACGATGACGAGTTGCGCGGCGTGCTCGCCCACGAACTCAGTCACCACCTCGGGCTGCACACCGTCGCGCTCACCGTGTCGCAGTGGATGAGCTTGCCGATCATTGCACTTGCATCTCTCGGCACGCGTATCCAGCACGTCGCCGAGGCGGCGACGACGACGTTCGCCGATCGCTACCCCGCACTGCGCTTCGTCGGTCGCATCGTGTCGGCGACTCTGCACGTCGTGTCGTGGTTGTTGCGCCTCAACGTGTCGCTCGCCAGTGCGCTGGGCACCACGCTCGGTCGCGCATCCGAGCTGCACGCCGACCGTCGCGCCGCCGAACTCGGTTTCGGGCACGAATTGTTGAAGGCACTGCGCCGGGTCGACGCCGCCGAACGCGAACGTTCCCGTCGCCGAGCGACGCAGCGCCGCCGCTGGGCCAGCCATCCGCCGGCAAAGCTGCGCATCAATCACCTGAGCAGTCACTTGCGCCGCGTGTCACCGCGCTGGTCGGGCCCGCGCTGAATCGATGCTCCCCGACCCACACTGAAGGTCCACCCATGGCCTCGACACCCGAACCCGCCGACGAATCAACCGGTGCGTCGGCGTCGCGCCGCACGGCGATCGCCCTTGGCGCAGCCGCCGTCGGTGCCGGATCGCTCGTCGCACTCGCACTCGCTCCGTTGCGCTGGTGGCCGCTCGCCCTCGTCGGTGTCATCATTTCCCAGGCGATTGCCGAGCGCTGGTTCCCGCGCGCACGATTCCTGCCGGGCTTTCTCTTCGCCCTCGGGTGGTTCGCGCCGGCCACCGGGTGGATGTGGTTCCTCACGGGTCCCGGCTGGATCGTCGCCGTCCTCTTCTTTGCATCGCTGCACGGTGCCGCCACCACCGTGGCGAGTTTCGTTGCCCCGCGCGGTGCGCGAATCATCGTGCGCGCGTGTGCACATGGCCTCGCCGAGGCGATCCGTTTCTCGTTCCCATTCGGCGGTGTGCCGATCGCGAGTCTTGCCATCGCCGCTTCACCGTCGCCCGCCGGACCGCTCGTGCGGCTCGTCGGTCCACTCGGTGTGAGTGCATGGGTACTTCTCCTCGGAGCCATGATCGTCGCCGCGTTGATCGACAGTGATGTGCGTCGGTCGCGTGCCGTACGCGTCGCGCTCGTCGGACTCCTGTTGCTCGTGCCGGTTGCACGAGTGGTCCCCGGTGCCCGGGATACCGGTGACTCGCTGCGCATCGCGCTCGTGCAGGGTGGCGGGCCGCAGGCGGTGCTCGCCATCGACTCGAACCCGCGCGACGTCGTTGACCGTCATCTCGCCGCCACCGACACGTTGTCACCGGGCGACGACATCGACGTCGTCGTGTGGCCGGAGAACGTCATCGACGTGCGCACGTTCGCCGGCAGCGACGTTGCCGACGAAATCGTCGCGCAGGCAAAGCGCCTCGATGCGACGTTCCTCGTCGGTGTCACCGAGAGCGTGCCGAATGGTTTCACCAACGCCCAGGTCGTCGTCACGCCCGACGGCACGATCGGTGATCGCTACGACAAGGTTCGCCGCGTTCCGTACGGCGAGTACGTCCCGCTGCGCGGGCTGCTGTCGGCAGTCGGTGCACCGGTCGGTCGCGTACCACGTGACGCGGTGGCGGGCGACGGCACGGCGGCGGTGCGCATCGGTGAACACGTTCTCGCCGTCGTCATCTCGTGGGAGACGTTCTTTGCCGGTCGTGCGAACGAGGGAGTCGAAGCCGGTGGTTCAGTGCTCGTCAATCCGACGAACGGTTCGAGTTACACCGGCACGTTGTTGCAGGAACAGCAGGTCGATGTATCGCGACTGCGCGCCCGCGAGACCGACCGCTGGACGTTGCAGGTGGCAACGACGGGAATCACCGCGCTCATCTCGCCCGACGGTGACGTCATCCGTCGCACCTCGATCGGCGAGCAGGCCGCCTTCGTCGCCGACGTGCCGTTGCGCACGGGACGTACCGTCTACTCCCACATGGGAGATGCGGTGCTCGTCATCGCCCTCTGCGCGGGGGCACTCGCCATGGCACTGATGTCCCGGTCGCGGAGCCTGCGCCACAGATAGCGTCCACACGCATGTCGGTGGGGCACGACATGCGCGCGATGCATGACCGTTTGCGCAACGGACCTTTGCGCATCGCGTACCTCACCTACCGCGGCAAACCCCACGTCGGCGGTCAGGGCGTGTACACGCGCCACCTCACGAAGGCGCTCGTCGATCTCGGTCATCACGTCGAGGTGTACGGCGGTCAGCCGTACCCTGTGCTCGATCCGCGCATCGAGATGCACAAGCTGCCGAGCCTCGACATCTTCAACGACCTCTATCCCGGTCGCTTCCCCGCCTACTGGGAGATCAAGGAGTGGGCCGACGCCGTCGAGGTGCTCGAGTTCCTGCGCGGCACGTTCGGCGAGCCGCGCGCGTTTTCGTTGCGTGCGTACCGTGCGCTGAAGCCGCGGGCGAACGACTTCGATCTCGTGCACGACAACCAGTGCCTCGGCACCGCGATCCGTCGGATCAACGACGTCATCCCGACGATCGTCACATTGCACCACCCGATCACCCGCGACCGCGCACTCGAGATGAGTCACACGCCGACCTGGTGGAAGCGCCGCGCGATCGGTCGTTGGTACTCGTTCGTGCGCATGCAGGGCAAGGTGGCGCGTTCGATGCCGCGGATCGTCGTCGTCAGCGAGAACTCGATCAACGACATCGAAAAGGACATGGGCGTGCAGCGCGACCGCATGCGTCTCGTTCCCGTCGGTGTCGATCCCGACTTGTTCACACCATTGCCGCACATCGCGCGCGAACCGCAGCGCCTCATCACAACGGCCTCGGCCGACGTCGCTTTGAAAGGTCTCTCCTATTTGTTGGAGGCCCTTGCCAAATTGCGCACCGAACGCGACGTGCGCCTCACGATCATCGGCAAGCCCCGCGCCGGTGCGAGTGCCGATCTCATCGAGTCGCTCGGCTTGAAGGACTGCATCGACTACGTGTCGGGGGTGCCCGACGAAACGATCGTCGAGTTGTACGCGCGCAGCACGCTTGCCGTCGTGCCGTCGCTGTACGAGGGCTTCAGCCTCCCCGCCATCGAGGCGATGTCGACGGGTATCTGCCTCGTCGCCACCACCGGCGGCGCGCTGCCGGAGGTGACGGGTCGCGACGGTGACACCGTGTTGTCGTGCCCGCCCGGTGACGTCGACGCGCTCGCCGCGGCAATCCGTCGCGGTTTGGATGATGCCGACCTGCGTGCCCGGGTCGGTGCGGCCGGACGCAAGCGCGTCGTCGAACGTTGGTCGTGGCGCCACTGCGCACAACTCACCGTCGAGCAGTACCGCGAGGTGCTCGCGATGCCGCGCAACATCGAATTGCTCGCCAAACGGGAGCGCGGCGCCTGATGCTCACCGTGCGCTTCGAGGAGCTCCCGATCACGGAGCGAACGTTGTTCCTCGACGCCGGTGCGGGCTTCGGTCGGCACGCCTTCGAGGCTGCACGTCGCGGTGCGCGAGTTGTCGCCCTCGACTACGGCGATGCCGAAGTCACCTCGACCCGTGCGACGTTCGCCGCGATGGCGTTCGCCGGCGAAATCGACGAATCGCGTTTCGTCGGCTGCATCCGCGGCGATGCCACCCGACTCCCGTTCGCCGACGGCGCCTTCGATGTCGTCGTCACGTCCGAGGTGCTCGAACATATCCACGACGACGATGCTGCGCTGCGCGAACTCTCCCGCGTACTCGCACCGGGCGGAACGTTCGCTGCGACCGTTCCGTCGTGGTTCCCCGAGCGCATCAACTGGATGCTCTCCGACGAGTACCACGCACCGTTCGTCGAGGGCGGTCATGTACGTATCTATACGGCTCGTGAACTGCAACGCAAGATCTCGCATCACGGCTTGCGTCCACGCGGCACGCACCGCGCGCACGGTCTCCACTCGCCGTACTGGTGGTTGCGTTGTGCGGTCGGCCCGCAGCGCGAAGATCACCGTCTCGTCAACCGGTACAAGAAACTCCTCGAGCGCGACATCATCGAAGCACCGCGCTCGACGCGTCTCGCCGATCGTCTCCTCTCGCCGCTCATCGGCAAGTCGTACGTCGTGTACGCGAACAAACCCGGTTCATCGACTGCCACGTCCGCACAAACGGCGATGTCTCCCGTGGCGGTGACGCAATGAGCACCCACCCGCGCTCGTTCGTGCCGGGCATCGATCAACTGAACGACACGGCGACGTGGCTCGCATCGTTGCAGCTCGACAACGGCATGATCCCGTGGTTCCCGGGCGGTCATTGCGACCCGTGGAATCACGTCGAAGCGGTGATGGCCCTCGGCGTGATGGGCCGCCACGATGCTGCGCGTGCGGGTCTGCAGTGGCTCGCCGACACCCAACGACCCGATGGTTCCTGGCACAACTATTACGCGAGCACGGGCGCGGTGAACGACGCCAAGCTCGACTCCAACGTCACTGCCTACGTCGCCACCGGCGTGTGGCACTACTGGTTGACGTCGAACCGCTTCGACGACGTCGTGCGTTTCTGGCCGATGGTCGAACGCGCCATGCGGTTCGTGCTCGACATGCGTCGCAAGGACGGCACCATTTTGTGGGCCCGCGAGGTCGATGCCGAGCCGTGGGACTACGCGCTGCTCACCGGATGCAGTTCGATTCGTCATTCGTTGCACTGCGCGGCCAACGTCGCCGCGCTCGTCGGCGAGCCGCGGCCGCTGTGGCGCGCAGCCGCCGACGCACTCGATACCGTCATCCGCTTTGCACCGGACTCGTTCGAGCCGAAGGAACGCTGGGCGATGGACTGGTACTACCCCGTGCTCGGTGGATCGCTCACCGGTGATTCCGCAAAGCTGCGTCTCGCCGAGCACTGGGATCGCTTCGTTCTCGGTGAACACGGCGTGCGCTGCGTTCACGACGAGCCATGGGTGACCGCGTCCGAAACCGCCGAGTGTGCACTTGCGCACGCGGCGATCGGTGACGTCGCAACGGCGGAGTTCCTCCTTGCCACCACGTCTCGTCACCGACTCGACAACGGGGCGTATCTCACAGGGCTCGTGTATCCCGATCGCATCGTCTTCCCCGCCGACGAAGTGAGCAGTTACACCGGTGCGGCGGTCATCCTCGCCGCCGATGCGTTGCAGCGCATTTCACCCGCACACGCGGTATTCGCCCCGCCGATCATCGACTGATTACGTCCTGTTTGCTTGGGTAGAGTTCTGCTGTGGCAGGGATGAGCAACGTCGCACACATCCATCGGGTCGGCGACCAACCGCCGGCATCCACCTACTGGCGGACTCGACCCGTCACGGAGCGGATTGCAGCGGTCGAGGAACTCCGGAGCGAATTCCACGGATGGACCGATGAATCTCAACCCCGACTTTCAAGAGTTTGTCAAGTCGTTCGTCGCGCATAACGTCCGATTTCTGATCATCGGCGGATACGCGGTCGCCGCTCACGGTCACCCGCGTTACACGAAGGATCTGGACGTCTGGGTGTGGGCGGATCCTGAGAATTCAGATCGCATTCTTGCGGCGCTCGATGCCTTCGGATTCGGCAACGTTGGATTGACTGCCGAAGACTTCGAAGCTCCGAACTCAGTCATTCAATTGGGCAACGAGCCCCTGCGAATCGACATTCTCACGACCGCAACGGGACTCGACTTCACGGATGCGTACGAGAACCGGATGCTTGTTTCGATCGGTGATGTCCAGGTCCCGTTCGTATCACTTGGAGATCTGCGAGTGAACAAATTGTCGACGGGACGCCTACAGGATCTTGCCGATGTGGATGCACTCGCCGACGAATAACTCTCTGCCACGGAGGGCGACGTCAGCGCACGCGTTGCAGTACGCGCAACGAGCCGGTTGCCGAGGTTTCCTCGTAGCGCCCGGATCGCAGTGCCGCCACGTAGATCTCGTCGTGCGGGGCCTGACCGCCGTCCTTCGGATCGGCGAACACGTCGTGAATGACGAGTGATCCGCCGATGCTGACGAGCCCGGCCCACGCTTCGTAGTCGGCTCGCGCCACCTCGCGACCGTGTCCGCCGTCGATGAAGCACACGGCGATCGGCAACGTCCACCGCCCGGCGACCTCGGTCGACTCGGCAACCAAGGCGCGCACGACGTCGCTCACACCGGCGCGCGCAATGGTGCGGCGGAACTCGGGCAACGAATCGAAGCGTCCGTGCGCATCGACGAGCTCGGAATCGTGCCATTCCCATCCCGCCTGGTTCTCCTCCGAACCACGGTGGTGATCGACGGCGTATACGACGACACCCGCCTTGCGTGCAACGTCGGCCAACCACAACGTCGAGCGCCCGCAGTACGTTCCTACTTCGACGATCGCCGCACCCGGCACCCGCGCAAATGCCGCAAGTGCCGCAGCGTGCAATGCATCGCCTTCGTCGGCGGGCATGAACCCTTTCGTTCCCAGAGCCAACTCGCGCAACGCCGAATTCATCGGCTCGCTCGTGGTTTCGGAGTGCACGATCTGACACGATAGAGCCATGGCTGAATCACGCGCCGCGCTCGATTCCCTCGTCGACTTGCTCGATCTCGAGACGATTGAACGTGACATCTTCCGCGGCACGAGCCCCGACGAGAACCGTCAGCGTGTGTTCGGTGGACAGGTCGCAGGTCAGGCACTCGTCGCCGCCGCCCGCACCGTCGATGACGCCGATCGCCGCGCGCATTCACTGCACGCGTACTTCCTGCGCCCCGGCGACCCGACTGTGCCGATTCTGTACACCGTCGATCGCATCCGCGACGGCAAGAGTTTCTCCACTCGTCGCGTCGTGGCCATCCAGCACGGTCGTGCAATCTTCAACCTGCAGGTGAGCTTCCACACCTACGAAGAGGGTCTTGACTACCAGATCGAGATGCCGCGCGACGTTCCGCCGCCCGAGTCGCTGCCCGACATCAAGGAGTTGATGACGCCGTACAAGGAGCAACTCGGCGATTGGTTCGAGCGTCCGCGGCCGATCGACCTGCGCTACGTCGATACGAACCCGTTCGCCAAGCGCGACAAGCCGCGTCAGGGTCAGCGTGTGTGGATCCGTGCCAACGGATCACTCCCCGCCGATCCGTTGTTGCACCAGTGCATCGTCACGTACGCGAGCGACTTCACGCTGCTTGACACCGCGTTGCTGCCGCACGGTCTCGGATGGACCGACGGAACGGTACAGATGGCGAGCCTTGACCACGCGATGTGGTTCCACCGCGAGTTCCGCGCCGATCAGTGGCTCCTTTACGACCAGTCGTCTTTCTCCACGTCACATGCCCGCGGTCTTGCCGGCGGCGCGATCTTCACGCAGGAAGGTGAACTCGTCGTCACCGTCGTGCAAGAAGGTCTGCTGCGCGGCGGTTTGTAGAGTGATGCCCGCCATGACCCGGTTCGCCGACGTCGCCGCGTTTCTCGCCATCGCCGCCGTCGCATTCGTCGCGATGGAACTCGTCACCTACGCCGCACATCGCTGGGTGATGCACGGGCCGCTCAAGAACCTGCACAACGGTCACCATCGCAACGCCGCTCGCGCCGTTCCCAAGCGCGGTCTCGAGTCGAACGACGTGTTCCCGCTCGCCTTTTCGATCATCGTGATGGCCGGATTGTGGATCGGCTTCAACGTCGACGGCATGTCGTGGCTCGTCGCGGTGTGCGCCGGCGCCACGATGTACGGCGTCGCCTACACCCTCGTGCACGACGGCGTCATTCACGGTCGTATTCCGGGTCTGTCACGCATTCCGTCGCATACGACTGCACGGCTCACCACCGCGCACCACACGCACCATCACACCAATGCCGAGCCGTACGGAATGCTCTGGCCCCAGTGGACTCTTCGCAAAGAGTCTCAGGAGATCTCGTCGTTGCGCGCCGGATCCCGTCCGTCCCACGTGCCCGCCGACCAGTAGGGCACGAACCGGGCGAACATCTCCTCGCCGTACCAGTTCTCGCGGCGGGTGCGGGCAACGACTTCGCGATGATGCTCGGTGCCCACCGCGAAATTGCGCATCGCTTCCACCGAATCCCACACTGACAACGTCGCCAAGCTTCCCTTGGGCAACTCGCCCACACCGACGACGGCACGCAAGCCCGCTGCCGACTGCAACTGTTCGTCCACGCCGACTCCCGCACGGTGAAACCGCCGCCACGCGGGAAGTCGCACGTTCGCCCGGGTGAGCACGAGCAACGGACCCGCATCGATGGCTGCCGGTGCCGCGTGTTGGATGAGCTCGGGAACTGCTCGTCCGCGCCACGAACCGTGACCACCGGCCGAGTGCAACCCGACGTGCCAGGCCTCGCGCACGGCGTGCGCATCGCCGATGTCGTCAAAGCGTTCGTCAACGAATCGCCGTAGGTCGTCGTCACTGCGCCACACGCAGAACAGGGCCGTGCGTTCGGGTTGGATCGATGACGTCGTCGTCGAACCGCGGCCCGTACCGAGTACGCGCACGAACTCAAGCCCGTCGATTCGCTTCAACGTGATGCGTTGTATCCCCAGCGCGATGAACGCCCGCAACGGTGACGACCAGCGCACGAGATGAAAGGAAGCCACGCGTGCCATCACATCCATCGTGCCATGTATGTGCAGTGACCACGCGTACGAAGTGGCATGCGTGTATAGCGGCGGCGCTGTCGGTACCGGCCGATGCCGACACGACGACACGAACTCGGCGCAGTGACTAGGGTCGCGAGCGATGGTGCAGAGCATCGCCGCGATCGTCGTTGCGTATCTTCTCGGTGCGCTGCCCGTTGCGAACGCCGTTGCGCGTCGCGGTGGTGTCGACGACCTGCGCGATGTCGGCGATCGAAACCCTGGTTTCTGGAATGCGCGCGGCCATCTTCCTGCCCGCCTCGCGGCACTCGTGTTCATCGGCGACACCGCCAAGGGAGCCGCTGCGGTGATCATCGCCCAGCAGGCGAGCACCGACTGGCGCATCCACTACCTCGCCGGCGCGGCAGCCATGATCGGGCATGCCTGGCCGGCAACGGCGAAATTCCGTGGCGGTCGCAGCGTGCTCACGTGGGTCGGTGCGACGCTCGTGCTCTCCCCGTGGCCGGCGTTGTTCTGCATTGCCGTTCTTCTGCTGTGGTGGATGTCCACGCGCATGTTCGCCTATTCGGTGCGCATTGCGATCGTGCTCTTCCCGTTCATCCAGCTGTACCGCGACGGGCAATGGCGCACTGCAGCATCGGGCGCCCTGATGACCCTCATCGGGCTGCGCTTCGTCCTCGCCTGGCGCGAGTCACGCTCTCGTTGAACCGCGTCTCCGCACTTCGTTCAACGCAACTGCGTTGAACTACGCGTCAATCCGTAGATCAACCCTCGCGGGTTGACCTACCGCGCCACACTCTGCGCGGGACGATGACGTTGCCGAGCACCGCGATCACCGCGAGCGGATCGGCGAGCGGCGACAGCCAGTAACCCGGCCCGCCCCGCTCGTACGCACGACGCGTGCCGAACAACGTGCCGAGTCGCATCGCCACGATGACGATCGACACGACGCTCGGCGCACCGAGAACGACCGACACCGGTGCGAGCACCATGACCACGCCGAGCACGACGACCTGCACGATTTGTCTCCCGATCGGCTCCACACCGGGCAACGCGAGACTGCGCCCCCATCCGCGCCAGGTATCGGCGAAACCGTCGAACATCTCCACGACGAGCAACCTCGATGCATCGACGAAACCGACGCGTCTCCCCGTGCCGTGCACGTGCCGCGCAAGCGCAACGTCCTCGACGATGTCGTGTACAACCACGTCGAACCACGCACCGTCGATCGCATCGCTGCGCCGGAACGCAAGGCACTGACCGTTCGCCACTCCCCGCTTGCGGGGTGTTCCTCCCGCGCCGAATCGATACACGAGCGTCGTGAGCATCGCCGCGTGCAACCACCGCCCCATTGCCGTGCGGCACCGGAACCGTCCGCCCGCACTCGCCAGTGCGAGATCGTCGCGGATCGCGCGTGCGACGAGCGCAAGCGGCAACTGCGCGTCAGGCCGCGTGTCGGCATCGAGAGTCACGATCCACTCACCCCGGGCGGCGTTCACCCCGCAACGTAACGCCCACGGCTTGCCCATTGCCCGCTCGGGTCGACCCTCGGCGCGCACCACCCGTGCACCGGCCGTGGTCGCAATGCGGGCGGTCGCATCGCTTGAGTCGTCGTCGACGACGATCACCTCGAGCACACCGGCTGCGCCGCGCAAGCCGTCCAGACACGCACCGATGCGCAACTCCTCGTTGCGCGCCGGGATGACGACACTGATCGACGGCACCCCACCGGGTGCATCGCGCATCGCACTTCCCGCGGCGATCGGCTCGCGTTTGCGTGCCGCGCGCACGACCATCGGAATGATCGCCGCGAGCGCAAGCGCCTCCACCAACCATTGCCAAGGAAACAACATCGGGTTCCTACGCGTGAATCGCCGGGCGGCGGTGTGCCCACGGTGCGGCCGCTTCCACCTGTGCCGCCAATCGCAACAACACGTCCTCGCGAAACGGCGCACCGACGCACTGCACACCCATCGGCAATCCCGCCGCATTCGAGAACAACGGCAGGCTGATCGCCGGTTGGCCCGTCATGTTGAACTGCGCGGTGTATTGCATCACCGCGCGCAGACGATCGGTCGAATCGTCGCCGCTCAGCTCACCGATGCGTGGCGGCGGACCGGCGATCACGGGGGCGAGCAACACGTCGAATCCGCGCTTGCCGTTGCCGGGCAACCACCACTCGATGACGCGTCGCGACCAGCGATGCATCCAGTACACGGCGTCGAGGTAGTCGACGACGTTCGTCGCCTTGCCGAAGGCGTGCATCACCCAGTTGCTCGGTTCGATGTCGTCGGTCGTCAACTCACGACCGAGCCGCTTCTCCAACTGTCCGACGTCGGCGGCGATTCCCGCGATGACGACGGAAAGGAACCGGTCCCCGAACTCCTCTTCGTTCAGCGCCGGCGGATGCGTCACCTCGACGTCGTGTCCCAACTCGCTGAACAGTCGTGCGGCTGCGGCGATCGACGCTCGCGTGTCGGGGTGATCGAGACCCGTCGGCAACAGCGGTGAATCGAGCACACCGATGCGCAACTTCTCCACCGGGGCACCGACTTCGTCGCGGTACGGCCGCGCTGGAGGCGGTGCGACGTTCGGGTCACCCGGCTCGTATCCCTGCAGGATGTCGAGCACGAGTGCGGTGTCGCGCACGCTGCGCGTGAGGCATCCCTCCACCACTCCGCCCAACCATGTTTCTCCGAGCTGCGGTCCGATGCTGATGCGACCACGACTCGGCTTCAACCCGACGAGACCGCACTCGCTTGCCGGTACGCGGATCGATCCGCCGCCGTCGTTGCCGTGGCCGATCGCCACGCATCCCGCTGCGACCGTCGCCGCCGATCCGCCGCTCGATCCACCCGTCGAGTGCTCGAGGTTCCACGGGTTGCGCGCCGGACCGTACGCCAATGGCTCGGTGGTGATGGTGCTGCCGAACTCGGGCACGTTCGTGCGCCCGATGACGATGCATCCCGCGCCGCGCAACCGCGTGTACACGTGTGAGTCACCTTCGGCGCGGTACCCGAGTTGCTTCAACACGCGCGTGCCGAGGTGGTACGGCTCGTCGTCCATCTGGCACAGCAGGTCCTTCGCCACGATCGGCACACCGGCGAGCGGTCCCGAATTCGGACCCGCGGCTTCGTGTCGTGCCCGTTCGTAACGCTTGTGAATGACGGCGTTGATCTGCGGGTTCACCTTCTCGACCGCGGCGATCGCCGCATCGACGAGTTCGGTCGCGCTCACCTCACCGCGCCGGATTGCTTCTGCTTGTCCAACACCATCGAGCGCCAACGCATCGGTCATGTGCGCCACACTAGGCATCGCCGCGATGCACGACGTTTAGCCTGTGCGCGTGCGGGTCGTGGCGGCAGTCGACAAATTCCGCGGTACCGCCACCGCAGCCGAGGTGGCGACGGCCATCGGTCATGCGTGTTGGTCCGAGGGTCACGACTGCGTCGAGATCCCGCTCGCCGACGGCGGTGAAGGCACCCTCGCGGTGCTCGGTGGTGCGAACCGCACGCAACGTGTCACCGGTCCGCTCGGCAAGCCCGTCGATGCGCAGTGGCGCTTCCATCGCGGAGTCGCGATCATCGAGATGGCCGCCGCGGCCGGGCTCACGCTTGCCGGCGGTGCCGAACGCAACGACCCGATCAACGCGACGACGACGGGTGTCGGCGAACTCATCGATTCCGCGCTGAATCTCGGTGCGAAGAAGATCATCGTCTGTGTCGGCGGATCGGCGACGACCGACGGTGGTTGGGGTGCCGTGCAGGCGATCACCGCGCCGGCGCGACTGAAAGGCGTCGAGTTCGTCGTCGCCTGCGACGTCGACACGCCGTTCCTCGACGCAGCGCGTATCTTCGGCCCGCAAAAGGGTGCGACGGCGACGCAGGTCGATTTCCTCGACACGCGTCTTGCGCGCACCGCACAGCTGTACCGCGACAACTTCGCCGTCGACGTGACGACGATCCCCGGCTCGGGTGCAGCCGGTGGTCTCGCCGGCGGCCTCGCCGCGCTCGGTGCGCAACTCGTCTCCGGCTTCGAGGTCGTCGCCGACGAAGTCGATCTTTACGACGCGCTCGACTCCTGCGACCTCGTCATCACCGGTGAGGGCAAGCTCGACACCGAGAGTTTCCGCGGCAAGGTCGTCGGCGGTGTCGCATCACTCGCGGCGAAACGCAACGTGCCGTGCGTCGCCATCTGCGGCGACGTCGATCTCGATGCGACCGCGAACGCCCCCGGTCGATTCACGGCGGTGAGCCTCGCGGCAAAGTTCGGTCGCGACACGGCGCTCTTGCAACCGCGCACGTGCATCGAAGATGCCGCTGCCGAGGTGTTGCGCGCGCACGCGCGCTGATCAGCCGCCGGTCGTGGTGGGAACGACGACTGCCGGCACGGTGACGGCGGGAACCGTCGGTGCGGTCGGCACGGCGTTGTTGATGATCGCCAACGACTTGCCGGCAATGTCGGTGCCGAGGAGGATGAGCACGCTCGCCTCACCGAGGTTGCCGGTCTCCGTCGGGATCGGCGCGGGCATCGGCGCGGTCGACACACCACCCAACTCGGCGGCAACGGCCGCTGCGGCCGCTTCACTGCCGAGCAGGTAATAGACGACCGTCGTCGTTTGACGCGGCGTCACTTCGCTCTTGTTCAGCGCGGGCTGCACGATGTAACCGCGACCCTGCAGTTCGGTGGTGAGCAAGCCTGCGCTACCCGACACACCCGACGCGTTCGCCACCTGAACCTTGAAAGCGGTGAGCACGACGGCTGCCGTCGTCGGCACTGCCGGCAGCGTGTCGACGGAACCCTCGGCCACGGTCGTTTCGGTGACGGCCGGCGCGCTGACGGTTCCACCGCCGTCGCCGCGAATGTCGCGAAGGATGAAGAATCCGAGCAGCACCGACAGAACGGCGACAATGACCGACAGGGTCGAGTTGACGTTGGCACCCCGCGGTTCGGGCTGCGGACGGGGACGACGCTGTTCCTGGCTCATGAGTGACTCGCTTTCCGGGTGCTGAACACCGTGCTTTTCAGGGTAGTCAACCCCTGTCGGTCGAATGAGTGACCTACATACAGCTCTGCGGATTGTCGGAGCCGAGGGTGGGAATTGAACCCGCGAGGCTGTGCGTCGCTCAGAAGCGGTCGAGAATGTCGCGCTTCTTCGCCTCGAACTCCTCCATCGTGATGAGTCCATCCTCGAGAAGTTCGCGCAGCTCGCGCAAGCGGTTGCCGAGCACGATCTCGCCGGTGTTGTCGGTGCTCAGGCGATCGATCTCGGCGCTCAACCGTTTCATTTCCGCCTGCCGCAACGCCTGCGCCCGGCGGCGCGCGTCCGACAGTGTCATCGGCGAATCCTCCGCGGGTCGGCGCGCACGTCGTGAGCGCCGTTTCGTCTTCTTACGGCGCCTCGTACGACCCGGTCGTGGTCCCCGACCGCGCATGAGCATATAGCCGACAGCGACGAGCCCGAGACCGAGTGCACCGATACCGATTCGGGTTGCCCATGTCCAGAGTGAGCCGAATTCGTCGAGGCTGCGGTCGAAGCGAATCTCTTGATCGAACTTGGCCGTTTTGCGGATGCTGCCTTGTGTTGCTTGCACGAAAATGGACCATCGGCCGTCGGTAATTGCCGGATCGACGATCGCGTCACCGTATGCACTGTCGCCCGGATTGATCGTGTTCGTTCGGAATTCGAAGGGTCCGAACGTGTTGCTGGCGAACAACGGGTCCGCAAGCTGAACTGAACCAGTTGGGCGAATCGGGGTGCCGCCGGTGTTCGTGATTAGCACACGGACGGCCTTTTCGTTCTTGTCGGTCAACCACCCGGCGACGCCGCGAATCTCGAAGTCGGTTGCGAGGTTGGCTGCATCACCGATACCCAGCCACACCGATTTACGGAACGCCAAGGCCCCCTGGATGACCGCTTGTACACCGGCATTGGGGTTCTCATTTACGGGAGCATCACGGGCCGACACGAGGATCCGAAGGTACGACTCGAAGACCGCGGGTTCGGTGTTCGCCGG
Organism: uncultured Bifidobacterium sp.; assembly: GCA_964540395.1. GTDB lineage: Bacteria > Actinomycetota > Acidimicrobiia > Acidimicrobiales > Ilumatobacteraceae > F1-60-MAGs027. The sequence goes on from CAZIME010000023.1 coordinate 18,930, forward strand.
GATCGTGTATGTCATTGTTACGTCCTGGCGCGCGCGGGGCTCGAGCGCGATCGTCGGCGGGTCGAATGTCACCCACTCCTCCGACGGGCTGCGGGTGGTCCGATCGATCGTTGGTTCGCCGTCGACGACCGTCACCTGCCACAACTCGAACGCAACGCTCTGCACGATGTCCGACGTGCTGATGATCCGGAATTGTCGTTGCGCGCTCTGCCCGGGTTCGATTGCGAACCAGAGTTCGCTGTTCGCCCCGAGTTGCGCGGGGTTGTCCGACTGCGTCGGGACGATCTCGACTCCGATACCGAGTTCACCTGCGGCCGGTTTCGCTGCTCGGGCAATGTTCGACGGCAGGGCGATCGCCAGGATCGTCACCGCTAAGACTGCTGCGATTGAGAGCACAGGTGCGAGCACCCTCAGTCGCGACATGCCCAATTTCTTCAGCATGACGTTGACGAGTTACGAACCACCGGAGTCGATTTCAATCTCCGTTGTGAACGTGGGGCCCAAGAAGGTATACGCCTCGCCGGCGTATCTCGGTGTTCCACCTTCGGGAATGCTCACTTGAACTGACCAATAGATTCCGCAGCGATCGTTGCTGGCGGGTAAGTTCGCGGGCCTGTCGGTCGTGACTCCAATCGGCTGCTGCATGAGTCGTCCGCCAAGTGGCATGTCGACTTCTGTTTTGATCAGTCGGTACGAGCCGTCAAGGGCTTCGAACGAGCCGCCACCGAATTCCCAGGCACTTTCTTCGGGATATTGGCTCGGGGTGCGACATGTGCCTTCGTCAATGGTCATGGCCAACGGATTTGTCAGTGACATGTCGAAATCGAGGTTGTCGTCAGGACCACCGTCCGCAGCAGTCGCGGTGAACCCACCCACACTCCACATACCGGTGAGCAAGATGCCTGTCGTCGCACCGAAATACGTGCAGAATGCATGCTCGTCGACGAACTCCTCACCGCCGCCCGACTCGTTTCCCGAGTTCCAGGCACGCAACTCGGGCAAAGTTACGGAGAGCGAATACTCCGAGCCGTCGTACACCTTCCCAATCGGATTGCCGTCGTCGTCAAAACCGGCGACGTCGTCGCCGGTCGGCAGCAAGTTGATCGCTGCAGGAACGCCGTCGACGTACCAAATACAGCGCTCTTTCATTCGTACGGTCGACGTGGTGGCGGCCTCATCCCCGGGAGGAGGATCTTGATCCGGAATTGTTGCAGGCGCCGCCGAAACACCGCCGAGGCCGACCGCAACCGAAGACAAGACGATGCCGCAAACACCAACAACGACACCGGCGAGTCGTCGCGTGCGCATGAGCGGGTTCACATCGATTGTCCCTTCATCTCACCTTGATCGAGCACGGGTGGGTCGGAGGGGATTTCCCCTCCGACCCACCCGGCGTGCGACTTTTCCGTAACTGCCGACTGCGAACTTCCGTAGCTCAGCGTTTCAGTTACGAAGAACGGACGTTGTCGATGCTGATTTCGGTGGTGAAGGTCGGGCCCGTGAACTTGTAGGGCTTACCCGCGAAAAACGGGGTTAGTCCCGCGGGGATCGATGCTGTTACCGCGATTTCAGCATTGCACTTGTCGTTCTGAAGAGCGATATCAGCAGGACGAACCGTTGCATCGTCGGCTGCGAGGTCAAGTATCGGATATGCCATGAGTGAGGGGTCAGCAGAGATGCTGGGTCCGACATTCCATGTGCCTGCTGCACGGCAAACTCCCTCTGAGATTCCAAAGGTCAGCGGGTCGTCCCCGCCAGCGTCAGCAGTGAAATCCATGTTGGTGTCTACTTCAAAAACGCCCGGAGAGGTGATTGCTTCCGCCGTGAAGTCGTTTCCGCTCCAGGTTCCTTCAACGTCGATACCCGTCTGCTCACCGAAAAATGTGCAATATGCGTGCTCGTCGAAATCGGCCCCGCCACCCGTCTCATTTCCAGAAGTCCACGCCGTGTAGTCCTCGAGCGCCGCTGAGAGCGAGAACTGATCACCGTCATAGACGGCGTCCTCCTCGGAGTCGTCGGTGGTGAGCGTGATGGCACCTGCAACACCCGACACGTACCAAATGCATCGCTCTTTCATTGTGACTTCCGCCGTCGCTTCAGCGTTGGGGTCTTCAGGCACAATGGGAGGTTGGTCGGCAACATCGGCACGAACTACGCCCGTACCGCTCATGACTCCCAGCAACGTGGTCACTCCCACGCTTGCCAGGATTGCTCCCAGCCCTTTTCGCGTCTTGCGATTCATTCCTTACCTCCGCAGTTAGGAAAGATCTGATAAGAACTTTCGTGTTTACTTGTCTTGACGGTCCAAGAGTATGCACATCCCCGGTGCAAATGCAACTTGATGAGACGCCGCAGGCGCCATCTATTGGTGACCGTTAGACCCTACGGCGCTCGGCCGAACCGCATACCGACCGGGTGATTGCCCCACATCGATGTGGCTGAATCGCGGCATCACTCCGGCGCTTTCCTGAGCGATTCAACGCCTCGGCAAATGACATAGACGCAATTCCCTGGAGCCGAGGGTGGGGATTGAACCCACGACCTACCGCTTACAAGGCGGTTGCTCT